>NZ_CP027727.1:2525113-2840752 GCF_003851685.1 Pseudomonas sp. R5-89-07 | reverse complement strand
AATGAGGGCTATACCGCCGGCAGCCATACCATCGTCGACAGCGGCACTGCGCTGTTCAACGCCGCGGCCCAGGTGCGTCAGTTGCTACTCGAGTCCGCGGCACGCCAATGGCAGCACGGCATCGAGAGCCTGACCACGCGAGACGCGGTGATCTACGATGCACAAGGCCGCAGCATGACCTACGCACAAGCGGTAGTTGGGGTTCAACTGCATCGCTTCGCCTCGACAAGCTCCCCGTTCAAGCCAGCCAGCAGCTTTACCCTGATCGGCAAATCACTGCCTCGGCTGGACATCCCGGCCAAAGTCAGCGGCGGCGCGGCCTATGTGCAGGACATGCGCCTGCCCGATATGCTGCACGCCCGTGTGATACGCCCTCCCCGGCGCGGCAGTCAGCTCTTGGAGATTGACGAGGCCGCCCTCAAGAACCTCCCTGGTGACGTCAAACTGATCCGCAACGGCAGCTACCTCGCTGTGGTCGCCACCGATGAATGGCTGGCCATCAAAGCGATGCGCGAGGGCTACGCCACGGCCCGCTGGACCGCAGGCAATGCACTGCCGGACTCGACACACATCCATCAACTGCTCACCCAATTGCCGTCGCGGCACTATCCGGTGGCGGCCAAGGGAGCCCCCCCACAACCGGGGCCGCCCGCGTATAAGGCCCGAGTGACCAAGCAATACCTGATGCACGGCTCCATCGGCCCTTCCTGCGCAGTGGCCTGGTTCAAGGATGGAACACTGACGGTCTGGACCCATACCCAAGGTGTCTACCCGCTGCGCATGGGTATCGCCGAAATGGTCGGCCTGCCGGTCGCTCAGGTGCGTTGCATCCACGCCGAGGGCTCCGGTTGCTATGGCCACAACGGCGCCGATGACGCCGCCGCCGATGCCGCACTGATTGCCATGGCCATTCCCGGCAAGCCGATACGGGTGCAATGGATGCGCGAACAGGAAAATCTCTGGGAGCCCTACAGTTCGGCCATGCTAGCCGAAGTGGAAGCGGGACTGGACGACAGCGGACGTCTTCGCGACTGGAAATACGAACTCTGGAGTACGCCGCACAACGAGCGCATCGTCAATGCCGGACGCCTGTTGCCGGCGTGGCTGTTGGCCAAGCCCTTCACGCCCGCACCGTCAGTCCCGATTGCCCAACCCGAAGGTGACGGCGACCGTAACGCTGTGCCGTTGTATGAGATCCCCAACCTGAAAGTCGATCTGAACTTTGTGCTGACCATGCCATTCAGGACCTCGGCCATGCGTTCGCTCGGTGCCCATATCAACGTGTTCGCCATCGAGAGCAGCGTCGATGAACTGGCGGCCAGGGGCACCATCGACCCGGTGCAATTTCGCCTGAATCACTTGAGCGATCCGCGAGCACGGGCGGTGGTTGAGCGCGTCGCCGCTGAGTTCCGCTGGCCGCACAAAGCAACGGGGCCCGGCAGCGGCATCGGCTTCGCTTTTGCCCGCTATAAAAACATCATGGGTTACTGCGCAATCGCCGTGCAGTTGCATGTGCAGCGCCAGACCGGGCAAGTAACGATTGATCGCGTAGTCGCCGCCGTCGACGTGGGGCAAATTGTCAGCCCCGACGGGCTGCTCAATCAGATTCAGGGCGGCATCGTACAGTCCGCCAGTTGGACGCTTTACGAACGAATCCTCTATGACGCCAATGGCATGTACAGTTTCGACTGGAGCGGCTATCCGATCATGCGCTTTGTGGATGTGCCGCAACAGGTCGAAGTCCACATGATTGATCAGCCGGATCAGCCGTTTCTCGGGGCTGCGGAAATCGTGCAGGGCCCCATGGCCGCGGCACTGGGCAACGCCATCAACGATGCCACCGGCAAGCGCTTGCTCGATCTGCCACTGGCGCGACGTGGCTGGCAGGATGCGTTAGGGGCATGATCGCATGCAGTGTCCTGATAGGCGCAATCAGACGGCGAACATACGAGCATGACGCAACGTCGTGTTGCGTGTTGCGCAAGGCGCCAAGGCCGTCGGCGTTTGCGAACACGCCCCTGAAACCGAGGACTGCCGACTCGCGCGTCCAGTCGCGCGGATGCAGAGGACGGCACCACCTGCGCGCTGTCTGCCGGCAACGCCGTGTTTATCGCACGTGGCGCGGCCCATCAGCTGTTTTCCCACGCCGGCATGCCGGTTCAAGACATCGACCATCTAGAGAGCGCCCCCCCCTCGGTGACAGCGTCAGCGCGGTGGATACCGGAGCCAAAGCCTCCCCACGCCGAACACTATTTTGTTCAGTGGCGGCATGGAATTTGAACTGGGCAGTATCCACGGCCCTGGTCGGCTGATGCCGGGCATGATTCTGATTGATGCGGGCGGCCAGCGTTACCCCGGACTGGTGCCGATCCTGACCAGCATGGAACGCGAGGTCAGCGCTGCTCGTGTCGGCTTTGCCGGTATCCTCGCGCGGTTGGCCGACGTGGTGGCCGCCATGGTCGTTCGCGGCTGTGTGGAGTGCGCCTGCGAGACGTTGACCGTTGACATAGCTCCTGAATCGTCGGCTGTATCAGCCGATGATGAAGGTACCGCTGGCGATCACTACGCATGCGAGTATCCGGCGGGCGGTGAGTGTCTCGCCGAGGAACACATAACCGATCAACGCCGCAAACAGCACGCTGGTTTCGCGCAAAGCCGATACCGCGCCCAGGGGCGCCTGGTTCATGGCGTAGATGACCATTGCATACGCGAGCAAAGAGACCAGCCCGCCAATCAAGGCAGTCACTGTTCCGGGCCGGAGGGAGACCAGGCTGCGGGTGTCGCGTAGGCTGATGTAGAGCACAGGCATCAGCATGCCCCACAGGGCACACATCCAAACCGTGTAGGCAAGCGGCGCATTGGATAACCTGGCGCCGATGCCATCGACCACGCTATAGGCCGCGATAAAACAGCCCGTCCCCAGCGCATAGGGCAGGCCTGGAACTGACAAACTGCGCCCTTTGAAGGCCAGCGAAATGATCCCGCCTGACACCAGCACAATACCGAGCAACGTACCCGGCGTGATGCTTTCCCCGGCAAACACAGCGGCGCCCAGGGTAATCAGCACAGGCGACGATCCGCGTGAAATTGGATAGATCTGCCCCAGGTCTGCGACCCGGTAACTGCGCACCAGAAACAGGTTGTAGCCCACATGCAGCAACCCCGACAGCACTGCGTAGCCCCAACTTTCAATCGCCGGGGGCACCATGAACGCTGCGGCGACGACACAGGTGATGGCGATTGCAATGCTCATCACTGTCATGGACCACAGCCGATCGGCACCGCTGCGCAGCAACGCATTCCAGCTGGCATGCAGGAGCGCGGCGAAAAGCACGAGGAGGATGAGATGAATAGGCATGCGCCACTTTAGGCACTGCGAAGCCCTGACTGAAGCAAATTCTCCTCATTGCAGCATGAGTGAATGCTCAAGCATCACTGTTCTACTCGTTGTACCTTGCTCGCCTCACTGGCTAACCATTGACGAAAACTGACGATATGCGGCTGCGATTCGATGCCCTTTGGGCACACGAAGTAGTAGGCAAGTGGCGATGGAAGCGGCACGTCGAACAGCCGAACCAAACGGCCATCGCTGATTTCGTTCTCCACATGCCCGCTGCGCACCAGCGCGACGCCTTGACCGAGTAAAGCCGCCTCGACTGTCATATTGGTATCGCCAAATCTGAAGCTTTCCCTGAGTGGTAAATAGACCAGCCCGACGGCTTGAAACCACACCTCCCACTTTGGCACCAACTCGGCACCGTCCCGAATCAGCAGAGGGAAATGCAACAATTCGGCAGGGCTCTGCGGTGTCCCGACGCGCCGCAGCAATTCGGGGCTGGCCACAGGAAATACTTGCTCCCCAAACAAGAACTCCGAATGCAGGCCTGGGTAATTGCCCTTCCCGAGCCTGATCGCAACATCAGCCTGGGCGTGAGAGAAGTGGATTAGGCTATCCGTGGTGTCCAGCGAGACCAGCAGCTCGGGGTGCTGACGGGATAGACTCGGCAAGCGCGGCAGCAGCCATTTGAGGGCGAAGGAATAGGTGGTGCTGACGGTGAGTCGAACCCTGTCTTTTTGCTCGCGCAAATCACCCAACGTCGCCTCCAGGCTGATAAAAAACTCCCGCACGATGGGCGCCAGCGCAGCCCCCGCTGCCGTGAGGCGCAGCGCCTTGCCACGTTCAAACAACTGCACTCCCCACAGCGCCTCAAGGTGCTTGAGCTGGTGGCTGACCGCGCTTTGAGTAACGTGCAGCTCCTGTGCGGCCGACGTAAAGGTCAGGTGCCGGGTGGCAACTTCAAATGCGCGCAAGGTCGCGGTGGGCGGCAGGTCTCTCATAAGGGCAGTATCCAGCGAGTTATCAGGAAAGTGCATGCATGAACGCTAGCTCATGATAGAGCTAAACTCAGCGTCTTTGTTCTGACCTCATCGTGACGCTCGATGTGCACCGAACAAAAACCACGGCGAAAAAAACCGAGTGAAAATGACTCACTTTTGACGACTGCCAGAATGACTTGAACCGTGGAACCACTTAAGCTGCTGGCTGCCATGCATTCTTCCAGGGACTGAAAATGTCATTTGATCTGCACCACCTGCTGCTGGTATTCACAGCCTATAGTGTAGGAGCGGCCAGCCCAGGGCCCAGCAATATGCGGATCATGGGCGTTGCAATGCACCAAGGTAGAAAACCTGCGCTGATGCTGGCAGCAGGCGTTATCAGCGGGTCTTTTTTCTGGGGGGCAATGGCCGCTACCGGTGTATCAGCCATTCTGCTCCAATTCGCACAGGCACTCTTGCTACTCAAGCTAGTCGGAGGGGCATACTTGCTGTTCCTAGCGCTGAAAGCGGGACGTTCTGCTCTGACATCTGACGAGAAAAACGAGAAAGCGCTGGCCGCAGCACCAACCGTCTCGGGCGTTGCTCTCTATCGGCGGGGCTTGCTTATGCACCTTACCAACCCAAAGGCTTTACTCGGCTGGATCGCAACGATGACACTCGGGCTGGGGCCACAAGCCACGCCTGAAACGGTTGTGACCATATTGGCTGGCTGTGCCGTGTTGAGCGTTTCCATTTTCTGCGGCTATGCGATTGCTTTCTCCACGGCGCCGATGATTCTGGGCTATCGCAGGGCGCGCCGATGGATTGAAGGCACCCTTGCGTTGGTCTTTGGCGCCGCAGGTTTTAAGCTTCTATGCTCCCGCAGCTGATTCAACGCCTCCCCTTGCCTAAATGATCTGAGTTCAAAAGCCATCCACCAACTGCTTGGAGTCGTGTGGCTTGTCGTTCAAATCGCGGCATCGAGTGCCAACAGGTGGGTCTGTTCGGATGGGTACCGTAACTTTTGTGTAGCCTTCAACCGTGTCCGTGACGGAGATGCATCACTGGATAGCCGGCGGACGGGTAGCCAGAGGCCAACCGACGCGAGCCGCACGAACGAGGCTCGCCTTGACGACCAAGCGGTGAAACGGGGCGATGACGAAGATGTAGGCCCTTCCCAAGCGATTGTGGCAGTGGACCACGGTTGAAAACACCAGTTGGCGACTGCCTTCTGGCTCTGCCTCATCAGCACAGAGAATCGATATCCGGAAATCAAGGTGCTTGTCATCCTCTCCCAATACGATTTCGGTCCGGTTTGTGCTGTAGACCCTGAAGATTCCAACCCGATGAGCCAGTGATGCCAAATATCGGGCTGTCTTGAGGCCAAAGCAGGCAGCGATAGTGTCTCGGACTTGCATGAGCCATCCGATCCAGGAGGGCTGGTGAGAAAGGATGAATCGAGCCAGCACATCTGGATCGCGGGATGCGCCCGCAGGCAGCCGAATCGCAAAAGCGTCCGCCAGGTGCATCGATTTATAAAGATGGGTGATGCCGGACCTTGAGGGCACTGGCACGGGCATGACGAGTTCGAATTCTCGGGGCATCGGGGAGTCTCTTCTGAGTTCTGCTGCTAATTAGACGATCTTGGCGATGCCATCCGGATAACGCCCGGGGCCTCGCTGATTGAGCATGGATTAACTGGAGGGTGTTCAGCCACCCAGGTCTCCCTGGCGGATACTCAGCCCGATCACGGCATCATAGAGCTGCTGCTGCCCTGCTGGCAGAACGGGAAGCAACGTTGCGCGGCGCTTGTCGACATCGAACCAGGACTCAACCAGCCATCCCACCAGATAAAGCGCAGCAAGGCATCCGCCAGCGGTTGCAACATTCCCCTGGAATACGAGAGGCCGGTCAATGGGCTCGATTCCCAATGCTTGCAGGTTCGATCGTGCATCCGGGTGTGTCGTTGCCACGCCGTTGAGCAGCCCAAGCCGTTCGAGAATGAACGCGCCGGCGCAGATGGAGCCGATTCGCTGGCGCCTGGGGTCAAGTTCAAACGAGGACAGGAAGTCCGGGGCGGCAAGTGCAGCGGGTATCCCCTGCTTACCGCTGACGAACAATACCGCGTCAGCGCTATTGGCCTCGCAAAGAGGGCCATGCACCGAAACAGGCAGGCCGTGCGCTGAACGCACGATCGCGCTGGAGCCTACTATTCGGACGTGCCAGTCTTCAGTATTGCGGCCTAGAATGTCCCACATCAGGAACAGGTCGATATCGGTGAATTGGTCGAACGTAACCAGAACGATTTTCTTCAAGATGAACTCCATGAAAGTGCTGGCATGCGCAACGCAATGGCCGTCTTTGCTGGTGTTCGCAGCGTATCAATCGGTTGCGCGCCATACACAGTCTGTATGGCGCTAAACAGGGAGCGAAATAAGCGGTGAGCAAACTAACGCGTAACCATTGGATCGCTGCAGGTTTCGAGGCGCTCGACCAAATCGGGCATATTGGTGTTTCCGCCGAGAGTTTATCGCGACGATTGAACGTGACCCGTGGATCGTTCTACCACCACTTTCGCAATCGCGAAGACTATGTCCGCACCCTGCTGGCCGCGTGGGAGGAAGACTACACGCAGCGCATGCTCGCTTATGCGGCGCAGGGTCGTAGCGCGGGCGAAACCTTGAAACGCTACTTGAGCATTGCCGCTGAAAAACACCCTGGGCGGGAAGTGTCCATCCGGGCCTGGGCGTTGCACGATCCGTTGGTTGGCGAGTTTCAGCAGCGGGTTGATACAACAAGACTGGAGTTCGCGATACGGACATGCCGCAGCGTGGTGCGTTTGCCAGGCGAAGCAGAAGTGATCGGGCAGATGGCCCATCTGTGCCTGATTGGTGGTCAACAGGCCGGGCTGCGGCGCGATGCCGCGCGCTTCAACCGTTTCCTGCACCGAGCTGTTTCACTTTTCGAAGGGGCTCTTTCGCCCTGGAGGCCGAAGTCATGAGCTGAACTTCCTCCAGCCAGGTGGTCACGATCCGGGCTTTGCTCTCACCCGCATGATGACCACCCAAGCCTGGTAATGATCTCTTTTCGGTAAAGCGTATCGATCTGCGCGGGCACGTTTTTAACGTAGTCGCGGGCATGGTTGAGCGCCTCTCCCCTCAAGCCCGCCAAGTACGCAACCGCATCGTCGGCAGACGGCACCAGGCCCTCAACATCGTTGATCCTTGGCGGCAGAGCAGTCCAAATCACGGCATCCAGTTGGCGAGCCACTACCCACTCGGCCAGCACTCCCACCGCAGAAGTGCTGCGCATAAAAACACCTATGCCATCCTGCCGGTGTTCAGCGATCTGCTCTCGCCTACGCAACGCCTGACACGCCTCATCGAGCGACTGCGTTCGCAGCACGGCCCAAAGGACCTGGCAGGGAGGCGCGTTGGCGCAAAGCACCGTAGCCAGTTCTGCCCCGTCACTGACTCGAGCGAATTCAATAGGAAGACTGGGCCCGTCCTGAAACCATTGCGTAGCCAACGGCAATGTGTCCGGTTTCCAGATCAACGATCCCCATCCCAGGCATGCTATTTCCATGATTTTATCCTAAGGGTTTGCTGCGCTGTCTCGGCGTTGGAAGACTGCCATTCGTCGAAGCTTTGGCAGATGTTTAAAACTTAAATTCCCGGCGTGGCCTCCCATTTTGTATGGCACGACACATTCGATATCCAGGCAAACGCTCCATTGTGTCGCGCCTAAAGCACCCATAGACCACGTTCAACACACTTTACAGGCGAGGAAGTCTCCATGAAATCTCCACTGGTAAAAGCGTTGATGATAGCCGGCATGCTGTGCGCGTCCGGCACACCGGCATTCGCCGCCAACTCCGGCAGCACCACCGGAACCGGCGGCACGTCGTCCTCTTCCGGCGCAAGCGATGCTGGCTCTGCCCTACCTCCTGGAACTGGCCCGACTGCGCCTCAGGGCGGCAGTGGCACAGGCGCCAGCGGCAATGACACCGCGCCCGACAGTGGAAGCGGTGGCGGGAGCAGCAGCAGCGGCGGTAGCGATGGCGGGAACAGCGGCGGTAGCGGGAGTGCCGGCTCGGGCTCAAGCTCAGGTGGCTCAGGTGGCTCAGGCGGCTCAGGCGGATAAAACAGTCTTCAAGCGCGACGCCCAAGCAGCGCATGGGGGCTCTCAAGGACCCATGCGCTGCACGTTTCTCTCGGCCATTTGGACTGAACAATCCTATGCGCCGACGCTTTTATCGCAAAACACATGACGGAGGATGTGGTGATGATCGACTCAGCAACCGGAATGAAGCCCGGCGAACGCTATGCCGTGCACAACTTGGAGCGAACGCACAATTTTGGCGGTTTTTTCCTCGACGGAAAATACTACCTGAGCCCGGAATTGATGACGGCGGTCGGGTGGCTGGACGGCCAGACATTTTTCTACGACGAACTCGATGCCGCGGGCGAGCCGGTTTTTCCAGAGCGGGTTGCCGGCATCGTCGATGATCTGACCCTGGTATTGAACGATGGCGCGCGCCTGAAGCTGTACGAGCAGCCCGTGCAGGTTCAGGCGGCAGATGACCGGCCCGAGGCCCCGCCTGCGAAGAGCAACGTCAGCGGTCAGTTGCACGGCAAAACGGTAGTGATCACCGGTGCCTCCAGCGGAATTGGTCGCGCCGCCGCGCATGCCTTCGCCAAACAGGGCACACGCCTGGTCCTGGCAGCCCGAGACGAGCACGCCCTGGCCGACGTCGTCGAAGAATGCGCTGTGCGCGGTGCCGAGGCGATTGCCGTCAAGACCGATGTCACTCAGGGCGACCAGATGAGGGCTCTGGCGGCTGAAGCGGTAGCGTTTGGCCACGGCCGCATCGACATCTGGATCAACAACGCCGGCGTGGGTGCCGTGGGCAGATTCGAAGACACCCCGCTGGAAGCCCACGAGCAAGTGCTGCAGACTGACTTGTTGGGTTATTTGCGCGGCGCGTACGTGGTATGGCCGTATTTCAAGGCAAAAAAGGCCGGCATCCTGATCAACACGCTGTCGCTTGGCAGCTGGGTTGCCCAGCCCTATGCCGTCGCTTATTCCGCGAGCAAATATGGCCTGCGCGGCTTCAGCGAAGCGTTGCGCGCGGAGTTGACCGGGCTGCCGGATATTCACGTGTGCGACATCTACCCGGCCGTGATGGACACACCCGGCTTTCGGGACGGCGGCAACTTCACCGGCCACGCGCTGAAGCCACCGCCACCGGTCTATGACCCTCATCTTGTGGCTGAAGCGATGGTTGCCTGTGCGCTACAGCCGCGCAAAAGCACCACGGTGGGCCGTGCCGCGACCGCCGCACGGGTTGCGCACTCGCTGCTGCCAGGCTTTGCACAGCTGTCCGGTTGGCTGACCCGCTTCGCGCTCGGTCGCAGCCCCCAGGCGGACACCTCGCCAGGCAACCTGTTTACCCCTTCGACGGGGCAGCGCAGCGTCGAAGGCGGATGGCGCCAGAACAAACCACCCGCTCGCTATCTGCTCGTCGCAGTCGGTGCTGCGCTCCTGTTGGCTGGCGTTGCAGTTGCCCGCAACTATCAACCGTCCAACAAACGTCAACACTAACTGGGCCCGTAGGGGAGTCGTTCGAAACGCTCCCCTGTCCCAACGCCAACATTACTCAAATTGATAGCACCCTAACTAAACCCCCCATCTCGCAGGGCTTTGCGCCCGCTTATATCATTCCGAATGATAGTTACCTTTGCTTCATTCGATTCGTGACATACCGCCTCCCCGCGCATGATCCGCCCATCTCAAATACATTGGCGGATGCACCTCATGGAACAGTCACTCAAACATTTGCGCTTCCCCCTGGCGATCCTTGCCGTGGTGGTGATGAGCGCATGCGGCAAGACCCCGGACCAAGCGGCCGCCATGCCTGCTGCCAAAGTCAGCGTGGCCAAGGTGCTCGAGCAACCGGTCAACGAGTGGGATGAATTCACCGGGCGTCTGGAAGCGCCGGAAACCGTACAGATTCGTCCACGCGTGTCGGGCCAGATTGACCAGGTCGCTTTCACCGAAGGCGCTTTGGTCAAGAAAGGCGACCTGCTGTTCCAGATCGACCCACGCCCGTTCCAGGCCGAAGTTCGCCGCCTCGAAGCCCAGCTGGCTCAAACCAAAGCCGCCGCCACCCGCAGCGATAACGAAGCGCAACGCGGCGACCGCCTGCGCCAGAGCAATGCGATCTCTGCCGAGCTGGCCGACTCGCGCACCACCGCTGCCCAGGAAGCCCGCGCCGCGGTCGCCGGGATTCAGGCGCAGTTGGACCTGGCCAAGTTGAACCTGAGCTTTACCCGCGTCACGTCGCCCATCAGCGGCCGCGTCAGCCGTGCCGAGATCACCGCCGGCAACCTGGTGACCGCCGACACCACCGCGCTGACCAGCGTGGTCTCCACCGACAAGGTCTACGCCTACTTCGACGCCGATGAGCGCGTGTTCCTCAAGTACACCGAGCTGGCCCGCCAAGGTCGTCGCGGTGCGACCACCCCGGTGTACCTGGGCCTGTCGAATGAAACCGGCAACCCGCACCTGGGCCAGATGAACTTCGTCGACAACCAGGTCAACCCGGCCACCGGCACCATTCGCGGCCGCGCCGTGTTCGATAACAGCAAGGGCGAATACACCCCTGGCCTGTACGCACGCCTGAAGCTGGTGGGCAGCGGCACCTACTCCGCCGTGCTGATCAACGATGAAGCCGTGGGCACCGACCTTGGCAAGAAGTTCGTGCTGGTGATGGAAGGCGACAAGCCGGCCTATCGCGCCGTGGAACTGGGCCCGAAAATCGAAGGTTTGCGCATCGTGCGTAGCGGCCTGAACAAGGACGACACCATTATCGTCAAGGGCCTGCAGCGTGTGCGCCCTGGCTCGCCGGTCGCGCCGGAAACCATTCCGATGGCCAGCCAGGAAACCCTCGCCGCCTTGGCCCAACAACGACAAGCGCTTGAAGCCAGCAACCTGGAGCAAGTAGCGCCGGAAAAACCCGCGCCCAAGCTCGCCAGCGCGACTCCACGCGGTTAAGGGATACGACTCAAGATGAATTTTTCCAAGTTCTTCATTTCGCGGCCGATCTTCGCAGCGGTGCTGTCGCTGCTGATCCTGATCGCCGGTGCGATCTCGCTGTTCCAGCTGCCCATCAGCGAATACCCGGAAGTGGTACCGCCGACCGTGGTGGTACGCGCCAACTTCCCCGGCGCCAACCCTAAAGTCATCGGCGAAACCGTGGCGGCGCCGCTGGAGCAAGCCATCACCGGCGTCGAAAACATGTTGTACATGTCTTCGCAGTCGACCGCCGACGGCAAGCTCACCCTGACCATCACCTTCGCCCTGGGCACCGACCTGGACAACGCGCAGGTGCAGGTGCAAAACCGCGTGACACGCACTCAGCCAAAACTGCCTGAGGAAGTGACGCGCATCGGTATCACCGTGGACAAGGCCTCTCCCGACCTGACCATGGTGGTGCACTTGACCTCCCCGGATCAGCGTTACGACATGCTGTATCTGTCCAACTACGCGATCCTCAACATCAAGGACGAACTGGCCCGCCTGGGCGGGGTCGGCGACGTGCAGTTGTTCGGCATGGGCGACTACTCGCTGCGCGTCTGGCTGGATCCGAACAAGACCGCTTCGCGCAACCTGACCGCCACCGATGTGGTCACGGCGATTCGTGAGCAGAACCGTCAGGTGGCCGCCGGTGCCCTGGGCGCACAGCCTGCGCCAAGTGACACCAGCTTCCAGTTGTCGGTCAATACCCAAGGGCGCCTGGTCACCGAGGAAGAGTTCGAGAACATTGTGATTCGCGCCGGTGCCAATGGTGAAATCACGCGCCTCAAGGACATTGCCCGGGTCGAGCTGGGGTCCAGCCAATACGCGCTGCGCTCGTTGATCGATAACCAGCCCGCCGTTGCGATCCCGATTTTCCAGCGTCCAGGCTCCAACGCCATCGACATCTCCAACGATGTACGCGCCAAGATGGCCGAGCTGAAAAAGAGCTTCCCGGCGGGCATGGATTACCGCATCGCCTATGACCCGACCATCTTCGTTCGCGGCTCCATCGAAGCGGTGGTGCACACCCTGTTCGAAGCACTGATCCTCGTGGTGCTGGTGGTGATTCTGTTCCTGCAGACCTGGCGCGCCTCGATCATCCCATTGGTGGCGGTGCCGGTATCGCTGATCGGTACGTTTGCGGTGATGCACCTGTTCGGGTTCTCACTCAATGCCTTGTCTTTGTTCGGTTTGGTACTGGCCATCGGCATCGTGGTCGACGACGCCATCGTGGTGGTGGAGAACGTCGAACGGAACATCGAGCTGGGCCTGGAGCCGTTCCCGGCCACTGAAAAAGCCATGCGTGAAGTCACCGGCCCGATTGTCGCCACGGCGCTGGTGCTGTGTGCGGTGTTCATTCCGGCCGCCTTTATCAGTGGCTTGACCGGGCAGTTCTACAAACAGTTCGCCTTGACCATTGCCATATCGACGGTGATCTCGGCATTCAACTCACTGACGCTGTCCCCTGCCCTGGCCGCCGTGTTGCTGCGCGCCCACGACGCACCGAAGGATCGTTTCTCCCGGTTCCTCGACAAGATCTTCGGCGGCTGGCTGTTCCGTCCCTTCAACCGCTTTTTCGAAAAGGCCAGCCATGGCTATGTCGGTACCGTACGCCGAGTGATTCGCGGCACGGGTATCGCGCTGTTCGTGTACGCCGGCCTGATGGTGCTGACGTTCTTCGGGTTTGCCCACACGCCGACCGGTTTCGTACCGGCCCAGGACAAGCAATACCTGGTGGCCTTCGCCCAACTGCCCGACGCCGCGAGCCTGGACCGCACCGAAAGCGTGATGAAGCGCATGTCGGAGATTGCCCTGAAGCAACCCGGCGTGGAAGCCGCGATTGCCTTCCCTGGCCTGTCGATCAACGGGTTCACCAACAGCCCGAACAGCGGCATCGTGTTCGTGACCTTGAAGCCCTTTGACGAGCGCAAAGACCCGAGCATGTCCGCCGGGGCGATTGCCGGCGCACTGAACGGCCAATACAGCAACATCGAAGAAGCCTACATGGCGATCTTCCCGCCGCCGCCGGTACAGGGTCTGGGCACCATCGGCGGGTTCCGCCTGCAGATCGAAGACCGTGGCAACCTCGGCTATGACGAGCTGTATAAAGAAGTGCAGAACGTCATTGCCAAGAGCCACAACGTGCCTGAGCTGTTCGGCCTGTTCACCAGCTACACAGTCAACGTGCCACAAGTCGACGCTGCCATTGACCGTGAAAAGGCCAAGACCCACGGCGTGGCGATCAGCGACATCTTCGACACCCTGCAGGTCTACCTGGGTTCGTTGTATGCCAACGACTTCAACCGCTTCGGCCGTACTTATCAGGTCAACGTGCAGGCCGAACAACAGTTCCGCCAGGACTCCGATCAGATCGGCCAGTTGAAAGTGCGCAACAACAAAGGCGAGATGATCCCGCTGGCGACCTTTATCAAGGTCAGCGACACCTCGGGCCCGGACCGCGTGATGCACTACAACGGCTTCATCACCGCTGAAATCAACGGCAACGCCGCACCGGGCTACAGTTCCGGCCAGGCCCAGGCCGCGATTGAAAAGCTGCTCAAGGACGAACTGCCCAACGGCATGACCTACGAGTGGACCGACCTGACCTATCAGCAGATCCTCTCGGGCAACACCGCGCTGTTCGTGTTCCCGCTCTGCGTACTGCTGGCGTTCCTGGTACTGGCCGCCCAATACGAAAGCTGGAGCCTGCCATTGGCAGTGATTCTGATCGTACCGATGACGCTGCTGTCAGCCATCACCGGGGTGATCATCTCCGGCGGCGACAACAACATCTTTACCCAGATCGGCCTGATCGTACTGGTGGGCCTGGCGTGCAAGAACGCGATTCTGATCGTCGAGTTCGCCAAGGATAAACAGCAGGAAGGCCTCGATCCGCTCGCCGCAGTACTGGAAGCCTGCCGCTTGCGTCTGCGGCCGATCCTGATGACCTCGTTCGCGTTCATCATGGGCGTGGTGCCTTTGGTGCTGTCGAGCGGTGCCGGTGCCGAGATGCGTCATGCCATGGGCGTGGCGGTGTTCTCCGGGATGATCGGGGTGACCTTCTTCGGTCTGTTGCTGACACCGGTGTTCTACGTACTGATCCGTCGCTATGTGGAGCGCAGCGAAGCACGCAAAGCGGCCAAGGCCTTGAAGCTGGAGACACAGCAATGAGCGTGAAAGTATTCCTGCCGAGCTTGCTGGTACTGGCGCTGAGCGCCTGTGCCGTAGGCCCGGACTACAAAACCCAGACGCCAGAGGCGGCCAATATCACGGCCGCTGCCGATGCCAAAAAATATGACCATGCCAAGTTCGAAGGCATCTGGTGGCAGCAGTTCGACGACCCGACCCTCAACCAGTTGGTCACCCAGTCGTTGCAGGGTAACCGTGATCTGCGCGTCGCCTTTGCCCGTCTGCGGGCAGCACGAGCGATCCGTGATGACGCCAGCAACGACGCCATGCCGACGATTACCAGCAGGGTCAGCAGTGATCAGGGCAAAGGCCAGATTCCGGGCCAGACCACTAGCCGGGTCAAGACCGAGCGTTACGACCTTGGCCTGGACATGGCCTGGGAACTGGACCTGTTCGGTCGCATCCAGCGCAATCTGGAAGCTACCGACGCCGACCAGCAGGCCGCCGAGGCTGACTTGTACCAGCTGCAAGTCACCATGATCGCCGAACTGGTGGACGCCTACGGTCAACTGCGTGGTGCGCAGCTGCGTGAACGCATCGCCCTGGACAACCTGAAGAACCAGCAGGAATCGCGCGCCATCACCGTCAGCCTGCGCGACGCCGGCGTGGGTGACCAGCTCGATGTGGAACGGGCCGACGCACGCCTGGCGTCGGTGGAAGCCAGCGTGCCGCAACTGCAGGCCGAACAAGTGCGCGAGCGTAACCGCATCGCCACCCTCCTCGGCCAGCGTCCCGACAAACTCAGCGTGGACCTGAGCCCGAAAGACCTGCCGGCGATTGCCAAGGCGCTGCCGATTGGCGACCCTGGGCAACTGTTGCAACGGCGCCCGGACATCCTCAGCGCCGAACGCAAACTGGCCGCCGCCACCGCACGCATCGGCGTGGCCAAGGCCGATCTGTTCCCACGGGTCAGCCTCAGTGGCTTCCTCGGCTTCACCGCCGGGCGTGGCTCGCAGATCGGCTCGTCCGCCGCCAACGCCTGGGCCCTTGGCCCGAGCATTACCTGGGCCGCCTTCGACCTGGGCAGCGTGCGCGCCCGTTTGCGCGGCGCGGATGCCGAGGCCGACGGTGCCCTGGCGAGCTACGAGCAGCAAGTGCTACTGGCCCTGGAAGAATCCGAAAACGCCTTCAGCGACTACGGCAAGCGTCAGCAACGCCTGGTCTCGCTGATCCGCCAAAGCGAATCCAGCCGCGCCGCCGCCGACCTGGCCGCGATCCGCTACCGCGAAGGCACCGTGGACTTCCTGGTCCTGCTCGATGCCCAGCGTGAGCGTTTGGCCGCCGAAGATTCCCAAGCCCAGGCGGAAGTGGACCTTTATCGCGGGATAGTCGCGATCTACAAAGCGCTGGGCGGTGGCTGGCAGCCGGATACGGTGGTCGCTAGCGCCAAGTGATGTGAAGAGCTCCTTTGGTTGGTCGCATCCAGCCAATTTTTAGCCCCGCGGGTCATCGGCTCGCGGGGCTTTTTTTTGTCGATCACATCTGCGCTACGCGTCGGGGGTTAGCTCGTTCAAAATCAAACTCCGATAATGCCCCGGATTCGACCCGCTCCACTTGCGAAACGCCTTATAAAACGAACTCGTATCGGCAAACCCCAACCGCTCGGCAATCTGGGCAAAGCTGATCTGCGGCTCGGCCAGCCACACAACCGCCAGTTCCTTGCGCACGCTGTCTTTGAGGCCCTGATAAGTCTGACCCTCTTCCGCCAAACGGCGGCGCAAGGTGGATGCCGAGATACACAGCGTGGTCGCAAGGCCTTCGGTCTCCGGCCATGTGTGCGCAGGCATTTGGCGCAGGTCATGTTTGATACGGCTGGCAAGGCTTTGCGGGTCGCGGTATTTGACCAGGATATTGGCCGGCGCCTGGCTGAGAAACCGCTGCAGCTCCTGCGCGGTTCGCTTGATTGGCTGGTCCAGGCATTCGGCGGAAAAGATCATGCGGGTGCGTGGCCGATCGAAGCGCAGGTTGTCTGAAAACATCACTTGGTAATCATCACAAAAGTCCGGCCGTGCGCAGCGCATTTCGATGGCCAGGATGGGGATGCGCCGCCCCGCGAGCCAACAGGCAACGCCGTGGACGATCATCCAATAGGTGAAATAGGTGAACGCGCGCTTGGGCTCGGGCTCCGATTCGAGCAGTACGATTTCTGCCAGGCTTTGCTGGCGCACCAACTGGGCCGGCATGCGCTCGAGCATCAGCGACAGGAAATCCAGGCCGGTTTCCAGGCCGGCCACCAGGCTGGGTTGTGCCATGGAGGCACGACACAGGAACGCCAGGCTGCCGGATTTGAGCTTGCGTGGGTCCATGCCGAAGAACTCATCGTCCCGACGTCGCGCCAGCAAACGCCACAACCGTGCATAAGCGGTGGCCGGTACGCGCGCAGACGGCTGCTCCAGCAGGGCCGGATCAATCCCGACCTTATTCAACGCTTCAGCCGTTGCCTCCCCAGGAGCGCAGCTCTGCAACAGGGCTTCGCGCACGAGGTGAATGGAGATGGTGTCTTTTTCCGACATGGGGCGTGGCTCGATCCGACTGCGGTTTATGGCCTGCATGATAAGGGCGGTTGCCCTTCGCCACCACCGTTCAGCCTAGGTTCAGCAAAGGTCAATGTTTCTTGTTTAGCAATGAGTATCATTATGTTACAACTTAGCTTCCTATCTAGTTACGCCCTGGTGCCCGATGCTTGTTCCTTTCTTAATCATGCTGCGCGAAGGCATTGAAGCGGCGTTGATCGTCGGCATCATCGCCAGCTACCTGCAACAGACCGGGCGCGGCCAGTGGATGCCTGCGGTGTGGATCGGCGTGTTTCTCGCCGCTGCCCTGGCCCTGCTAGTGGGCGGTGGCCTGGAACTGGTCAGCGCCGAGTTCCCACAAAAGCAGCAGGAATTGTTCGAAGGCATTGTCGGACTGGTCGCAGTGGGCATCCTCAGTTCCATGGTGTTCTGGATGCGCAAGGTGGCGCGGTCGATCAAGCACTCCCTGCATCAATCCCTCGACCACGCACTGGCCGGTTCCAGGCATCAGGTCACCGCGCTGATCCTCATGGTGTTTTTCGCCGTGGCCCGTGAAGGCCTGGAAACCGTATTCTTCCTGCTAGCGGTGTTCCAGCAGAGCGAAGGCGCGGGCGCACCGATTGGCGCCCTGCTCGGCCTGATTCTGGCGATCATCGTCGGCTTCCTCATTTACACCGGCAGCATGCGCCTGAACCTCGCCGCGTTTTTCCGCTGGACTGGCCTGTTTATCCTGGTGGTGGCCGCCGGCATCCTCGCCAACTCGGTGCAAGCTCTGCACGAAGCGGGCGTGTGGAATCACCTGCAAACCGTGCTGTTCGACTTCAGCGCCGCGCTGCCCATGGACAGCCCGCTGGGCTCGGTACTCGCCGGCATGTTCGGCTATCAGGAAGCGCCCACCATCAGCACCCTCGGCGCCTACCTGATCTACCTGGTGGTGGCCTTGGTGTTGTTCTTTCTGCCTGCCGCGCCATCCAGGCCGGCCGCCTCACCTTCTTCCGTTTCCAGCCAGTAAGGACCGTACCTTGTCCAACCCTACCCCTCAACCGGCTTCGCCACCCCGCGCCCTGCGCTGGGCCGTGGCGGGCTCGGTGGTCGTGATGATCGCCGCCGGTGGCCTGTTCTATTACGCCTCGCAACTGGCGGCCAGCAAGCGCCAGACCAATCACGATGAAATCGCGGTGACCATTCATGGCCACGCCTGTGAACCGAACGAACTGACGGTACCCGCCGGCCGTGCAAGCTTTCGCATCATCAACCGCTCCGACCGCGCGGTGGAATGGGAAATCCTCGACGGCGTTCTGGTCGTCGAAGAGCGCGAAAATATCGCGCCGGGCCTGAGCCAGGTGATCGACGCCAATCTGCTGCCCGGCGACTATGCGATCACCTGCGGACTGCTGAGCAACCCACGTGGCACCTTGCATGTAACGCCCACTGCGCAGTCCGACGCCCAGGCCAAGGCCAAGCCGTCGATGGTGGCGTTTATCGGCCCGCTGTCGGAGTTCCGGGTTTACCTGAGCAGCCAAGGCAGTGCACTGGTCAAGGCAGTCACCGCGCTGCAACAGGCAATCGATGCCGACGACCTCACCCAGGCCCAGGCTCTGTATGTGCCGGCTCGAGAGGCCTACCAGCGCCTGGCGCCGGCAGCGCAACGCCTGGCCGAGCTGGACAACGCGATCAATGCGCGCGCCGACTACTTCGAAAAGCGCGAGCAGGACCCGGCCTTCAGCGGCTTCCACCGCCTTGAATACAGCCTGTTCCAGCAACGCAGCCTCGACGGCCTGGCGCCGATTGCCCAGCGCTTGCTGAGCGACGTCACCATCCTCAAGCAACAATTGCTCGCCCAATCCCTGCCACCGGAGCAACTGGTGAGCATCGTGGTGCGCAACCTCAACAGCCTGGCGGATGGTCGCGCCGTTAGCGGTGAAGAGGAACGCTACAGCCACATCGACCTTAACGGTTTCGCCGCCAACCTGGAGGTTGCACACAAGGTCGTCGAGCTGATGCGGCCGCTGATGACCAAGTCCGCTGCCGACCTGCTGCCTAAAGTCGACAGCGCCCTCGCCGCCTTCGATGCCGACCTCAAGGGTTTGAAGGCCGACCAGGGCTACGCCACCTATGACAGCGTGACCGCCGATCAGCGCAAGCAGATCAGCGACAAGGCCAAGGCACTGGCCGCCGCACTCGATGGAATCGACCCCGCCCTTGGCCTTTCCGGCCTGCAGTGAGACGAACGCATACATGAGTGATTCAGCACAATTTGACCTCCAACGCCGTCGTGTCCTGCTGGGCATGGCCGCCACCGGTGCCGCGATTGCCGGCAGCACCCTGACCTGCCCGGCCATGGCGGCCGCCGCGGAACAAGTCACCACCGCGCCGCGCAGTGACAAGACCCAGGACCACCAGGCATTCTTCGGCCAACACCAAAGCGGCATCGTCACACCGCGTCCGGCCTGCGGCATGCTCGTGGCCTTCGATGTGCTGGCCAGCGACCGTGACGACCTGGAACGCCTGTTTCGCACCTTGAACGAACGCATCGCGTTCCTGATGACCGGCGGCACCGTGCCGCAAGTCGACCCGAAACTGCCGCCCACCGACTCCGGCATCCTCGGCCCGGTGGTCACACCGGATAACCTGACCATCACCGTCTCCGTGGGTGAGTCACTGTTCGATGAGCGCTTCGGCCTCGGCGCAGCCAAACCCAAGCGGTTGATCCGCATGGTCGGCTTCCCCAACGATGCGCTGGAACCGGCGCAGTGCCACGGTGACCTGAGCCTGCAATTCAGCTCCAACACCCCGGACACCAATATCCACGCCCTGCGCGACATCGTGAAGAACCTGCCCGACCTGCTGCTGGTGCGCTGGAAACAGGAAGGCAGCGTTCCGCCCCAGGCGCCGGCCAAACCCGGTGAACCGGCGCAAAGTGCGCGCAACTTCCTGGGTTTTCGCGACGGGTCGGCCAACCCCGATTCCAACGACGCCACGGCCATGGACCGGATCGTGTGGGTCCAGACCGGCAGCGACGAACCCGCCTGGGCCGCCCATGGTAGCTACCAGGCGGTGCGCATCATCCGCAACTTTGTCGAGCGTTGGGACCGTACCCCGCTGCAAGAACAGGAAAGCATCATTGGCCGCGTCAAACCCACCGGCGCGCCGATGGATGGCACCAAGGAATCCCAGGTCCCGGACTACAGCAAGGACCCGGAAGGCAAGTTGACCAAGCTCGATGCCCATATCCGCCTGGCCAACCCACGCACCCCGCAGACCCAGGCCAACCTGATCCTGCGGCGGCCGTTCAACTACTCCAACGGCGTCAACAAGAACGGTCAGCTGGACATGGGGCTGTTGTTCATCTGCTATCAGGCTGACCTGGAGAAAGGCTTTATCAGCGTGCAGACCCGGCTCAACGGCGAGCCCCTGGAGGAATACCTCAAGCCCGTCGGCGGTGGCTATTTCTTCACCTTGCCAGGGGTCACGGGGCCCGACGACTTCCTCGGGCGCACGCTGCTTGCGGCAACGCACCCCCACACCACTGCCCATACCTAAAACAAACTCAGAGCGGATACCGTCCCATGAAAAAGTCGACCCTCGCGTTGTCGTTGCTGATGACCCTTTCGCCGCTGGCCGCCTTTGCTGCCACGGCCCCCCTGGACCTGGTAGGCCCGGTGTCGGACTACAAGATCTATGTCACCGAAGAGATTGGTGAATTGGTCACCCAGACCCAGGCCTTCACCGCCGCGGTGAAAAAAGGCGACCTGGCCACCGCCAAGAAGCTCTACGCGCCGACCCGTGTGCACTATGAGTCCATCGAGCCGATCGCCGAGCTGTTCAGCGACCTCGACGCCTCCATCGATTCGCGCGTCGACGATCACGAAAAAGGCGTGAAGGCCGAAGACTTCACCGGCTTTCACCGCATCGAGTACAGCCTGTTCGCGGAAAACACCACCCAGGGCCTGGATGCCCTCGCCGACAAGCTCAACAGCGACGTGCTGGATTTGAAAACCCGGGTGGACGGCCTGACCTTCCCACCGGAAAAAGTCGTGGGCGGTGCCGCAGCGCTGCTTGAAGAAGTTGCCGCGACCAAGATTTCCGGCGAAGAGGACCGCTACAGCCACACCGACTTGTATGACTTCCAGGGCAACATCGACGGCGCGAAGAAAATCGTCGATCTGTTCCGTGGGCAGATCGGTCAGCAAGACAAAGGGTTCCTGGCCAAGGTCGACAAGAACTTTGCCACCGTGAACAAGATCCTGGCCAAGTACAAGACCGCGGACGGAGGCTTTGAGACCTACGACAAGGTCAAGGATAACGACCGCAAGGCCCTGGTGGGCCCGGTCAATACCCTGGCTGAAGACCTGTCGATGCTGCGCGGCAAGCTGGGCCTGAACTAGGCCCGAACACCCAGGCCCTAATGCCAGTCAGTTAATGCCTTTTGTAGGAGCGAGCTTGCTCGCGAAGAACTCAGGCCCCCGCGCTTATCCAGAATGAACGCGTTGCCTGGGTGTTTTTCGCGAGCAAGCTCGCTCCTACAATGAATCCCTTTCGGCGCTTGGGTGTTTTTTTGGCCAGGTGGTTTTACAAAATCCGGTACAGCAACCGTTCGATGCGGACCCGGCTGACCCTGCGCAGGAATTTGCCCACCGCCGCCGGGTAATCCGCCAGGGTCTGCAAGTGCTGATAGCCGGCGATGCGCGTGGTGTGCTGGAAAATATGCGCAAGCTCTTGCGCACGCGGCGCCAACCATTCGCCCTTGGGGTCATCGATCAGCAAGGCGTTTTCCAGGTCGAGGCGGAACGCCCTGGGGTTGAGGTTGTTGCCGGTCAGCAAGGTGTAGCGCTCGTCGACCCACATGCCTTTAAGGTGATAGCTGTTGTCGCCGTCATGCCACAGGTGCAGGTTCAACTGGCCACTGTCGATCATCGGCTGATGGCGCTTGGCAAACCGGCGCAGGCTGATTTCGTACAGATACGGCAACGCGGCGATCACCTTGAAGGGTTCGCTGGGCGGAATGTAGAAATCGTTGGCGGTCTTGTCGCCGACGATGATGTCGATCTTCACCCCCCGTGCCAGAGCCCGGTTGATCTCCCGAGTCACCGGCAGCGGCAGGTTGAAGTACGGCGTACAGATGGTCAGTTGCTGCTGGGCGCTGGCGATCAGTTCCAGAATGACCCGGCTGAGCGGGTTGTTCTTGCCCACACCGAGCAGCGGGCTGACCTGCAAGTGCCCATTGGGCAATTGCCCGGCGCTGGTGTCATACGCCGCATGCTTGAGGCGGCTGCGCAGGTCGCCGATGTCGTTGCGCAGGCTGCGGGTGGTGGGCGGGTTGGGCAGGTCAAGGCGATGTACTGCCTTGGACGCTATCAGGCCATGCTCCACCAGGTGCTGCATGGAGTCGGCCAGCGCCTGGCTGTGGATCAGGTGATAACGGTCGAAGCGGTATTTGTCGAATTTGTGCAGGTATACGTTGTTCAGGCTGGCGCCGCTGTACACCACCGTGTCGTCGATCACAAAACCCTTGAGGTGCAACACGCCGAACAGCTCGCGGGTTTGCACCGGTACGCCATACACCGGCACTTCACTGGCGTGGCTCTGGGTCATGGCCTGGTACCAGGCGCTGTTGCCCGGCTGTTTGCCGGCACCGATCAACCCACGCTGGGCGCGCAACCAGTCGACCATCACCACGATCTCCAACGCCGGCCGCGCGGCCTTGGCGGCGTGCAGCGCGTCGTAAATCTCCTGCCCCGCTTCGTCCTGCTGCAAATACAACGCAACGATGTAGATGCGCCGCGTGGCCTGAGAAATTTTCTCCAGCAGGCAGCGGCGATAGGCATCGGCGCTGGGCAATACCTCGATGGCATCGGCAGACAGTGGGAAACCGCGCAATTTGGGCAACAGGGAGCGTTTGAAGAACGACGGCATAAGGCTCGCAATGGGTCGAATCCGAAGAGGCCCAGAGCTTACACCATGGGGGCACTCAGGTCTCGTCACCGTGTATGGAAAATTCCCTATTGACCAAGAAGAATGATCGTTCTACTGTGCTGACCATGAACGATATGACAAATAACGAAACCCGTGACATTATCCTCGACGTGACCGAGAAGCTGATTTATCGGCACGGTATCGCTGCCACCGGCATGGACTTGCTGGTGAAAACCGCAGGTGTCTCGCGCAAAAGCATCTATCGGTATTTCACCAACAAGGATGAGCTGGTGATCGCCGCCCTGCAGCGCCGCGACGAACGCTGGATGCGCTGGCTGCGTACGGAAGTGGAGCGCAGTGAAGGCAGTGGCGAGCGCCTGCTGGCGCTGTTCAGCGCCCTGAAAAGCTGGTTCGGCTCGGCGGATTTTCGTGGCTGCGCCTTTATCAATACCAGCGGCGAAACCGGCGATGCGCACTCCCCGGTACGCCTGCTAGCCAAGGCGCACAAACAGAAACTGTTCGAGTACGCACTCGAACTGTGTCACGCACATGGCACCCCCGACCCGCAGCGGCAGGCCGCGCAACTGCTGATCCTGATTGATGGCGCCATTACCGTTGCCTTGGTGATGGGCGATTCAACGGCCGCCGATAATGCGCAAACGATGGCGCGAACGCTATTGGGGATTTGAACTACTTTCGATCCACTTACATGGTTTTCAAGGAGCTGCTCAATGTCTTCTAACGCAGAACTACGCCCGCCACTGCCGCCCTTTACTCGTGAGTCGGCCATTGAAAAAGTGCGTCTGGCCGAAGACGGCTGGAATTCCCGCGACCCACATCGGGTTTCACTGGCCTATACGCTGGACACGCAATGGCGCAATCGCGCCGAGTTTGCCCATAACCGCGAAGAAGCCAAGGGCTTCCTCACACGTAAATGGGCCAAAGAACTGGACTATCGGCTGATCAAGGAATTGTGGGCCTTCACCGGCAACCGCATTGCCGTGCGCTATGCCTACGAATGGCACGATGACTCCGGCAACTGGTTTCGTTCGTACGGTAATGAAAACTGGGAATTCGATGAGAACGGTTTGATGGCCAACCGTTTTGCATGCATCAACGACCTGCCGATCAAGGACAGTGAACGCAAGTTCCACTGGCCGCTGGGGCGGCGCCCGGATGATCATCCGGGGTTGTCCGAGCTAGGGCTTTAGTCGCAAGCCGCAAGCCTGAAGCTTCAGGCTTGCGGCTGACCGCTCAGTCCTGATTCAACCCGACTCGATACAGCACCCCATCATCCTCATCCGTCAGCACATACAGATAGCCATCAGGCCCCTGCCGCACATCACGAATTCGCGCTTTCAAGTCACCCAGCAAGCGCTCTTCATGGACGACTTTGTCGCCATCGAACTGCAACCGAATCAGCTCCTTGCTGGCCAGCGCGCCGATAAACAGGTTGTGCTGCCAGGCCTTGAAACGGTCGGCGTCGTAGAACGCCATGCCGCTGATCGCCGGTGACTTTTCCCACACATGGTGCGGCGCCACTGTGCCTTCGGCGGTCTTGCCCTTGGCCTCGGGAATCGGCGTGAGGGAATAGTTGATGCCATGGGTCGCCAGTGGCCAGCCGTAGTTCTTGCCGCGTTCGATGATGTTGATTTCATCACCGCCACGTGGCCCATGCTCGTTTTCCCAGATCGTGCCGCTCCACGGGTTCAGCGCCAGCCCCTGCGGGTTACGTTGGCCGTAGGACCAGATTTCGGGGCGTACCCCTGGCTGGCCGACAAAGGGGTTGTCGTCGGGCACGCGGCCATCCGGATAAATACGCACGACTTTACCCTGCAGTTTGTCCAGGTCCTGAGCGGTGGGCCGCACATTGTTTTCGCCCAGGGTCACGAACAGGTAGCCGTCACGGTCAAACGCCAGGCGCGAGCCGAAGTGATTGCCGGTGGACAGCTTGGGTTCCTGGCGCAGGATGACCTTGAAGTCCTTCAGGCCGCTCAAGTCATCAGCCAAGCGCCCTCGCCCAACGGCGGTTCCGGCCTTGCCGTCCTCGCCGCCGCCTTCGGCGTACGACAGGTACACCATGCGGTCCTGCTTGAAGTCGGGTGACAGCACCACGTCAAGCAAACCGCCCTGCCCCTTGGCCCACACCTGCGGCACGCCCGTCAAAGGCGCGGAGAGCTTGCCTTCAGGGCTGACAAAGCGCAGCTGGCCGGGCAATTCGGTCACCAGAAAGCCTTGCCTGTCCGGCAGGAACGCTACCGCCCAGGGGTGATTCAAGCCCTTGGCAATCGGCGTGGCCGTGATGCTGCCTTGCTCACTGGGAAACTGTCGGGCATCGGCGGCGTGAACCGCCGCCAATGGCAGCAGCGTGGTTGCACAAATAGCGGCTAGCAGGGTTTTGCGTAGAAACATAAGACGGATCCTTACCGGCGATTGCCGTTGGCATCATAGGTGGGAGCTTTGGTTTCGGTGTTCGGGCGGCTGGGCGCGGCGTCGCGCTTGGGATAGCTGTTGCCGATGCCGCGGTTTTCCACGGTAGGCCGGGGGTTGGTCGGCGCGGTCTGAATACCGCGAACGGCCGGCGCATTCGGCTGGGTGCCCTGCATGCTGTTGGGGTTGGCTCGGTGAATAGGGCTGTTATTGGTGTCGTAACGCCCCGGCAGGTTTTGCGCCTGGGCCAGGGGAACCAGGGTCAGGCCCAATGCCAGCGCTGCAAGATGACGCACATAACGGTTCATGACGATGCCTCTCGTTGCGAGTACACGTGCTTTCGATAACACGCTACCCCAGGGGTTCGTATGGCGACATTAAATACTTTCTCACCAGGTGTAACACGATCTGTCCGAGCATCCGTTCGCCGAAACTTTTGCCCAGGCCCGCGAGTCACCAGAACACAGGCTAATTTTTGCAGGAGAGGTACTTATGCCCCGGGCAATCTGGAAAGGCGCCATCAGTTTCGGCTTGGTTCACATCCCGGTGTCGCTGGTGTCGGCGACGTCTTCCCAAGGCGTTGATTTTGACTGGCTGGACAAACGCAGCATGGACCCGGTGGGCTACAAGCGCATCAACAAGACCACGGGCAAGGAAATCACCAAGGAAAATATCGTCAAGGGCGTCGCCTTTGAAAAAGGCCGCTACGTGGTGCTCAGCGAGGACGAAATCCGTTCAGCTCACCCCAAATCGACCCAGACTGTCGAAATCATCGCCTTCGTCGATAGCGACCAGATCCCCCTGCAAAACATCGACACGCCCTACTTCCTGGCGCCCGATAAACGCGGCGGCAAAGTCTATGCGCTACTGCGCGAGGCCCTGAAAAAAACCGGCAAGGTCGCCCTGGCCAATGTGGTGCTGCACACCAAGCAGCACCTCGCCGCACTGATGCCGCTGGAGTCGGCGCTGGTGCTGGTCATGCTGCGCTGGCCCGCCGAGGTGCGCAGCCTGGATGAACTGGAGCTGGGTGCGGATGTGGTCAAACCCACCCTCGCCAAGGGTGAGCTGGACATGGCCAAGCGTCTGGTGGAAGACATGAGCGCCGACTGGCAACCCGAGGAATACCGCGACACCTTCCAGGAAAAGATCATGGCGCTGGTGGAGAAAAAGGCCAAGGAAGGCAAGATCGAAGACGTGGAATCGGTCGAAGGCAGCGAAGAGCGCAAGTCCGCCGATGTGATCGACCTGACGGAACTGCTCAAGCGCAGCCTGGCGGGCAAACCGGCGGCCAAGAAACCCGCCGCGAAAAAATCCAACAAAAAGGCTTCTTGAGTCTGCCATTGGCTGGAGAACGACATGGCAAAGCCCCTGAGCGAGTACAACCGCAAACGCGACTTCGGCATCACCGCCGAGCCCGCCGGCGACTCACCGGCGTCCAAACGCAAAGCCTCGGCCTTGAGCTTTGTGATCCAGAAACACGATGCGCGCAACCTGCACTACGACTTCCGCCTGGAACTGGACGGTGTGCTGTTGAGCTGGGCAGTGCCCAAGGGCCCGAGCCTGGACCCGAGCCAGAAGCGCCTGGCGGTTCACGTTGAAGACCATCCCCTGAGTTACGGTGGCTTCGAGGGCAGTATCCCCGCCGGCCAATACGGCGCGGGGGATGTCATCGTGTGGGACCGTGGCATCTGGCAACCCCATGATGACCCGCATAAGGCCTATGCAGCCGGCAAGCTCAAGTTCAGCCTGGTCGGTGAAAAACTCTCCGGCGACTGGACCCTGGTGCGCACCCGGCTCAGGGGCAGCGGCGACAAGGAGCAATGGCTGTTGATCAAGGAAAAGGACCAGCAGGCGCGGCCCAGCGCTGAATACGATATTGTCCAGGCCGAACCCGCCAGCGTGCTCAGCGACGCCGTGGTCGGCAAACCCAAGGCCAAGGCTAAAACGCCAGCGAAAACCAAAGCGAAACCCAAGGTGGCCCCGCGCAAGCAGGCAACCGCCGTGCCCGAGCAGTTTGCCCCGCAACTGGCGACCCTGGTCGACCGGGCACCCGAAGGTGACTGGCACTACGAGATCAAGTTTGACGGCTATCGCATTCTGGCGCGCATTCGCGACGGTGAGGTGCGTCTGTTCACTCGCAACGGCCATGACTGGACCGAGCGCCTGCCGCGCCAGGCCAAAGCCTTGGAAGCGCTCAAGCTCAAGGACAGCTGGCTGGACGGCGAAGTGGTCAGCCTCAACGGCGATGGGTTGCCGGATTTCCAGGCATTGCAGAATGCCTTCGACATCGGGCGCAGCCTAGACATCGTGTACTACCTGTTCGACGCGCCCTTCCTGAATGGCCGCGATCAGCGCGAAGACCCGGTCGAAGATCGTCGCGCCGCGCTTAAATCCGCGCTGTCCGCCAGCAAGAGCAAGCTGCTGCGTTTCTCCGAAGCGTTTGCAGCCAACCACCACGATATCTTCGAAAGCGCCTGCGACCTGGCCCTGGAAGGCGTGATCGGCAAGCGCGCCGGCAGCCCCTACGTGACCCGTCGCAGCGCCGATTGGATCAAGCTCAAATGCCGCTTGCGCCAGGAGTTCGTGATTGTCGGCTATACCCACCCCCAAGGTTCGCGTAGCGGGTTTGGCGCGCTGCTACTGGCGGTCAACGATGATGCCGGGCTGGTATATGCCGGGCGCGTGGGAACCGGCTTCGACCAGGCCTCGCTCAAAGCTATCTATGCCAAGCTCACTGTGCTCGAGCGCAAAGACTCGCCCCTGCAAAAACCGTTGACCAGCGCCCAGGCCCGTGGCGTGCACTGGGTCGAGCCGAGCCTGGTGGGTGAAGTGCAATTTGCCGAGTGGACCCGCGAAGGCGTGGTGCGCCAGGCTGCATTTGTGGGCATGCGCACCGACAAGCCGGCGGCACAGATCATTCATGAACAGCCGCGCACAGCCAAATCGGTCAAGGCGCCAACGGCGAAAAAAACCGAGAAGGACGTTAAAACCGTGAAGGACCTGAAAATTACCCACCCCGATCGTGTTATCGACAAGCAGAGCGGCACGCAAAAGCAGCAATTGGCGCAGTTCTACGCCGACATCAGCGACTGGATCCTGCCCTTTCTGCGCAACCGGCCCGTCTCGCTGCTCAGGGCGCCGGAAGGCGTCGAAGGCGAACAGTTCTTCCAGAAGCACGTCGAGCGCATGACGATTCCCCACATCAAGCAATTGGACCAGGCGCTGGACCCCAGTCATGCCCGCCTGATGGAAATCGATACCGTGGACGCCCTGGTCGGCGCCGTGCAAATGGGCACGGTCGAGTTGCACACCTGGGGCGCCACCACCGACAAGATCGAAACCCCCGATCTGTTCGTGCTCGACCTCGACCCGGACCCGGCCCTACCGTGGAAATCCATGCTGGAAGCCGCGCAACTGACCCTGTCGGTGCTGGACGAGTTGGGCTTGCAAGCCTTCGTCAAAACCAGCGGTGGCAAAGGCCTGCACCTGGTCGTACCGCTGGCGCGGCGAGATAACTGGGACAGCGTGAAAGCCTTCGCCAAGGCCATCGCCGAATTCATGACCCGCCAGCTGCCCGAGCGCTTTACCGCCACCAGCGGCCCGAAAAACCGCGTGGGTAAAATCTTCATCGACTACCTGCGCAACAGCCGGGGTGCCAGTACGGTTGCCGCCTACTCCGTACGCGCGCGACCAGGCCTGCCGGTTTCGGTACCGGTCAGTCGGGACGAATTGAGCGGCTTGCGCGGCGCCCAGCAATGGACCGTGGCCAACCTGCACGAACGTTTGCAGGATCTAAAGGACGACCCCTGGGCCGGTTACGCCAATCGGCAAAAGATCAGCAAGCGGATGTGGGACAAGCTGGGCGCGAAGCCACCGAAGTGATTCGCGCCCTGGGCGGGGTTCAGATGAGGATGAAAATCAACGCCAAGCCAGCGAAGATCGCCCACTTTTCCAGGTAATAGCGCGTGCGATTGCGTTTTTTGAGCTCCTTGCCGCGCAGCCTGATCTTGTACAAGCGGGTAAAGGCGCGGTTGAGGCCGCCGGTCTTGTCGCCCTCATCATTGGGCGAGCCTGCGGCGGCCATTACATTGCGGCTGAACCAGCGGTTGAAGGCGGCTGCCCAGCGGTATTTCATCGGCCGCTCGATGTCGCAGAACAGAATGATGCGGTTGTGGGGCGTGGTGTTTTCCGCGTAATGAATGTAGGTCTCGTCGAACATCACCGGTTCGCCGTCGCGCCAGTAGTAGCTCTCGCCGTCCACATTGATATAGCAACCCGGATCGTTAGGGGTATCCAGCCCCAAATGATAACGGTAGGAGCCCGCGTACGGGTCACGGTGACGCACCAGTTTGGAACCCGGTGGCAGCTCGGCAAACATTGCGGCCTTGATCGAGCCGATGCTTTGCACCAGCTCGGTGGTGCGTGGGCACAGCTTCATCGCCGAGGGGTGACTGTCGCCGTACCACTTCAGATAGAAGCGTTTCCAGCCGGATTTGAAAAACGAGTTGAAACCCACGTCGTTGTACTGCTCCGAACGCTTGATCTCCCCGGCGCGCATCAGGTTCTGGCCTTCCTGGCGAATCTCTTGCCAGTGCTCCTGCAACGGACTCAGGTCCGGAAAGTCGCTGGGTGACAGGAAAGGACGGCTCGGTTGTTTGGAGAACAGGTAAAGGAAGCAGTTGATCGGCGCAAGGAACGTCGAGTGATCGCTAAGCTGGCGGCCCAGCTTGTGTCGCACCCGGCCACGCAAATGTACATACGCGATGGAGGCAACGTAGAGAGCAACAATGATGAGTTTCAAGGGATTCGTCACACGTCAGGGAGAGAACAGGCTGCTCCTGCGTGCCCACAACGGCCGAGGATGGATAAGCAGCACCTGAAATCACAATTCACATACAGACCACACGAGCGGCTGGAAGCCAGTGATGTGTGACCATTGGCCGTTATTTAGCCATACTTTGTAACCAAAGGTTAACTAAGAATTGTGAAAAGCTGTCTACTGAGTGTGTTGGAGGGGATGAGCAGGCGGGCCCCAAGACCCGCCTGCCAGAGGGCATTGCCAGGGCTTAGAGCTGATCGTCCTTGCGCTCACGCCGGGAAAAACTGCCGTCTTCCAAGGCTGAATAAGGTACGGCACGACGCTGGGTAAGCACCAAATGGCGGATCAGCGCGATCATCAGTCCGAGCAGCAATCCACCCACCAGGCTCAACGCAATGACCAGGGATTTTTTTGGTTTAATCGGCGACAAAGGCTCTTGGGCGCGGCGGTCAATCGTCACCAGTTTCAGGTTGCTCATGTCGATATTCAAACCGCGCAACCGGGCGACTTCGGCGCGAAGCGGCTCAACGTCCTGCAGGAAGATGTCTTCATTACCGCGCTTGCGCAGTACTTCAACTTCGCGGTTGGCGTCCAACAGCTGGAGTTCCTTGCCAATTTCGGCAATACGCGGGTTGGTGAAGTCATCGCTGGTGCGCTTTTGCAGCGCAGCGCGCTCGGCCTCCAGCGCCTCGGTACCCAGGAAGTACAGCGGAATCTTCTGATTGTTGACCTCGGTGCGCATTACCTGGCTGGAGCCGGTTCGCGCGGAGTCAGCCATGGAGGATGGCGTGGTCGGCGTCTTGATCCCCATGGACTGAGCGATGCTGATGGCTTCGGCCAATTCTGCCAGGCGGTTGGTGCGCTCCATTTTCATCTGCAACCGCAGGGCGCTGAGCTCATCCTGCAATTGGGCGCGCTTGAGCCGGTCCGCCTCAAGCAGTTTGGCGATCTTCGATTCCTTGTCGGTGTCGTAGTTGGCGCGGGCGGCGTCGATCTTGCCCTTGAGTTCGGCCAGGCGGTTATTCACGATCACCTTGAGGTCGGCGCCGACCTGCTGACGCTCTGCGGCAATGGCGTAGTCGACAAACCCGTTGAGAATCTTCACCCCGTCAACATCGGTCGGGTACTGCAATTCCAGGCGAATATAGTTGCTCAAGGAGTCGGACTTCTTCGGGTCCGGCAGGATCAGATTCACCGAGTTGCGGTTAAAGGCTTCAAAGCTCTGCTCCAGAGTTTGCCCAGGCTTCTGAAACGCCTTGAACAATTCCTCGTGATCCTTGAAGAAGCCCAGGCGCGCCTCGTAGGAGTCCAACTGCGCACCCACTTTAAGCAACGCATCGGCGGGCGGCAATTTATACACTTCGGAACGGTTCAACGCGTCCAGTTCGTTGATCGCCGCAGGCCGCAGCACGCTGCTGACCTCGTAGGTCTTGGGTGCCAGAAAGGCATAGCCCGCGCCCAGAACTCCGGCCAGAACCGTACAACCCACGATCAGCTTTTTTTGCCGCCAGATGGCATTAAACAATTCAAACAGATCAATTTCATCAGACGCGGCAGCAGGCGCAGGCGGGGAAGTTCGATTCAAAATAGAAACACCTTAAATTAATATTAAAAGGCCATCACTTAGAAGAAGCCAAACGGCTTCAAAACCAGGGACAACGCCCTGAGCACGGCTGAACAATGGCAATCTGACCACTCAGTCTGACGAAAAATCCCACCAATTAAAGGATTATTTCTGATTTATGTCGACGCGTAGTCTCAAAGACATCTTGTTGTGGGACTAATCACGCTTCAAGCGTAGTCAATACAACATGAAAAAGCTGTCAAATAGCTGTCTTTTAAAGAAAAAAATCCCTCCCTCGTAAGCACCGTTACAGTGCAGGTACAATCGCCCGCCTCGTCCCTCAGCAAAAGGAAATTGCATGCCCTCGCCTTCAGTCACCGATTACCAAGCCCTGCAAGGCGCCTGGGAACAAACCGCCCTCGAGGACAGTGGCGTCTTCAACCCGGCCGATGCACATAGCGCGCCAGGTGCGATTACCACGATCAGCGGGGATACGTTTGAAGTGGTCACAGTCGAGGGTGAGCTTTTGCTGGCTGGGCGTTTTGTCTTGGATGCCACCACCACGCCCAAGAGCATTATCTGGGTAGACGCCATCGGCGAAGACGCCGGCAAGTCGTTACCGGCCAGCTACCGGCTCGAAGGCGATCATTTTGTATTTATCGCGGCCGATGAAGGCATGCCTCGGCCAACCGTATTCAGCACAGGCCCGGGGCAAACCATGCGCACCTTCGTGCGTCGGGCATGAATGCTTCCCTTATCCGCTTTGATCACCGCATTTTCACAAGGCCTTCACGTTGCGACCTATAGGGTGAGCCTACCTACTCCAGTGAATTCCCTTGGCCCGCGATGACTCGCGGGCTTTTTTTGCGTGCAAAACCCGGCAGCAAACCTTAAGCAACCGCGAACTTATCGCGAGAAGCGCCGGTCACTAACCCAACGCGTGTTCAGCCCCTGGACTGCGCTTTCGAAGGTTGCCACGTGGCCCATCACTCAAACCTGCGCACTGCACTGTCCCTGGACGGCCTGAATTTCTTTCTTGCGGATGTGCGCGACGGGCTGGGCCCGTACCTGGCGATCTATTTGCTGGCGGTCCACCAATGGGACCCGGCCAGTATTGGCGTGGTCATGACCCTGGCGGGCATTTGCGGGCTGGTCACCCAAGGGCCGGCGGGGGCGCTTATCGACCGTACCCGCAGCAAACGCACGGTGATCGCGCTTGCGGCGCTGCTGGTCACGCTCAGTTGCCTGATGCTGCCCTTCGTCAGTTCGTTTGGCTGGGTGGCGCTGACCCAGGCCGCCAGCGCCATCGCCGCGTCGGTGTTTGCCCCGGCAATTTCCGCGATTTCCCTGGGAATCACCGGGCCGCGCGCATTTACCCGACGTACCGGGCGCAACGAAACCTTCAATCATGCCGGCAACGCCGTGGCGGCACTGCTGGCCGGAGGCCTGGCGTATCTGTTCGGGCCGGTGGTGGTGTTTTACCTGATGGCATTCATGGCTGTGGCCAGTGTCATCGCAGTCGGTTGCGTACCCGCCAAGGCGATCGACCATGAGGTGGCCCGCGGCTTCGACCCGGCGCATCAGACTGACCATGAACAGCCCTCGGGCCTGACGGTGTTGCTGGCCAACCGCCCGTTGCTGCTGTTCGCCATTTGCTGCGCGCTGTTTCACCTGGCCAATGCGGCGATGCTGCCGCTGGTCAGCCAGAAGCTGTCGCAGATCAACCTGCAGATGGCCACACCGTTGACGTCGGCCTGCATCGTCGCCGCGCAACTGGTAATGGTGCCGACGGCGATGCTCGTGGGGGCCAAGGCTGACGTGTGGGGGCGCAAGCCGCTGCTAGTGGCCGGCTTCATGATTCTGCCGCTGCGCGGCGTGCTCTATACCTTGTCCAGCGACCCGTACTGGCTGGTTGCCGTGCAGATGCTCGATGGCATTGGCGCAGGCATTTTTGGCGCGCTGTTCCCCGTGATCGTCAAGGACCTGACCCAAGGCAGCGGTCGCTTTAATGTCAGCCTCGGCGTGCTGTCCACCGTATTTGGCCTGGGCGCGGCACTGAGCAGCAGCCTGGCCGGTTTCGTGGTGCAACTGGCCGGCTACAACGCCGCCTTCCTGACCCTCGCCGGGGTCGCAGCCATGGCGTTGCTGCTGGTTTTGCTGGCCATGCCGGAGACATTGGCAAAACCATCCTTCGCTCGCCATACAACTGTCGCCTGACATATGCGACAATGCGCGCCAAATTCCAACACACATCCCAATTTTGTGCTCAGCGACCGGGTTTCGCGCCTTGATGTCGCTGTTGACGCATGCCTGAAGGCGTCTGCCGTCACGCTCGCAACCCATTGATAGGTAAAGTAATTGATCTCCACAGCTAACATCACCATGCAGTTCGGCGCCAAGCCGCTCTTCGAGAACGTCTCGGTCAAGTTCGGCGCCGGCAACCGCTATGGTTTGATCGGTGCCAACGGTTGCGGCAAGTCGACCTTCATGAAAATCCTGGGTGGCGACCTCGACCCGTCCGGCGGCCAGGTCATGCTGGAACCGAACGTGCGTCTGGGCAAGCTGCGCCAGGACCAGTTCGCCTACGAAGAATTCACCGTGCTCGACACCGTGATCATGGGCCACGAAGAGCTGTGGAAGGTCAAGGCCGAGCGCGACCGCATCTATTCGCTGCCGGAAATGAGCGAAGAAGACGGCATGGCCGTGGCCGAGCTGGAAACCGAGTTCGCCGAGATGGACGGCTATACCGCCGAATCTCGCGCTGGCGAGCTGTTGCTGGGCCTGGGTATCGGCATCGAGCAACACTTCGGCCCGATGAGCGAAGTTTCGCCAGGCTGGAAACTGCGCGTGTTGCTGGCGCAGGCACTGTTCTCCGATCCGGAAGTGCTGTTGCTCGACGAACCGACCAACCACCTGGACATCAACACCATCCGCTGGCTGGAAAACATCCTGACCCAGCGTAACAGCCTGATGATCATCATCTCTCACGACCGTCACTTTCTGAACAGCGTGTGCACCCACATGGCTGACCTGGACTACGGCGAGCTGCGCCTGTTCCCGGGCAACTACGACGAGTACATGACCGTGGCGACCCAGTCCCGCGAGCAGCTGCTGTCGGACAACGCCAAGAAGAAGGCGCAGATCTCGGAACTGCAATCGTTTGTCAGCCGCTTCTCGGCCAACGCCTCGAAAGCCAAGCAGGCCACGTCCCGCGCCAAGGCGATCGACAAGATCCAGCTGGCCGAGGTCAAGCCTTCGAGCCGTGTGAGCCCGTTCATCCGTTTCGATCAGAACAAGAAGCTGCACCGTCAGGCTGTCATGGTCGAAAAAATGGCCAAAGGTTTCGACGGCAAGCCGTTGTTCAAGGATTTCAGCTTTCAGGTTGAAGCCGGCGAACGCGTGGCGATCATCGGCCCGAACGGTATTGGCAAGACCACCCTGCTGCGCACCCTGGTCAACGAACTGACGCCGGATGCCGGTAGCATCAAGTGGACCGACGCCGCAGAACTGGGCTACTACGCTCAGGACCACGCCCATGACTTCGAAGACGACGTCACCCTGTTCGACTGGATGGGCCAGTGGACCCAGGGCGAGCAAATGATCCGTGGCACCCTGGGCCGCATGCTGTTTTCCAACGACGAAATCCAGAAGTCGGTGAAGGTGATCTCCGGTGGTGAACAAGGTCGCATGCTGTTCGGCAAGCTGATCCTGCAAAAGCCGAACGTGCTGATCATGGACGAACCGACCAACCACTTGGACATGGAATCCATCGAAGCGCTGAACCTGGCGCTGGAGAACTACCCAGGCACGCTGATTTTCGTCAGCCATGACCGTGAGTTCGTATCGTCCCTGGCCACCCGCATCATCGAATTGAGCGCAGACGGCGTAATCGACTTCAGCGGCACCTACGACGACTACCTGCGCAGCCAGGGTGTGGTGTTTTAAGCACTGCTATTAGCGGTTAACTGTGGGAGGGGGCTTGCCCCCGATGGCAGTGCCTCAGTCAATACATCCATTGACTGACACTCCGCTATCGGGAGCAAGCCCCCTCCCACATTTGCTACCGGGGTATGCCATCATGGCCATACCGCCCGCCAGCGAATGAGTTCACATGCCTGCCGCCCCCTCCTCCCTGTCGATCACCCTGCAGATCGTCTCCATCGTCTTCTACACGTTCATCGCCTTTATCTGCATCGGCCTGCCGATTGCGGTGATTCCAGGCTATGTGCACGAACATCTTGGCTACAGCGCCGTGGTGGCCGGCGTCACCATCGGTTCGCAGTATCTGGCTACCTTGCTCAGTCGGCCGATGGCCGGGCGCATGTCGGATAACGTCGGCACCAAGCGCGCGATTGTGCTGGGCCTGGCCGGAATCCTGATCAGTGGCGTGCTGACGTTTATCGCGGTGCTCCTTGAGGGCATACCGACGGTGAGCCTGGCGGTGCTGATCGTCGGCCGGTTGCTGCTGGGCGTGGCCCAGAGCCTGATTGGCGTGGGCACCATCAGTTGGTGCATGGGTGCGGTCGGCACCGAGCACACCGCCCGTTCGATCTCCTGGAATGGCATCGCCTCCTACGGCGCTATCGCCATCGGCGCGCCGCTGGGGGTGGTGATGGTGGCCGACTATGGCTTTGCCAGCCTGGGCCTGGCGCTGACCGGGCTGGCCGCATTGGGCCTGGTGCTGATCCGCAACAAACCCTCGGTGCCGGTGGTGCGCGGCGAGCGCCTGCCGTTCTGGGCGGTGTTTGGACGTATCGCCCCGTTCGGCGCCAGCCTGTGCCTGGCCTCGATCGGCTACGGCACGCTGACTACTTTCATCACTTTGTACTACCTCAACCGCGGCTGGACTGGCGCGGCGTATTGCCTGACGGTGTTTGGCGTGTGTTTTATCGCGTCGCGCCTGCTGTTCATTTCGGCCATCAGCCGCGTGGGCGGTTTCACCGCCGCCATCGCCTGCATGCTCATCGAGACCCTGGGCCTTACACTGCTGTGGCTGGCGCCGTCGACCGGCGTGGCGCTGATCGGCGCGGGATTGACCGGTTTCGGCTTGTCACTGGTCTACCCGGCGCTCGGGGTGGAGGCCATCAAGCGCGTGCCGGACAGCAGCCGTGGCGCCGGGCTGAGTGCGTACGCGGTATTTTTCGACCTGGCCCTGGCGATTGCCGGACCGTTGATGGGCGCGGTGGCACTGAACCTCGGCTACGGCTGGATCTTCTTCTGCGCGGCGCTGCTGTCCGTCACCGCACTGACGTTGACCGTGCTGCTCAAGCGTCGCGCTTACTGATCAGCCGTTTGTAACCCGGCGCGGGTGGCCTCGCCGAGGGTGTGACTGAAAAAACGCCCCGCCTCGGAAATCAGATCGCGATGGATACCTTCGCGGTCCACACCGTCGGCGTCGGTGCAGATGGCCGGCATGGTTGCCAATTGGTCACTGTCGCACGGCGCCATGAACACGAAGTGCCCTGCCCCGGCCAGCAGTTTGAAGTCCGGCGGCTCCGGCAGCTTGCGCGCCAGGGCGGCGGCATTCTTGTCCACAGCCACCAATTTGTCACCGTCGCCGCTGTAGAGCAGCACCGGTACGTGCACGTCAGCCAGAGTATGGCGACCAAACATCAGGCTCAGCGGCGCCATCAGCATCAGCGCGTGGATGCGCGGGTCGGCTTGGGGCTGCAGGTCGTCACGGTCGACCACCAGTTCACCTTTGGTGGTACAGGCGTCACGGTCCTCCGGGCGCTGCTGGCAATAGCGGCGCAGGCGTTCGAAGTCAGGCTTGGCACCCGCCAGGATCAACGCGGTTTCGCCGCCGGCCGAATAGCCGATGACTCCCACTTGGTCGATGTCGACGAAGGGCGACAGCATCGGATCATCCAGGGTCGCGGTGATCGCCTGGGAAATCTGAATCGGTCGGCCATACAAATTGCTCACCGTGCCCAGGCGGCTGTGATCCTTGTAGTTGTCGCCGGGGTGCAGCACCGCCACCACCACAAAGCCCTTGCGCGCCAGCGAAGTGGCCAGGTCATGCAGGGCCAGCGGTGTACCGGTATTGCCGTGGGACAACATCAGCATCGGGAAACGGCCGATAGCGACTTTGGCATCTTCGCCGGCCGCCACATGATAGGCGCCCAATACCGTAGTGTGCTCGGCGTCGGTGGAGGGATAAAACGCAATGGCCTTCATCGGCTGCGCATCCAGCGGGTCGAGCACGCTCATGCGATGAAAGCCCACGCTCCAATGCGGGTGCGGCGCAGGCGCGGCGTGCACTGAAAGCAGGCCGCCGCAGAGGGTAAGAACCAGAACAGCACAGAGTCGCATCATGGGATGTCCACCTTTGCTGCATGAGAGCCGGTAGGTCGTATAAAAATTCCGGGGTAATGAACCCAAGCCTGCATAACCTGGGCCATAAAACAAAAAAACTCCGTACTCCGCTCGCGCTCAGGCGACCAGAATACAGAGTTTAGGCGCCCGGCTTCAGATTGAAACCGGGCGAGGCGCAAATTTACATAAGCCTTACGCAGCGGCGAACAATTGTTCGTTAATAAGCACGTTGGCGTCGCTCAACGCTTTGCTGCGCACTTCGTCGCCGTAGGCCAGGCCTTCAGCGCGCACGATTTCGATATCGGTGATGCCGAGGAAACCGAACAGCAACTTCAGGTAACCTTCATGGGCGGCGCCCGACGCCTGGCCGGAGTGCAGGCCACCGGCGGTAGAGACAATGATGACCTTCTTGTTGCCGCACAGGCCTTCAGGGCCGGCTTCGGTGTAGCGGAAGGTCTGGCCGGCGACGGCGATGCGGTCGATCCAGGCCTTGAGCTGGGTCGGGATGGTGAAGTTGTACATCGGTGCACCCACCACCACGGCATCGGCGGCGAGGAATTCAGCCAGCGACGACGCGCTCAGTTCGGCTTCATGCTTTTGCGCGGCATCGCGTAGTTCGGCGGCGGTGCCCAAGGCACCCAGGGTGGCGCCGGAGAAATGGTTGATCCCTTCGCTGGCCAGGTCACGGTAAGTCACTTCAACGCCCGCTTCGGCGGCCTGCCAGGCCTTGACCACACCGGCGCTGAGCTGACGGGAAGCCGAGTTGTCGCCGAGGATGCTGGAATCGATATGCAACAGTTTCATGGTGAGTCTCCGAGGTGGGATCGTCAGGGGCGATCAGATGGTGTTGATGCTACGCACCCAACCAATGGTCGATAAGCCACCTGCAATGCGATAGATTGTCCTACTGACGGGACAATAGGCTGACCATGCAAGACCTCAATGACCTCTACTATTTTGCCAAAGTCGTCGAAGCCGGCGGATTCGCCGCTGCCGGCCGCCTGTTGGGGATCCCCAAATCGCGACTGTCGCGGCGCATTGCCGAGCTCGAAGAACGCCTTGGCGCACGCCTGCTGCAACGCACCACCCGGCAACTGACCCTGACCGCCGTCGGCGAACGCTACCTGCGCCATTGCCAGGCGATGCTGCTGGAAGCGGAGATGGCCGATGAGGCGGTGGCCAGCATGTCCAGCGAGCCCCGTGGGCGTCTGCGGGTCACGTGCCCGGTAGGCCTGGCCCAACAGATCCTGCCGGAATTGGTTGCAGGATTCCTCGCTGCACACCCGCTGGTGCAACTGGACATGACCTTGGTCAACCGGCGCGTCGACCTGGTGGCCGAAGGCATCGACGTCGCGCTGCGCGTGCGCGAACTGGGCGACGAAGACCCGTTGCTGGTCACTAAGCGCTTGCGCCAGGCGCACACCGTGCTGGTGGCCAGCCCGGCGTTCATGCGTGATCGGCGGGTCGAAACACTGGAAGACCTCAAGCAGTTGCCGATAATGGGCGCGCTTGAGGCAGACCGCATGGTGCACCAACGCATCATCGACCCACAGGGTAACGCCCACGAGCTGGTCATGGAGGCTCGCCTGGGAATCGAAGATTTCATCGTACGCAAGACCAGCGCCCTCATGGGCGTGGGCTTCACGGTGCTACCGATGATGTATTGCGAGGAGGAATTGGCCAGCGGCCGGCTGGTGCAACTGCTGCCGCAATGGTCGCTGCCCGGCGGCTGGTTGCAGGCGGTGTACCCGCACCGGCGCGGCGTGCAGCCGGCTATCCGCGCCTGGATCGATTACCTGGAAGAAGGCTTCAAGGGCTGTGGAGATCGCCTGTTATGAGCATGACCGAAGCACAAGTCGCGCAATTCTGCCTGAGCCTGCCGGGCGCGCGTGAAGACTACAAATGGGGCGGCGTGCGGGTGTTCTCGATCGCCGGCAACAAGATGTTCGCGCTGCAGAACCTGCGCGGCGACTCACTGGCGTTCAAGGTCGACAAGGAACTGTTCCTCGGCCATGTCGACCGCCCGGGCATCCACCCGGCGCCCTACCTGGCACGCGCGCAGTGGATCATCATGAACACGCCCTACCCGCTGGGGCCCGAGGAACTGCGTGGCTTGTTGCAGCGCTCCCACCAGTTGGTGGTGAGCAAGCTGCCCAAGCGCACACAGGTCGGGTTGCTGCTAGAGGATTGAAAGCAGCGTACCGCCGAGAAACAGCTGGTCCAGCCAGAACACCTGATGCAGCAGCACGATCACCCAGAACAGCACCTGGTAGGACACTTTGCGCGTCTTGTGCCGGAACACCTGCTGTGCGATCAGCGCACCCGGCCAACCGCCCGCCAGCTCGACCGCGTGCAGGATGTTTTCCGGGATGCGCCGGGCCTCGGTCTGCGCCTTGCGCTTGTCGCTCCAGTACAGAAAGAACGCCATCACGCTGACCACGCCGTAAGCCGCCAGCGGGATGACAGTGTCGCCACGATGCCAAAGCAGCGCCGAACCCAGCAGTGGCGCGGCGCACAGCAGTACAAAGATCACTGCTTTCAGGCGCGGATGCTGCATATTCATGGCTTGACCGCTGTCCAGTCGATCCAGCCGAATTGCCAGGTCGCCAGGATCACCAGACCGAACGCGATGCGGTACCAGGCAAAGGCTGCGTAGCTGTGGTTGGCGATAAACTTGAGCAGGCCCTTGACCGCGATCATCGCGAAGATGAACGAGGTGACAAAACCAATGGCGAACACCGGCAGGTCCGCCGGCTGGAACAGGTCGCGGTATTTGTAGCCCGAGTACAGCGCAGCACCGACCATGGTCGGCATGGCCAGGAAGAACGAAAACTCGGTGGCGGTCTTGCGCGACAGGCCGAACAACAGGCCGCCGATAATCGTGGCCCCGGAGCGCGAAGTACCGGGGATCATGGCCAGGCACTGGGCCACGCCGACCTTGAGCGCGTCTTTCCAGGTGATCTCGTCGACGGTTTCGGCATGAACGGCATGTTGACGACGTTCCGCCCACAACATGATCACGCCACCCACCACCAGTGCCGTGGCCACGGTGATTGGGTTGAACAGGTAATGCTTGATCAGGTCAGCGAAAATCACCCCCAGGACCACTGCCGGCAATACGGCGATGATCAGGTTTACGGTAAACCGCTGGGCATTGCGCTGGGTAGGCAAGCCGACGACCACATCGAGGATCTTGCGGCGAAACTCCCAGACCACTGCGAGGATCGCGCCCAGCTGGATAATGATATTGAAGGCCTCGAAACGCTCGCCGCCGAAGTTGATCAGGTCAGCGACAATGATCTGGTGGCCGGTGCTGGAGATCGGCAGGAACTCTGTCAGCCCCTCGACTACGCCAAGAATCAATGCCTGTATGGCGGTCCAAAAATCCATGCTTTCTCCAAAGGTCACGCGCCTGGCGTGCCTCTCAGTATTTTTTAAAGTTCACTGACAACGAGCACGCAGCAGCGCCCGGCGTTGATTCTCAATGCCGGACTGCAAAAATTGCGTGAAAAATCAGGCAGTACTCAGGTTTTTCGATTACGGGCCGAAAGCCTATCAGACAAGCCGTAAAAGTCGATGCAACACCCACAATTATAAAAGGCACGGAGTGACAGGACGATGAACAGTTTGCGCAATATGTCGATCAGCCGACGCCTCTGGCTGATCCTGGTAGTCGCCGTGCTGATGCTGTTGACCTTGGGCGCGTTGATGCTCAAACAGATCCATGACGACCTTTACCAGGCCAAGCGCCTGCAGACCCAGCACGTGGTGCAAACCGCCAGCGGTGTGTTGAGCTATTACCAGAACCTGGAGAAAACCGGGGTGCTCACCCGCGAAGTGGCGCAACAGCAAGCCCTGAGCGCGGTGCGTGGCCTGCGTTACGACCACGACGATTACTTCTGGATCAACGACCTCACCCCCGTGATGATCATGCACGCGGCCAACCCCAAGCTGGACGGCCAGAACCTCTCGGCGATCCGCGACCCGGACGGGTTTGCCGTGTTCAATGAATTCGTGATCCTGGCCAAGGCCAAGGGTGCCGGCGTCATCAATTACCGCTGGCCCAAGCCGGGAGCCGATGCGCCGGTGCAGAAAACCTCCTATATCCAACTGTTTGAACCCTGGGGCTGGATCATCGGCTCGGGCGTCTACGTGGACGACGTACAGGCCGAATTCACCGGCCAGGTATGGAAAGCCTCGGCGATCGGCGTGGGCATCGCGCTGATCATGACCCTGCTGGTGCTGTTGATCGCGCGCAGCATCGTGCAGCCGTTGCAGGCCGCGGTGAACGCCATGGGCAATATCGCCAGCGGCGAAAGTGACCTGACCCGTAGCCTGGATACTCACGGGCGCGACGAGGTCACCCTGCTGTCCCAGCACTTCAACACCTTCACCGCCAAGCTGCGCCAGGTGGTCGGCCAATTGCAGGTGTGCGCCAACGCCCTGGGAGAGTCGTCGACCGAGCTGGGCCACAACGCCAGCCAGGCCCACGACCGCAGCCAGCAGCAGTCGCAGCAGATGGAACTGGTGGCCACCGCCGTCAACGAAGTCACCTACGGCGTGCAGGACGTGGCCAAGAACGCAGAGCACGCCGCCAGCGAAATGCGCGATGCCCAGGCTCAGGCGCAACAAGGCCAGGTCAACATCGACAGCAGTCTGCAGCAGATCGACCAGCTTTCCAGCACCATCAGCCAGGCCGTTGAGGTGATCCGTACCCTGTCCAGTGAAAGCACACAGATCGGCGGCGTACTGGAAGTGATTCGTTCCATTGCCGACCAGACCAACTTGCTTGCCCTCAACGCGGCCATCGAGGCCGCCCGCGCCGGCGAGCAGGGGCGTGGCTTTGCCGTGGTGGCCGACGAAGTGCGCTTGCTGGCCCAGCGCACGCAGAAGTCCACCGCTGAAATCCAGACGATGATCGAGCGCCTGCAGGGCCATTCGGAAGCGGCGGTGAAGGTGATCAGCGACAGCCACAGCGCTTCGCAACTGACCATCGAACAAGCCGGCCTGGCCGGCGCCAGCCTCAATGCCATCGGCCAGGCGCTGCAAAACCTCAACGGCCTGAACGCCTCGATTGCCAGTGCCACCCTGCAACAGGCCCATGTGGTGGAAGACATCAACCAGAACGTCACCCAGGCGGCGGGTTTGTCCCACAGCACCGCGCTGGCGGCCGAGCAGTCGAGTGTGGCGAGCGCACAATTGCGCGGCTTGAGTGAGCAGCTTGATGGGCTACTGCGCCAATTCAAAGTCTGACGTTGGGATGGACTTGCGATAGCGGTGGGTCAGTAGAGATTGCAGATGACTGAACCACCGCCATCGGGGGCAAGCCCCCTCCCACATGTTGATTCGGTTTCGTGTGCAAGCAGCCACTTCATGAACAATGAAGATCCCCTGTGGGAGGGGGCTTGCCCCCGATAGCAATGGGTCAATCACCGCCGATAGCGACTGATCCCCAGCCTTCGGGAACGCTGCTGTTTGAGGATGGATGACCTGTAGGTACAATCAGCGCCCTCTTCCACTCTCCCAAGGAACCGCCATGTCCGGGCTTGAATTGTTCGCCGCCGCCTTGGGGGTGATCGCTGTCTGGCTGACGGTCAAGCAAAACCCCTGGTGCTGGCCCATCGGCCTGGTGATGGTGTTGCTCTACACCTGGGTGTTCTACGACGTGAAACTCTATTCCGACATGCTGCTGCAGGTGGTCTACGCCGTGCTGCAACTCTACGGCTGGTGGCAATGGACCCGCGCCGGCGCGGTCAAGCAAGGCCGCCAGGTCAGCAGCCTGGGCTGGCCGGCAATCATGATCGGCCTGGCCATCGGCGCGGTATTCAGCCTGTTGCTCGGCGCCGCCATGGCCCACTGGACCGACGCCGCCCAGCCCTGGCTCGATGCAGCCCTCACCGGCTTCAGCCTGGTGGCGCAGGTGTGGATGGCGCAAAAACGCGTGCAGTGCTGGCCGTTGTGGATCGTGGTGGATGTGATTTTCGTCGGGCTGTTCCTCTACAAGGGCCTCTACCTCACCGCCGCGCTCTATGGGCTGTTCACCGTGATTGCCGTACAAGGCTGGCGTGAATGGCGCGCCGACCCGGCGTTGCGCGCATGAAGGTGGTGGTACTGGCAGGCCCTGAATCCAGCGGCAAAAGCTGGCTGGCGGCCGAACTTCACGCACACTTCGGCGGGTTGATGGTGGGTGAATACGTGCGCTATTTCATCGACCATCATCAGCGCGACACCTGCCTGGCGGACATCCCGGCCATCGCCCAGGGCCAGTTGGCCTGGGAAGACGCCGCTCGCGCCGCGCAGCCTGAATTGCTGATCCTCGACACGCACCTGCTGACCAACCAGCTCTGGAGCCAGACCCTGTTTGGCGACTGCCCCGGCTGGCTCGACCGCGAACTGCTGGCGCGTCACTACGACCTGCACCTGCTGCTGTCGCCGGAAGACGTGGAATGGAGCGCCGACGGCCAGCGCTGCCAACCGCAACTGGCGGATCGCCGCGCATTCTTCCAGGCCAGCCTGGACTGGATGCATGCGCATCGCCAGCCTGTGGTGGTGATCCGGGGCGACTGGCAGGCGCGCCGGGATGCCGCGTTTGCGGCCGTCGAGCGCCTGCTCGCGACTACGCCGGCCAGTTAACGCTTCTTGCGCGTACCGAGCTGAATCCACGTCGGCGCATGGTCGCTGGCATGCGCCTCGTTGCGCACCCAGGCGTCGACGCCCGCGTCCTTCAGATACGGCTTGAGCGCAGGGTTGAGCAACAAGTGATCGATGCGCAGGCCGGAATTCTTCTGCCAGTGCTGACGGAAATAATCCCAGAACGTATACACCCGCTCTTCGGGGTACAGATGGCGCACTGAGTCGGTCCAGCCCTGTTCGAGCAGGCGCTGATAGCAGGCGCGGCTTTCGGGTTGCAGCAACGCATCCTTGAGCCAGGAGCGCGGGTTATAGATGTCCAGGTCGGTGGGCACCACATTGAAATCCCCCGCCAGCACTATCGGATGATCACTGGCTTGCAACGCCTGGGCATAGTCGATCAGGCGTTCGAACCAGGCCAGTTTGTAGTCGAATTTCGGCCCCGGTTGCGGGTTGCCATTGGGCAGGTACAGGCAGCCGACCAACACGCCATGCACGGCCGCTTCGATATAACGGCTTTGCTCGTCGCTGTCATCACCGGGCAAGCCGCGCCGGCTTTCCAGCGGTTGCGCATCTTTGGCGAGAATCGCCACGCCGTTCCACGAGGCCTGGCCCAGGCAGATCGCGCCGTAGCCGGCCGCTTCGAAATCAGCAAAGGGAAACAGGCTTTCCGGCGCCTTGAGTTCTTGCAGGCAGACGATATCCGGCTGCTCGCGCGCCAGCCAATGCAGCAGGTTGGGCAGCCGGGCACGCAGGCCGTTGATGTTGAAGGTAGCGATTTTCAGCGCTTTCATGGGATGGGGTCCTTTCGGGGCTCTTGGGGTAGAGCCTGAAAGGCGTGCAGATGTTCCATCCAGACACAGGCCGCGGCCCTGATAACCGTCAGCCAAGGCGTACACCGTACCTGTGGCGAGGGAGCTTGCTCCCGCGGGACTGCGCAGCAGGCCCATTCTTTAGAGCTAAGAGCGGGGCCGCTTCGCGCCCCAGCGGGAGCAAGCTCCCTCGCCACAGGTTGTGGGTTTATTGCGGTTGTGACGTCATCCAGTCAATGAATGCATCAAGACGCAGCAGGAACGCCTCGCGCTCGGCGCTGGGATTTCTGGCTTCGAACAGGAAGTATGCGATTTGGGTGATCATTGTCGGGTAATGCTGCCGGAACATTGCCACATGCTCTTCCAGCGTTTGCGGCCACATCGATGCCTCTGGTGAGCGCAGCGTATGAGTGGAGCGAATCAATTTGCGTGCGGCTTCGCGCTGTAAGCGCAGACGCTGCTCCACTGCCTCGGCTTGAACAATAGCTGCACGATAACTGCCCAGCGCCTCGGCAAAATCACCATTAAGCGCCAGGGCGATGTCACGGGAGGGCCTGAATGGCTCGAACCGCACCGCGAGGTCATCGCCCCACAGGCATCGGCAATGATGCTTGAGCCAAAACCCCCAACGGTTGTGGTTCTCCGGCGCCAATGCCTGTTCGTGGTGACCCATATCGAAATCGACCTTGGTTACACAGGTATGCCGCTGCTCCAGCGCCAGCCGCGCCAGCTCAAGCTGCTCGAGCATGCGCGCGTCGGGGGCATCACGCAGGATCAGGGTGAGATCAAGGTCGGACGCTTCGGCATTGGCATCACCCCGGGCGACACTGCCATAAAGGTAAATGCCATCCATTCCGAATGCGGGCTGTGAAAGCGTCGCCACCACATCCGCCAGCAAGGGCTCGAACTCAGGCTGCACGGGCACCGCACCAACGGTGACAACATAGCCGTTGGCGTCAATACCGATAGGTCGTTCAGCACTCACGGTCGATGCACCTCGATCACCAACCCCTCCTCTTCACTGGGCACACAAAAGTGGCGGGTGATCAGGTCGAATTCGGCGTCGGTGGCGGCGAAATCATGCTCGCCGCTGGCGTTGCGTGCGTGCAGTCGAGCACGGCAGGCGGCGTCGTCCAGTTCCAGGTAATGCAGGCAATGCGTTACCTGGGCGGCCTGCGCCAGGCCAAGCAGCCATTCGCGATTGGCCAGGGTATTGGCCGGAAAATCCAGCACCACATTGGCGCCCGACTTGAGCAGCTCGATCACCAGCGGCTCCACCACACCGCGGATCTGCCGGGCACAGGCCAGGTAATCGGCGATGGTCTTGATCTGCCCGGGATACAGCGTGGCCAGCCAGTGGTCTTCGCTGAGCAGGATGGCAGCGTGATCAGTGGCCAGGCTGCTGGCGAGGGTAGACTTGCCGGATGCGATCTTGCCGCAGAGCAGGTGCAGGGTAGCCATGGAACGCTTCCTTTGTCGGGCGGTAAAGCATGCCATGTTTCAAGCCGCGCGTTGCTGCCAATACCGGTAGAACGCCAGGGCGGCCACGTTCTTGTCCTTGGCTTCGAGCATGATGTCGAAGCGGTCGAGAAACTGCAGCGCATAGTCGTTGGTCCAGCGGTTCCACATTTGCGCGCTGTGGGCGTAGAGGTCGCGCTTGGACACCACGTTCAACAAGGCTGCCATTTCCAGCTTGTGCTCGGCGTCAAACCCCAGCGCCTGCAGGCTTTCCTGGGGCTGGGAGTAATGCATGGTGGGCCGGACGCCACGCCAGCTGTCGATCACCTGGGCGACACGTGGCGAGTCGGGGTCGATGTAGTGGTCTTCGTTGATCCAGCAATGGTGAATGTCCAGCACCACCGGCGCCAGGTCGGCGACTTGCAGGCAATGGTCCAGGCCGTAGGTCTTTTCGTCATTCTCAAAGGTGATGCAGTTGCGCGCCACTTCGGACAGGCGCGACCACACCGCCCGCGTGCCCTCCACGCCCAGGCGCCCGGCGATGTGCACGTTGCACTTGAGGTCCTGGAAGCGGCGGCCGTAGCCCATCATGCGGATCATGTCGGCGTGGTATTCGAACTCGGCCAGGCTGTTCTCCACCACGCCGGGGTTTTCCGAGCCCAGCACACAGTACTGGCCAGGATGGAACGACAGGCGGATATCCGATGCCCGCGCCAGCTCACCGATGGCGGCAAAGCCTTCCTGCAATTGGCGCGCGATGGCTGGGTCCTGATACACGGCGGCCACTTTCGGGTGGCTGTAGAACGGCAGCAGATCACTGCTCAGGCGCAGCATACGCAAGGTCGGCGGCAGTTCGGCGACATAGGCCAGCAGGCGCAATTGCGCGGCCAGGTTGTGGGTGACCACCTCGACCAGTTTATCCCGCGCCACCTGCGGCTCGACGCTGTCCATCCAGCGCAGTGTGGTGGTGCGCGGGTTGAACGGGCCTTCGATCAGCTTCAGGGCGCTGGCGGACGGTAGCCGCTCGGGATGCTTGTACTGGCATGCAAAGCCGATGCGAGGATGGGTCATGGGAACGCCTGTCATAAGCAATCAGGGAAAGGGTTACAGGCTTAGGTGAGTCCTGTGGCCAAGGGTTCGAAAAACATCCCGATACGAACCCTGGGTGAACTTTCTCACAAATAGCGCGCTCCTTTCCTATGCAAAGTCTCTATGCAAAGTCTCTATGCAAAGTCATCGCACGTCTAACCAGGCGTGCCGAACGATAAGGAGCTGCCCCACTCATGACTACCCTCACCGCCTATCGCCGCACGCCGGGCCCGCTGCATGCGACCTTGCTCGCTGGCAGCGTGCCGCTGTTCCTGGGCGCCCTGCTCAGCGACATTGCCTACGGCCAGACCTACCAAATTCAATGGGCCAACTTCGCCTCCTGGCTGATCGCCGGCGCGCTGGTGTTCAGTGGGTTCGCCCTGTTGTTCGCCCTGGTCAATCTGGTGCGCGCCGAACGCAAGGCCGGGCGCCCTGCCGCCTACTTCCTGTTGTTGCTGGCCGCCTGGGTGTTGGGGCTGATCAACGCTTTCCAACATGCCAAGGATGCCTACGCCATGATGCCGACCGGGCTGGTGCTGTCGGTGGTCGTCACGCTGCTGGCGGTGGTGGCCACGTGGATCGGCCTGACTAACCTGCGTTCGGGAGCTACCCAATGAAAACCCTCCCCGCATTGACCCTGCTGAGCACAGCGCTGTTACTCACCGCGTGTGGCGGCGAAGGCGACAAGACCCAAGTCCATGGCCCCGACCCCAAGTTGCCAGCTCAACAAAGCAGCCTGCTGCCGAGCATGAAGATCGCCGAACCCGCAGCCTGGGGCGACCAGAAACCCAAGGTGCCGGAAGGCTATAGCATCACCGCCATCGCCACCGACCTGGCGATCCCGCGCCAAACCCTGGTGCTGCCCAACGGCGACATCCTCGTCGCTGAAGGCCGTGGCGGCAGTGCGGCCAAGCTCAAGCCCAAGGACGTGATCGCCAGCCTGATCAAGGCCGAGGGCAACACCAAGGTCAAAAGTGGTAACCGCATCACCCTGCTGCGTGACGCCGACGGTGACGGCACTTACGAACTGAAGACCGTGTTCGCCGAAAACCTCAACGCGCCCTATGGCCTGGCTTACGCCGACGGCAAAATCTACGTGGCCAACCAGGACGCGCTGGTGCGCTTGGACTACACCGACGGCCAGACCAAAGCCAGCGGCGCCCCGAGCAAACTCACTGACCTGCCGGCGCAGATCAATCACCACTGGACCAAGTCCTTGGCGGTGAGCGAGGACGGACGCCAGTTGTATGTAGGCATCGGCTCCAACAGCAACATCACCGAGCGCGGCATGGAAGTGGAAATCGACCGGGCGATGGTCTGGCAGATCGACGCCGCGACCGGCGCGCACAAGCCTTACGCCACCGGCCTGCGCAACCCCACCGCGCTGAGCATCCAGCCGGGCACGGGGCAATTGTGGACCGTGGTCAACGAGCGCGATGAACTGGGCCCGGACCTGGTGCCGGACTACCTCAGTTCGGTGCGCGAAGGCGCCTTCTACGGCTGGCCCTACAGCTACTGGGGCCAGAACGTCGACCCACGCGCGCAGCCGCAAAACCCGGCCAAGGTGGCCGCAGCGATCAAGCCCGATTACAGCCTGGGCTCGCACGTAGCGGCACTCGGTGTGGATTTTTCCATCCCGGCCATGGGCGAAAAATTCGCCGACGGCGTATTCATTGGCGAACACGGCAGTTGGAACCGCGACAACCCGGTGGGCTACAAGGTGATCTTCGTGCCGTTCAGCAACGGCAAGCCGGCCGGTGAGCCGGTGGACTTCGCCACGGGCTTTCGCGGCGAGGATGGCAAGACCCGTGGTCGTCCGGTGGGTGTGACGGTGGACCCCAAAGGCGCGCTGATCATCGCCGACGACCTGGCCAACACGGTCTGGCGGGTCACGCGCAATCAGTAAACCGACACGGCCGGAGCGGCTTGCCCGCTCCGGCACAGTGACTCAGAGGTCAGTAATTTCCTTGTGGCGCGGCACCAGCGTCTTCATCACGCTCCACGCTACCAAGTACGCCACGGCACAGATCGCAAACATGATCATGTAGCCGGTGTGGATGTCATTGATGGACTTGTAGTAATCGAATACCCAACCGCCAATCTTGGTCATCACCACTCCGCCCAAGCCCCCGGCCATGCCGCCGATACCCACCACCGAGGCGACGGTTTTCTGCGGGAACATGTCGGACACCGTGGTGAAGATATTGCACGACCACGCCTGGTGCGCCGAGGCGCCCACGCCGATCAGCAATACCGGCACCCAGAAGCTGATGTAGCCCAGCGGCTGCGCCAGCAACACCACCAGCGGGAACAGCGCGATCACCAGCATGGCTTTCATACGGCCATCATAGGGCGCATCGCCCCGTGCCATGAAGTAGCTGGGAAACCAGCCGCCACCGATACTGCCGACCATGGTCATGCTGTACAGCACGGCCAGCGGCATCACGATATCGGCGCCCTTCATGCCGTACTGCGCCGACAGGTAAGTGGGCAGCCAGAACAGAAAGAACCACCACACGCCGTCTGTCATGAACTTGCCGAAGGCAAAGGCCCAGGTCTGGCGATAGGTCAGCAACTTGAACCACGAGACTTTTTTCGCGGGGGCGTCCGCAGTGGTTGGGGTGAACGGCTGCACCGTCTGGTCACTGCGAATGTAGGCCAGCTCCTCGGCCGACAGGCGCTTTTGCTGCTCCGGCTTTTCGTACACCGCAGCCCACACCGCCACCCAGATGAAGCCCAGCATGCCGATAACCATGAAGGCTGCTTCCCAGCCCCACATGCCGGCGATCAACGGCACACAGATGGGCGCCAGGATCGCGCCGACGTTGGCGCCCGAGTTGAAGATCCCGGTGGCAAAGGAGCGTTCTTTCTTGGGGAAGTACTCGGCCGTGGCTTTGATCGCGATGGGAAAGTTGCCCGCCTCGCCAATCGCCAGCACCGCGCGTGACAACATGAAACCGGCAATCGACACCGGAATCACCGCCAGGCCGATGGCACTGCTGACCGCCGCGATGCCCTCACCCATCTGCACCGAGAACGCATGCATGATCGCGCCGGTAGACCAGATGCCGATGGCCACCACGTAGGCTGCCTTGGTGCCGATCTTGTCGACGAACCGCCCGGCAAACAGCATGGAAATCGCATAGACGAACTGGAAAACCGCCGCAATGTTGGCGTAATCGGTGTTGCTCCAGCCAAATTGCGTGGAGAGTTGCGGGGCCAACAGGCTGAGCACCTGGCGGTCGAGGTAGTTGACGGTGGTGGCGAAAAACAGCATCGCGCAGATCGTCCAGCGATAGCTGCCGACCGCCTGGCCAACACGATGGGCACTGATGGGCTCGTTCAGATTCATGGCATCACTTTTTATTTTTGTTAGGTAGGACATATGTAACGTCATATGTCGTCGTACAACTGTGGCTTTTATATCGAGGTGTTTGAACAGTGTCAATCTGAAAGATTGCTGTCAGCGAGGATTTGCGAGGGTGTAGAAAGTGTCAGGCCGAAGCAGTTGTAGGATGACAAGCGCGCATCACCAGGCTTGGCGCTTTACCGGGCACATCATCCAGCACCCCGAATGGCTGCATGCCGATCTTCTCCAGTACTCGGATAGAGGCGGCATGGTCCGGTCGAACCAGCCCGAAGACCTCCGGCAAACCCAGTGTGTCAAACGCCAGCACCAAGGCGTCGCGCCCCACCTCGGTGGCATAGCCCTGCCCCCAGGCCTCGACCGCGAAGCGATAACCGAGGTTGATGCGCGGCACTGTCAGGTAGTTGAGCGGTGCAATGCCGCCAAAACCGATGATGTGCTCGGGCGCCTCGCGCCGCGCAATCGCCCACCATCCATAGCCCAAGGCAGACCATTGATCCAGCCAACGCTCCAGCAGGCGCTGGGCGTCATCGATACTGACCATAGGGCCGGAAGGATTGAATAGATTGGTCTGCGGGTCGCCGAAGATGGCGAATAAGCGCCCGACGTCAGCAGGCTGTGGTTGGCGGTAGATGAGGCGTGAGTGGTTGTTTGGCATCAGATGACCTCCCTATTGGCCGCATAAGTCTAACCAGTAAGTCCCCGCCTCTGCAGGCACACAGCTGGACAATGTGGGAGGGGGCTTGCCCCCGATAGTGGTGGGTCAGCTTCAAATAGGCTGACTGGTACACCGCCATCGGGGGCAAGCCCCCTCCCACATTTGAATTAAGGACATTTTGGTTAATTCGAGAAAAAATAGCCCAGTGGGTGAATTATTTCGTGTCCGCTTGTATCTGAAGTGACAGAGCGGTGCCATCGCGGCGATGGCACCTCCCCGTTCAGCTTCTAGAGTGGCCCGCATGAAATTACGTAAGAAACGCGTCAAACCCATCGGTTTGAACGACATCACCATTGTCGACGACAACAAGATGCGCAAGGCGATCACCGCCGCCGCATTGGGCAATGCCATGGAATGGTTCGACTTTGGCGTCTATGGGTTTGTCGCCTATGTGCTGGGCAAGGTGTTCTTCCCCGACGCGTCCCCCAGCGTACAAATGATCGCTGCACTGGCCACCTTTTCCGTACCCTTCCTGATTCGTCCACTGGGCGGCCTGTTCTTCGGCGCACTGGGTGACAAGTACGGGCGGCAGAAAGTCCTGGCCGCCACTATCGTGATCATGTCCCTGAGCACCTTCGCCATCGGCCTGATTCCCGGCTATGCATCCATCGGCATCTGGGCACCGATCCTGTTGCTGCTGTGCAAAATGGCCCAGGGTTTCTCGGTGGGCGGCGAGTACACCGGCGCGTCGATTTTCGTCGCCGAATACGCTCCGGACCGCAAGCGCGGCTTCCTCGGCAGTTGGCTGGACTTCGGCTCGATTGCCGGCTTCGTCCTGGGTGCCGGCGTGGTGGTGTTGATTTCCACCGTGCTCGGCGAGGCGGACTTCGAAGCCTGGGGCTGGCGCCTGCCGTTTTTCCTGGCACTGCCGTTGGGCATGATCGGGCTGTACCTGCGCCATGCGCTGGAAGAGACCCCGGCATTCCAGCAACACGTGGACAAGCTCGAACAGGGCGACCGCGAAGGTCTGAGCCATGGCCCCAAGGTGTCATTCAAAGAGATCGCCACCAAGCACTGGCGCAGCCTGCTGACCTGCATTGGTATCGTCGCGGCCACCAACGTGACCTACTACATGCTGCTCACGTATATGCCCAGCTACCTGTCGCACAACCTGCACTACGCCGAAAACAGCGGTGTGCTGATCATCATCGCGATCATGGTCGGCATGCTGTTCGTGCAGCCGTTCATTGGTTTTGTCAGCGATAAGGTTGGCCGCAAACCCTTCATCATCGCCGGCAGCATCGGCCTGCTGTTCCTGTCCATCCCGGCGTTCATGCTGATTACCAGCGGCAAGACCGGGCTGATCTTCAGCGGCCTGCTTATCCTGGCGATTGTGCTTAACTTCTTTATCGGCGTGATGGCCTCCACGCTGCCGGCGATGTTCCCGACTCACCTGCGCTACAGCGCCCTGGCCAGCGCCTTCAACGTCTCGGTGCTGATTGCCGGTATCACCCCAACCGCAGTGGCCTGGCTGGTGGAAAGCACCAACGACCTGTACATGCCCGCTTACTACCTGATGGTGTTCGCCGTGGTTGGCCTGGTCACTGGCCTGACCATGAAGGAAACTGCGAACAAACCGCTGCGCGGCGCGGCTCCGGCGGCTTCCGACATGGAGGAAGCCAAGGAACTGCTGCAAGAGCACCACGACAATATCGAGCAGAAGATCGAAGACATCGACGCCGAAATTGCCGCGCTCCAGGCCAAGCGCGAGAACCTGGTGCAACAGCACCCACGGATTAACTAAGCCTGACTGTGCGTGGTCGCTGCCTGCGGCCACGCCATTGGAGTGTTCACATGGTTTCAAGCGTCACCCCTGCCCAATCGTTACTGAGCGCCGAAGAACGCGCCGCCATCGCAGAAATCGAAGCAACCACCAACATCCTTAAACTGGTCACCCGCCTGACCGGGATGCGTTTTGCCGGCATCGCCAAATTCACCGACCTGGAATGGGTGGTCTGCTCCGCCTACGACCCGATGCAAATGGGTATCCACGTCGATGACGTACTCGACCTGGAAACCACCTTGTGCAGTGAGTTCTGCATCGACCCGCAAGCCTTGTTCGTGCCGCAGATCAGCCATGACGGCCGCTTTGCCTCACGCCCGGTGGTCAAGCAGTACGCCATCGAGAGTTATGCCGGCGCGCCGATCTTCCTGCCCGACGGGCGCCTGTTCGGTGCGCTGTGCGCGCTGGATTCGCGTGCGATGCTGTTCGACGACCCCAACCTGCCGGAAACCCTGAGCCTGTTCGCGCGGCTGATCGGCTGCATCTTCTACGCTAACCTGGCCCCGGCAGACCACTGACACCCGCCCAGTCATGTAGGAGCGAGCTTGCTCGCGAAAAACGTCCAGGCAACGCGTTCATTCTGAATAAAAGCGGGAGGGCTGAGTTCTTCGCGAGCACGCTCGCTCCTACAAAAAACCTTGGTATTACACCCTGCCCCGCAGCGCGGCCATGTCGCGCTTGGGTGGCACGCCAAACAGCCGACTGTACTCGCGGCTGAACTGCGACGGGCTTTCATAGCCGACCTTGAACGCAGCACTGGACACGTCCTGGTGCTCGTTCAACATCAAGCGTCGTGCCTCGTTCAAGCGCAGCCACTTCTGATATTGCAACGGGCTCATCGAGGTCAGTTGCCGGAAGTGATGATGAAAGGTTGCCGCGCTCATCTGCACGCGTGCGGCCAGTTCTTCCACGCGCAGTGCGCTATCGAAATTCAATTTCAGCCAATCGATGGCCTTGGCGATCCGGTAGCCCTGCCCGTCCACCGAGCAGATCTGGCGCAGCCGGCCGGCCTGGTCGCTCTTCAACAAGCGGTAATGAATTTCACGCTGGATCAACGGCGCCAGCACCGGTATCGCTTCAGGCTCATCGAGCAGCGCCACCAGGCGGGCGAACGCCGCCAGCATGCCGTCGGTCACCGTGCCGATGCCCACCCCCTTCATCATGGCGCGCTCGCGGGTCGGCGGCAGGTCGCCCTGGGCGATCAGCTCGGCGAGCATGCGCAGGTCCAGCTTGAACATCAGCCCCAGGCACGGTTGCTCGGGGCTGGCGACCAGCACTTCGGAGTTGGCCGGGATATCCAGCGAAGTCACCAAAAATCGCGACGTGTCATAGGTATAGCCCTCGCCGCCCACCCACAACTGCTTCTCGCCCTGTACCACCAGTACGATGCTCGGCTCGACCATGCACACCACCGGTGCGGCCGGCTGTTCGCGGCGATAGAAGCCGAGGCCGGGAATCGGCATCGGGAAGTCGCCGGGCGACGGGACGCGAGCAGCGATGCACTGGGTCAGCGCGTTCAGCGGCGTTTGATGGGTCGTCATAGCGGGCCCTTCCGTTTTTTCACTCAACTGTTCTTGAGCAGACTTTACCCGCGCCAGCTCCACGCGTCGTCACCCATCCCTGAAACTCAGAGGATCAGGCAAGTAATCCGGTCAAATGTCCTACAGAAGCACCGTCGCCACCGGGAAAATGCTCGAACACTTCGCAAGGAACATCCCTATGAAACGCCTCCTGCTCGCGCTGGGTTTGCTGGTGACTTCCCTTTACTCATTAGGAGCCGATATGTCCAACGGTGCCGATAACTTCTACAAAAGCGACAAGGTGACGGCCGAGAACGTCACCTTCAACAACCAATACGGCCTGCAGGTTGCAGGCACGTTGTTCACGCCTAAAAATCTCGCCACCGGCTCGAAGAACGCCGCCATTGTGGTCGGCCATCCGATGGGTGCCGTACGCCAACAAAGCGCCAACCTCTACGCCACCAAAATGGCCGAACAGGGCTTCGTCACGCTGTCCCTGGACTTGTCCTTCTGGGGCGAAAGCGCCGGCACGCCGCGCAACGCTGTGCTCCCAGACATGTACACCGAAGACTTCAGCGCCGCCGTCGACTTCCTCGGCACCCGCCCGCTGGTCGACCGTGAACGCATCGGCGCCATCGGCGTGTGTGGCAGCGGCAGCTTCGTGATCAGCGCGGCGAAGATCGACCCGCGCATCAAGGCCATCGCCACCGTCAGCATGTATGACATGGGCGCGGCCAACCGCAACGGCCTCAAGCACGGCGTGACCCTGCAACAGCGCCAGCAGATCCTGCGCGAGGCGGCCAACCAACGTTACGTCGAGTTCCAGGGCGGCGACACCGTCTACACCGGCGGCACGCCGCAGACCCTCACCGGCAACGCCGTGGGCGATGAGTTCTACGACTTCTACCGCACCCCGCGTGGCGAAGTCACCCCGGCGGGCGCTTCGAAGCTGAGCACCACCCGGCCGACGCTGACCAGCAACGTGAAGTTCATGAACTTCTACCCGTTCAACGACATCGAGACGATTTCACCGCGCCCACTGCTGCTGATTGCCGGGGCTGACGCACACTCCCGCGAATTCAGCGAAGACGCCTACCAGCGCGCCGCCGAGCCCAAGCAATTGCTGATCATCCCGAACGCGGGGCATGTCGATCTCTACGACCGGGTCGGCCTGATCCCGTTCGCCAAGCTCACCACCTTCTTCCAGAGCCATTTGAAGTAATGTCCAAGACTCCTCAAACCCCACACTGGGGCGCCGTGCTGGCCATGTCGCTGGCGGCCTTCGCCCTGGTCGCCTCCGAGTTCATGCCGGTGAGCCTGCTGACGCCGCTGGCCGCCGACCTGCACATCACCGAAGGCCAGGCCGGCCAAGGCATCTCGGTGTCCGGGGTATTTGCCCTGCTCACCAGCCTGGTGATCGCCGCGGTTGCCGCGCGGGTGGACCGCAAACGCCTGTTGATGGCGCTGACGCTGCTGATGATTGTTTCAGGCAGCGTGGTGGCGTTCGCGCCCAACTACCTGGTGTTCATGCTCGGGCGTGCGTTGATCGGCGTGGCGATTGGCGGCTTCTGGTCGCTGTCGGCGGCCACGGCGATGCGCCTGGTGCCAGAAGCCCAGGTGCCGCGTGCGTTGGCCATCGTCAACGGCGGCAACGCCCTGGCGACGGTGATTGCGGCGCCGCTGGGCAGTTTTCTCGGTGGGATCATCGGCTGGCGCGGGGCGTTTTTCTGCGTGGTGCCGGTGGCCGTGATCGCACTGGTATGGCTGCTGGTGAGCCTGCCTGCGCTGAAGAACCGCGCCGAGGCCAAATCCGCCAACGTGCTGCGCTTGATGAAAAACCCGGCGGTGGCCCTGGGGATGGTGGCCGTGAGCGTGTTCTTCATGGGCCAGTTCATGCTGTTCACCTACCTGCGGCCGTTCCTGGAAAGCGTCACGCGGGTCGACGTGACCACGCTGTCGTTGATACTGCTGGTGCTTGGCCTGGCCGGCCTGGCGGGTACCGTCCTGATTGAGCGTTTCCTCAAGCACACCCTGTACCCGACGCTGATAGCCATCCCGCTGATCATGGCGGGCATCGCGCTGGCGCTGGTGGAGTTCGGCGGTTCGACAGTCATGACCACCGTGTTGCTGGGCAGCTGGGGCCTGGTGGCCACCGCCGCGCCGGTGGGCTGGTGGACCTGGTTGTCGCGCACCTTGCCGGACGACGCCGAGGCCGGCGGTGGGCTGATGGTCGCCATCATCCAATTGGCGATTGCCGCAGGCGCCACGGTCGGCGGCGTGGCCTTCGACCTGCGCGGCTACCAGGCGACGTTCGAGCTGAGTGCGGCATTGCTGGTGGTCGCCACCTTGCTGGCGTACCTGGCGTCACGCCGCCCCCAGCGTGCCGGTGTGACCCGCGGCGCTACTTGAAAAAATGACTCGGCGTCTTGCCAAACTGTTTCTTGAACATGCTGGTAAAGGCGCTGGGGCTTTCATAGCCCAACTCGAGCGCCACATCGATAATCTTCTCGCCCACCGCGATGCGCTCCAACGCCAACAACAAGCGTGCCTGCTGGCGCCACTGGCCGAAGGTCATGCCGGTTTCGCGGCGGAACAGGCGCTGGATGGTTTTTTGATCGAGGTCCAGGCGCTCACTCCAATCCGCCACGGTTGAAGCGTCGCCGGGGTCTTGCTGCAGGGTCAGGCAGATCTGGTGGATACGCGGGTCGGCGGGCTGCGGAAGGGATAAGGGCAGCGCCGGCAGGATGGCCAGCTCATCCAGGATCAGGCGCATGATCCTGGCGTCACGCGAATCCTCGGCGTAAGGCGGCTTCAAGCTGACGGAAGCCTTGATCAGTTCACTCAGCAGCGGTGAAACCGTCACCGTCTTCGGCTCGGTCGGCAGGTTCGGAAAGCTGTCCGGGCGCACGAATACGCTACGCATTTTCAAGGTGCCCACGCAGCGCAGCGCATGCACCTGCCCGCAGGGCATCCAGAAGCCACGGTTGGGCGGCACCGTCCACTGGTTCAGCGCCGAGTACACCACCATCACACCGCCGATGGCGTAGAGCAGTTGATGCTTGTTGTGGCTGTGCTCGGGAATCACCCAGTTTTCCGGGTAATCGGTGGCCGAGCTGATGACGGCCCAATCGCCTTCATCGATCTCATGCAGGAATTGGTCGAGGGATTTGATGATTTCGCCCTTTTTGCAATGGTTTGCGCCCGAATTTCGCGAGACAGGCATTTTCGACGAATCTAGCATAGCTCCCGAAACAATTAGAAATGGGCTGACCGCTCACGTAGTGTCTAGCCCTGTTCGCTGCCTTGTATGGAATGCCTGCATGTCGACCCTCACCGCGACACCCACCGCTGCAACCACTGCGCCCCAGATAAGCCCGCTGGTCATGCGTGTGCTTGGCGCCTGCGCCCTGGCGCACCTGATCAACGACTTGATCCAGGCCGTGCTGCCATCGATCTACCCGATGCTCAAGGCCAACTATGGCCTGACATTCACCCAGGTCGGCCTGATCACCCTGACTTTCCAACTGACCGCATCGCTGCTGCAACCCTGGATCGGTTACCACACCGATCGTCATCCCAAGCCCTGGCTGTTGCCCGCCGGCATGGTGTGTACCTTGATCGGCATTCTGATGCTGGCGTTTGTCGGCAGCTTCCCGGCCATTCTGCTGGCGGCGGGTCTGGTGGGGGTCGGCTCGTCGACGTTTCACCCGGAAACCTCCCGCGTGGCACGCCTGGCCTCGGGCGGGCGCTACGGCCTGGCGCAATCGACGTTCCAGGTCGGCGGCAACACCGGCAGTGCGTTCGGCCCGTTGCTGGCGGCGGCGATCATCATTCCCTACGGCCAGTCTCATATCGCCTGGTTCGGCCTGTTTGCGGTGTTCGCGATCCTGGTGCTGTACGGCTTGAGTCGCTGGTACCGCCACCACCTCAACCTGTTCAAGCTCAAGCAAGGCAGCAAGCCGACCCACGGGTTGTCCAAGGGACGCGTGACCTTTGCCCTGGTGGTGCTGGCACTGCTGGTGTTCTCCAAATACTGGTACATGACCAGCCTGACCAGCTACTTCACGTTCTACCTGATCGAAAAATTCCAGCTGTCGGTCGCCAGTTCCCAGATGTACCTGTTCCTGTTCCTCGGCGCAGTGGCCGTGGGCACCTTCGCCGGCGGGCCGATTGGCGACCGGATCGGCCGCAAGACAGTCATCTGGTTCTCGATCCTCGGCGCCGCACCGTTCACCCTTGTCCTGCCCTACGTCGACCTGTTCTGGACCGCCGTGCTCAGCGTGGTCATCGGTTTCATCATCGCCTCGGCGTTTTCGGCCATCGTGGTGTTCGCCCAGGAACTGGTGCCGGGCAATGTCGGCATGATCGCCGGGATATTCTTCGGCCTGATGTTCGGTTTCAGCGGGATCGGTGCGGCACTGCTGGGTTTGCTCGCGGATAACCACGGCATCGAATACGTGTACAAGATCTGCTCGTTCCTGCCGTTGGCGGGCATTTTGACGATATTCCTGCCATCGACCAAAGGCATCTGATCGGTTGGGGGGCGGGCCAACCCGCCCCCCAACGCGTTCCGTGCTAAAGGCCGTAATTGACCGCCACACTCCTCCCCGTCCTCACCGACTCCAACGCGCAATCCGCCAGATGTAACGCATACAACCCGTCACGCACGCCGGTAGGCAGCTCACTGCCGTTGTTCAGCGCGTCGATAAACTGCGTCAGTTCATTGCGATAGGCATCCGCATAGCGCTCCAGGAAAAAGTGCTGCAGCGGCTCCAGCGCCTCTGTGTGGTCGGCGCTCCAATGGCGAAGGGTGCTTGGGCGATGATTGTCGGTGAGCAACACGCCGTTGGCACCCGAAACCTCCACACGCTGGTCATAGCCGTACACCGCCTCACGGCAACAGTTGATGTGGCATTGCTTGCCCGAGGCGGTGCGCAGCAACACCATCACGCTGTCGTAGTCGTCGATCTGCTCCAGGCTGGGGTCCACCAAGCGGCTAGCGAAGGCGCTGACCTGCACCGGTTCCTCGCCGAGTAAATGCCGGGCGGTGTCCAAGTCGTGGATGGTCATATCCCGCAGAATGCCGCCGGAATGCTTCAGGTAGTCACGGGGCGCCAGGCCGGGGTCGCGGCTGGTGATGATCACCTGACGCACGGCGCCGATCCGCCCGTTATCCAGGGCCTCGCGCAGGCGCAGCATGTCGGGGTCGAAGCGCCGATTGAAACCGAGCATAACCCTGCCGCCCTGGCGCTCAACCGTTTGGGCGGCGCTGCGGGCCTTGGCGATGTCGAGGTCGATGGGTTTTTCGCAGAGCACCGCCTTTCCCTCGGCGACGGCGGCCAGCAGCAGGTCGATATGGGTATCGGTGGGTGTGCCAATCACTACGGCATCGATGTCTGTGCGAGTCAGTACGGCGGCGCAGTCGTACGCCGCCTCGCAACCCAGTTGCGTGCTGAGCGCATTGACGCCTTCGCGCCAGGGATCGGCCACCAGCACCAGCGTGGCGTTGGGATGGGCGGCGACATTGGCCGCGTGGATCTTGGCGATGCGCCCGGCACCTAAAACAGCGATACGTAGCATGGTCGAACTCCTGATGTTGTTGTGGGCGTACTTAGTCCGGCAGGTTGAACGGTGTCACGATCTGTACCTGTGACGGCGCAATCGGCCCGGCCTTCCAGAGCCGGTGGTATTGCAGGATGTGCAGGAATACATGACGCGCATCGATCTGCAGGTTGTGATCGATGATCGCGGCGACTTTTTCCTCAAGCAGCAATTGGCGGTTCTCCTGGTCCAGGTCGTGGCCGATGAACACTTCCAATGGGCGGCCGAGCGCGGCGAACGCGTCGACAATCGCACGGTTGCCACCGCCGACGCTGTAGACCGCCCTGAGCTCGGGATGCTGTTTCAGCGCAAGAGTGACGCGCTCGAAGGTGCGGTCATACACGCCATAGCCGCCGCTGATATCCAGCACTCGCAAGTGCGCGGCACGCCCGCGCAGCCAGGCGCGAAAGCCCATCTCGCGCTCTTCCTCGCCACGAAACAATTGGCTGCCAATGACCACCGCCACCTCCTGGGGCTGCGCCGACAGCCAGCGCGACATCAGGTACGCGGCGGTCTGGCCGGCGGTGCGGTTGTCCATGCCGACATAACCAATGCGCTCGCTTTGCGGCAGGTCCGTGACCAGCGTCACCACCGGAATCCCCGCTGCAATCAGTTGCTTGACCGCCTGGTTCACCGCCGGCTCATCGGCGGCCTTGAGCACGACTCCCTGGCTACCGGTGCTGAGGCAGCGCAGCAATTGATCGTGCATGGCCTGCGGTTCGATCTCTTCGAAGAGGTGAAAACGCGGCGCGATGCGAAACGGCGCCAGGCTGGCCAACTGAGCGGTGATTGCCGCCTGCACCGCTGCGCTGAACCGTTGCGGGGTGTGCATGATCACGTCGACATGGAAGGTACGCCCCACCGCCAGGCCGTTCTTCTCCTGCGACTCCAATTCATCCAGCGCCTGTTCGATGCGCCGCGTGGTTTGCGCATGCACGCTGCCGCGTTGGTGCAATACACGGTCGACCGTGGCCTTGCTGACGCCGGCCTGGGTCGCCAGTTGCTTGAGGGAGAAATGTTTGGCGCGTTCAAGCATGCGGGTTACCTGAGGTTTTTTTGAGGTGTTTTTTAGGCGTTACTGAGGTTTTGCAATGCTAGTCTCAGTTTTGCCCGGCGTCGAGCCGGGCGATGAATAACAACAAAACATCAGGAGTTCCCCATGCCTTACACCGATCTCGCCACCTCGTTCAGCGGCCAGTTCTTTGTTGTCACCGGCAGCACCCAAGGCCTCGGCGCGGCGGTGGCCCACACCCTGGCACGCCGGGGTGCGGCCGGGCTGATCATCTGCGGGCGTCGTCGCTCCCAGGGCGAAGAACAGGTGCGGCAGTTGGCGCAGCTCGATTGCCGGGCTTTTTTTGTCGAAGCCGATCTGGAGAACGTCGAGGATTGCCGCGCGATCATCGACGCGGCGCGCATGCAGTTCGGCACCTTGCATGGCCTGGTCAATTGCGCCGGAATGTCGGATCGCGGCACCATTCTCGACACTTCGCCGCAACTGTTTGAGCGTTTGTTCGCGGTGAACGTGCGCGCACCGTTTTTTTTGATGCAGGAAGCGCTGAAACTGATGATCAGCCAGGGCGTGGAAGGCGCCGTGGTGAATATCCAGAGCATCACCGGGCATGGCGGCCAGTCGTTCCTGAGCGCCTACGCCGCGTCCAAGGGCGCGTTGGCGATCTTGACCAAGAACGTCGCGTTCAGCGCCTTACGCAACCGCATTCGCGTGAATGGCTTGAACATCGGCTGGATGGATACGCCGCACGAGGATGAAATCCAGCGCCGGTATCACGGCGCACAAGAGGGTTGGTTGGCGCAGGCAGAAGCCACGCAACCGTTTGGACGGCTGCTCAAACCGGAGGAGGTGGCGCAGAGCGTGGCATTTTTACTGTCCCGCGAGTCGGGAATGATGACCGGCTCGGTGATCGACCTGGAGCAAGGCGTGGTCGGTTGCACCGACAGCAGCACTCCACAACCGCATCAGGCCCTGAGCCTGCCGGGAGGTGCCTGATGCCTGCCTTCGCACGCGGCGACGCCGTGAGCCTGGCGGATTTCAACCGGGTTTGCGCACAGCGGGCTAGCGCTGATCAATATCCGCTGTGCACCGAAGTCGTGCACAACGTGCCCATTTATCAAGCCCAGACCTTGCGCAACAGCGACCGGCTCGGCGTGATGAATGAACTGCACCGGGTATTTGGCGAGGGGCCTGGGGTGATGGTCGTCCGTGGGGGCTACGAGGATTTGGAGGTGGTGGACCGTCACAGCCAGGTATTCGCGGCGATATTCGCCAACGAGGCCGCGCAAGGCGTAGCGGCGGATCACTTCGCCAAGGCCGGCAGCAATGGGCGTATCTGGAATGCCTTGCAGAAAGCCGCGTTGCAGTCCCCCGAATCGTTTGCCGAGTACTACGCCAACCCCTTGCTCGGATTGATTGCCGAATCCTGGTTGGGTCCGGGCTTCCAGGTGACCGCCCAGGTCAACGTGGTGCACCCGGGTGGCCAGGCGCAGCAGCCGCACCGCGATTACCACCTGGGTTTTCAGATAGACGATGAGGTCGAGCGTTTTCCATTGCCGCTGCATGTGCTGTCCCAGCACCTGACCCTGCAAGGCGCCATTGCCCATTCGGACATGCCGCTGGAGACCGGCCCTACCCAGCTGCTGCCGTTCTCCCAGCACTATGCACTGGGTTACCTGGCCTGGCGCCGCGCTGATTTTATCGATTACTTCCAGCAGCATGCCGTGCAGTTGCCGTTGAATAAGGGTGACCTGTTGTTTTTCAACCCGGCGCTGTTTCATGCCGCCGGCACCAACCGTACGCCAGACCGTCAGCGTATGGCCAATCTGCTGCAGATTTCCTCGGCGTTCGGCAAACCGATGGAAGCCATCGATCGCGACCGCATGATGCTGGCGGTCTACCCGGTGCTGCTGGCCAACCCATCCCTGGATGCCCAGGTCGTGATCGGCTGTACCGCCGACGGCTACTCCTTCCCCACCAACCTCGACACCGACCCACCCTTGCACGGCCTGGCCCCACAAACAGGGCAACAACTGATGCTGCAAGCCCTCGACGAACGCTGGTCGTACTCCGACTTTGCCGCCGCCGTGGCGCAGATGCGGGCCAAGCGCCAGGCATGAATCGCTTTAACAACAACAAAAACAGCGGAGCAACATCATGAGAAAACAACTTTTCGCGGCATTCTTTACCCTCGTAATGACGCCTTGGGCCTTCGCCGATGTGCGTATCGGCGTGAGCATCGCTCAGGTCGACGACGTTTTCCTGGCACAGATGCGCGACTACATGGCGGCCCACGCCAAGGAACTCCCCGGCGTCACGCTGCAATTCGAAGACGCCCAAGGCGACGTGGTGCGCCAGCTCAATCAAGTACAGAACTTCACCGCCCAGGGCATGGACGCAATCATCGTCAACGCGGTGGACACGGCGGCGACGCAAAAAATGACGCTCAACGCCCAGCAAGCCAAGATCCCGCTGGTGTACGTCAACCGCCGCCCCGAGTTCAAGGAGGTGCCGCCGGGAGTGGGGTATGTCGGCTCGGATGAGATCAGGGCCGGCGAAATCCAGATGCGTTATCTGGCGGAGAAAATGGGCGGCAAAGGCAATTTGGCAATCATGCTGGGTCTGTTGTCCAACAACGCCACCCACAACCGCACTCTGGGCGTGAAGACCGTGCTCAAGGACTACCCCGACATCAAGATCGTTGAGGAGCAAAGCGCTGAGTGGCAACGGAGCAAGGCGATTGACCTGATGAATAACTGGATTGTGTCCGGGCGCAGGATCGACGCGGTGGCCGCTAACGCCGATGAGATGGCCATCGGCGCGGCCATGGCGATCAGCCAGGCGGGCATGCAACCGGGCAAGGACATTCTGGTAGCAGGCAGCGACGGCGGTGCGGCAGGGCTGGATGCAGTGAAAAAGGGCCAACTGCTGGTCACGGTGTATCAAGACAACAAGGGCCAGGCGGTAGGCTCCATCGACCTGGCGCTGAAGATGGTCAGGCAGGAGCCGTACACGGCTGAGCTGACGATTCCTTATCAGCAGATCACCAAAGACAACTACCAGGCATTCCTCAATCCTTGATCATGCCGCCGCCGCTGTGGCGAGTGAGCCTGCTCATTCGCTCGCCACAGGAGCACGCGTCAACCCTGGTTCGGTGGGGGGCGGGAAAAACCTTTGACGACGATATACAGCAGCGGCCCCACCGACACGAACACCGCCGTCAGCACGAAATAGGGAATCAACGACGCCACGGAGCGCCCCCGCGCACGCGCATCCCGGTACATCCACATACACGCCAGTATTGCCATCAGGTACAGGTCGATCACCACCTGCGCGGTGTCCGGCCGCGACATCAGCTCCTGCCCAAACGCGATCAGCGATTGCTCGGCCGTCAACATCGTGGCGGCGGTGTACAACGAAAACCCGAGCAATCCGGCCAGGGCGATATAGGGTCTGGGCATGTTCTCCTCCTTGGAGCGCAATAGGGATGATCAAACCGCTTACCTTAGCAGTAAGCTGGCACTCGCAAATATCTGTACGTAGACTGCCGCCATACCCCCACCTGAAGGCGGCGAAAAAAAAGTGATGCACGTTACCGAAGTCTCCATTGCCCAATTGCGCGCTGCGCTTGAAACCGGCCAGACCACTGCCGTTGAACTGGTCCAGGCTTACCTCGCGCGGATCGAGGCCTATGACGGCCCGCACACCGCCACCGCGTTGAATGCCGTGGTGGTACGCAATCCCGACGCGTTGAAGGAAGCCGAAGCGTCCGATGCACGCCGGGCAAACGGCCAGACGTTGGGGCCACTGGATGGCATTCCCTACACCGCCAAGGACAGTTACCTGGTCAAGGGCCTCACCGCAGCGTCGGGTAGCCCGGCGTTCGCCAAGCTGATCGCCTATCGTGATGCCTTCACCATCGAGCGCTTGCGGGCCGGCGGCGCCATCTGCCTGGGCAAGACCAATATGCCGCCCATGGCCAACGGCGGCATGCAACGTGGCGTGTATGGCCGCGCCGAAAGCCCCTACAACGCTAACTACCTTACCGCGCCGTTCGCCTCCGGCTCGTCCAACGGCGCCGGCACGGCGACTGCGGCCAGCTTCGCCGCGTTTGGCCTGGCCGAAGAAACCTGGTCGAGCGGTCGCGGCCCGGCCTCCAATAACGGTTTGTGTGCGTACACGCCTTCCCGTGGGGTGATTTCGGTACGCGGCAACTGGCCGCTGACCCCGACCATGGACGTGGTGGTGCCCTTTGCGCGCACCATGGCCGACCTGCTGGAAGTGCTCGAGGTGGTGGTGGCCGAAGACCCGGATACCCGTGGCGACCTGTGGCGCCTGCAGCCCTGGGTGCCGATCCCCAGCGTCAGCTCGGTACGCCCGGCGTCTTACGCCGAACTGGCCGCAGGCAGCGCGGCTCTGGCCGGCAAACGCTTCGGCGTACCGCGCATGTACATCAACGCCGACCCCGAGGCCGGCACCAGTGAACACCCCGGCATCGGCGGGCCGACCGGGCAGAAAATCCACACCCGTGCCTCCGTGATCGAGCTGTGGCAAGCCGCGCGCAAGGCGCTGGAAGCCGCCGGAGCCGAAGTCATCGAAGTGGACTTCCCCTTGGTGTCCAATTGCGAGGGCGACCGCCCCGGCGTGCCCACGGTGTTCAACCGTGGCCTGGTGTCCAAGCAGTTCCTGCACGATGAGCTGTGGGAACTGTCGGCCTGGGCGTTCGATGACTTCCTGCGCGCCAACGGCGACCCGGCGTTGAACCGCCTGGCGGATGTCGACGGCCCGAAAATCTTCCCCCACGACCCCGGCACCCTGCCCAACCGCGAAGACGACCTGGCCGCCGGCATGGACGAATACGTGCGCATGGCCCAGCGCGGTATCACGCCGTGGAACGAGATCAGCACCCTGCCCGACGGCTTGCGCGGCCTTGAGCAAACCCGCCGACTGGACCTGGAAGACTGGATGAACGAGCTGGGGCTCGACGCGGTGCTGTTCCCGACCGTGGCCGATGTCGGTCCGGCCGATGCCGACGTCAACGAAGCCAGCGCCGATATCGCCTGGAGCAACGGCGTTTGGGTGGCCAACGGCAACCTTGCCATTCGCCACCTCGGCGTGCCCACCGTCACCGTGCCGATGGGCGTTATGGCGGATATCGGCATGCCGGTCGGGCTGACGTTTGCCGGGCGGGCCTACGACGATTCGGCGCTGCTGCGCTTCGCTTCGGCGTTTGAAGCCACCGGCAGCAAACGCCTGATCCCACCGCGCACGCCGCCGTTGTCAGCCAGCTGATCACGATCCCATGTAGGAGCGGGCTTGCCCGCGAAAGCGGTGGACCAGCCAACAGATGTTTAGCTGATCCACCGCATTCGGGGGCAAGCCCCCTCCCACAGGTTTGACCGAACTCCCATTCGATAAGCGCATGCTCACTGTTCTCACAGACGAGTAATTTCAGAATATTTCCAGCTCCCCCTTTTCTTTGCCTGCTTATTTAATGCATGGTTGTACGACGACAGACCTCATCATGTCGTTCCCCACAACAATAAGGAATTACCCATGCAAAACGTCAAAGCGCTGATCGGTTTTCTGTGCCTGTTCTCCGGCTACGTCGTAGCCGCTCCGGCCCCCGCCGAAAAGGAGGTGGCCCAGGCGGTCGACCAACTGACCCAGGCCATGCTGCACCTGGACCTCAAGCAACTGCACGCGCTGACTGCGGACACCCTCACCTACGGCCACTCCAGCGGCAAGGTGCAGAACAAGGCGCAGTTCATCGAAGACCTGGAAACCCACAAGAGCGCGTTCAAGACGCTGGAAATGCAGAACCAGAGCATCACCCTGAACGGCGATACCGCACTGGTGCGCAACCACTTTCACGCCCTGGCGGTGAACAGTGGCGTCGAAGTGCCAACCGATATCGATAACTTCCAGGTCTGGCAGAAGCAGCAAGGCACATGGCTGCTGATCGGCCGCCAGGCTTACAAATACTGATCCTGCCGGAGAGCCGTTCGGCGAAGGCTCACCATTGCACCACCTTGCGCACCTTGATCAACGCCTCGCGCAACGCCGTCATCGACACTGACCCCAACGCCAGTCGCAACGCATGGGGCACATGGGCCGAGACAGCAAAGGGTTCGGCGGTGGATACGCAAACGCCTTCGCGCTGCAGGGCCATGGCGACCTGATCGGCGCGGGCGTCTTCCCCCAGCGGCAGCCACAAAAAATACGACGAAGGATGGCTGATATAGCTCAGCCCGGTCAGTACCTGCGCAGCCAAAGCCTGCCGCGCCTGGGCATCTTCGCGCTTTTGCACCTCCAGCTGCGCGACGGTGCCATCTTCGAGCCAAGCCACGGCCAGCGCACTCATCACCCCCGCCACGTTCCAGGTGGTGGCCATGACGGTGCGCTCCAACCCCTTGACCCAAGCCCGTGGCGCCGCGATAAAGCCCACGCGCAAACCCGTGGCGACACTCTTGGAAAACCCACCGACGTACACCGTGCGCTCCGGCGCCAGCGTCGCCAACGGCGGCGGTGCCTGTTCGGCGAGAAAGGCATAGGCGGCGTCCTCGATGATCATCAGTTGATGCTGCCGGGCAATTGTCACCAGTTGCTCGCGCTGCGCCAGGCTCATCACCCAGCCCAGCGGGTTGTGCAGGGTCGGCATGCAGTACACCGCACGCACCGGGCGCCTGCGGCACAAGGCCTGCAAGTGATCCAGGTCCGGGCCGGTAGCGCTGGCCGGGATGGCGACAATTTCCAGGTGCAGGGTCTCGGCCAGCACCTTGAAGCCCGAATAGGTCAACGCGTCGACGGCAATTATGTCGCCGGGTTTGAGCCGCGCCATCAGGGTTACCGCCAGGCCATGCTGGGCACCGCTGGTCAACAAGACCTGCTCAGCCTGCACCGCCAGCCCGCGATGCAACAGGTGCCGCGCCACCGCCGCGCGCTCGTGCGGGCGGCCGGCATGGGGCTGGTAGCGCAGCAGCGCCTCCAGGTCCCCAGACAACGCCAATTGGCGCAGCGCGCTACGCAAAAGCTCTGCCTGGCCGGGGAGTGACGGGTAGTTGAAGTTCAGGTCGAGCAGGCCCGCCGCAACCGGCATCTGCCCACCGCCCTGCCCCGGTGGCAAGGCGATTTCGCGCACAAAGGTGCCACGTCCGGTTTCACCACTGACCAGCCCCATCGCTTCCAGCTCGGTGTACACGCGGCTTGCCGTGACCAGCGCCAGGCCATGCTCGGCGGCGAGTTGGCGGTGCGTGGGCAGGCGTGTGCCGGGCGCAAGCTTGCCCGAGCGGATGTCCTCGGCGAAGGTATCGACCAGCGACTTGTAGCGGGCGCGCGGCATCGTGGATGTATCCATGACAATTTTTTGATTGTCACAATCTTCAACCCTAGGATGGCCTTCACGCAACTTCCCTTTTTCGGACGCCCCCCATGGAACGCTCCTCCCCGCTCGGCACCTTGGACAGCAGCACCCAGGGCTGGATCAACGGCTTTATCGGCGTGCTCATTTTCAGCGGTTCGTTGCCGGCCACGCGCGTGGCGGTGATGGAGTTCGACCCGGTATTTCTCACCATGCTTCGCGCCACGCTGGCGGCCATCCTGGGCCTGTGCCTGTTGCGATTGTTCAAGGAAAAACGCCCCACCCGCCCGCAATGGGCGCCTTTGGTCATCGTTGCACTCGGCGTGGTGATCGGCTTTCCGTTGCTGACTGCGCTGGCGCTGCAATACGTGACCTCCGCGCACTCCATTGTGTTTATCGGCCTGCTGCCGCTGGCGACGGCAATCTTCGGTGTGCTGCGCGGCGGCGAGCGCCCGCGTGCGGTGTTCTGGTTGTTCTCGCTGGCGGGCAGTGCCCTGGTGATGGGTTACGCCTTCGCCCAGGGCCTGAGCGCCGCGCCCGCCGGCGACGTGCTGATGCTGTTGGCAGTGCTGGTGTGCGGCCTGGGCTATGCCGAAGGCGCCAAGCTGTCACGCAGCCTGGGCGGCTGGCAGGTGATTTGCTGGGCCTTGGTGGTGTCGCTGCCGATCGTCGCGCCGTTGAGCCTGCTGCTGGCGCCCACGTCGTTCAGTGGCATCAGCCTGCCGGCCTGGCTGAGCCTGGGCTATGTCGCGCTGTTCAGCATGTTGATCGGCTTTGTGTTCTGGTATCGCGGCCTGGCCCAGGGTGGCATCGCCGCGGTCGGCCAGTTGCAGTTGCTGCAACCGTTCTTCGGGCTGGCACTGGCAGCGGGCCTGCTGCATGAGCAGGTCAGCCTCGGCATGCTGCTGGTCACGGTGGCGGTGATCGGCTGCGTGGCCGGTGCGAAGCGGTTCGCGCGCTAGCGTCACAGCCCAAGGCCTGCTAAACAGAAATGTCGCCCCTGCTCCCACAAGGACTTTGCATGCACAGCGCTTCGCTTCAGGAAATCACCGCACCCGAAGGCATCTGTTACGGCTGCGGCGCCAGCAACCCCGACGGCCTGCATATCCACAGCCGCTGGCACGACGATGGCGTGCACGTCGTCGCCGAACATCTGCCGCAGTCCAAATACAGCGGCTGGCCGGACCTGGTCTACGGCGGCCTGATCGCCATGCTGGTGGACTGCCATTCCAACTGGACAGCCATGGCCTACCACTACCGTGCCGCACAGCGTGAACCCGGCAGCCTGCCGCGCATCGACTGCGTGACCGGTAATCTGGGCATCAAGTTCATCAAGCCGACCCCCATGGGCGTCACGCTGACCCTGCGCGCCCGGGTCGAGGGCGAGGTGGCGCGCAAGACGCGGGTGATCTGCGAGGTCTATGCCGGCGAGGTGCTCACGGCTGTCGGCGACTCGGTGTTCGTGCGGGTCGACACCGGCCAACTGGCCGCCGCCGCCCATGGCCGCACGGACTGACCCTTAACTCCATTGACGCAACCGCTGATCGAGGACTGCACCGATGACTCGTCTCACCGCCAAAGACTTTGCCCCCGAACTGCTGGAACTCTACGACGGCTACGCCCACGGCAAGCTCAACCGCCGCGAATTTCTCGACCGCGCTGCGCTATTCACCTTCGGCGGCCTGACCGCCTCGGCGCTGCTCGCCGCCCTGAGCCCCAACTACGCGCTCGCCGAACAGGTGAAATTCACCGATCCCGATATCGTCGCCGACTACATCACCTACCCGTCGCCCAAGGGCAACGGCACGGTGCGCGGCTACCTGGTGCGTCCGGCCAAGGCCGCCGGCAAATTACCCGCGGTGATGGTGGTGCACGAAAACCGTGGCCTCAACCCGTATATCGAAGACGTTGCGCGGCGCCTGGCCAAGGCTGGCTTTATTGCCCTGGCACCGGACGGCCTGACCTCGGTGGGCGGCTACCCCGGCAACGATGAAAAAGGCGTGGCCCTGCAACAGACCGTCGACCCGACCAAGCTGATGAACGACTTCTTCGCCGCCATCGAGTGGCTGATGCACCACGACAGCAGCACCGGCAAAGTCGGCATCACCGGTTTCTGCTATGGCGGCGGCGTGACCAATGCGGCGGCAGTGGCCTACCCCGAATTGGGCGCGGCCGTGTCGTTCTATGGGCGCCAGCCCGAGGCCAAGGATGTGCCGCGTATCAAGGCGCCGATCATGCTGCATTACGGTGAACTGGACACGCGCATCAATGAAGGCTGGCCGGCGTATGAGCAGGCGCTGAAGGCTGCGGGTACGACCTACGAGGCGTTTATCTACAAGGGTGCCAACCACGGCTTTCACAACGATTCAACGCCACGCTACGACGAAGCGGCGGCGAACCTGGCCTGGGAGCGAACCCTGGGATGGTTTCGCAAGTACCTCGCCTAGACACAATCAAACGGTGGAGGGGGCATGCCCCGATGCCAGTCAGTCAAGGCGAACATCGTACCCGTGGCGAGGGAGCTTGCTCCCGCTGGGCCGCGAAGCGGCCCCAAACAATGGGACTGCTGCGCAGTCAAGCGGGAGCACGCTCCCTCGCCACAGGTTACCTCTGCTGCTTCTTAGCTAGGCTTGCCCCACATCAACTGGCTTGCAACCACGCCTTGAACGCCAGCATCGCCGGCGTCTCGGCCCGTGACTGCAAGCGCGTCAGCCAGTAGCTGCCGGTGGTAATCCCCACCTCGAACGGCTGGCGGATCACATCACTCTCCAGTTGCCGCGAAAACATCATCGCCGGCGCCAGCGCCACGCCGATGCCTTGCAGCGCCGCTTCCATCATCGCCAACGACGAATCGAACACAATGCTGCGCGGCACCAGGGTGTCTGCCGGCAGCCCAGCGGCCTGGAACCACAGGCTCCATTCATCGGCGCGGTAAGAGCGCAGCAACGTGTGTTTCAACAGATCGGCCGGCGTGTGCAACTGCGCGGCAAGGTGCGGCACGCAGAGCACGCTGAGCGGTGCTTCCAGCAATTGGCAGGCCTCGGTGCCATGCCAGGCGCCGGCACCAAAGCGGATTGCGTAATCCAGGCCTTCGGCGGCGACATCGACGCGGTTGTTATGAGTGGACAGGCGCAGGTCGATAAACGGGTAGCGGTTCTGGAAGTCCGCCAGGCGCGGCAGCAGCCAGCCCACGGCAAAGGTACCGACAACGCCGACCGCCAGCACTTCGCGGTAGTGCCCGGCCTCGAACTGGCCCAGGGTATGCGCTATGCGGTCGAACGATTCGCGCAGCACCGGCAACAGGGTTTCGCCTTCACGGGTGAGCATCAACCCGCGTGGCAGACGTTTGAAAAGTGTGACATTGAGTTGCGCCTCCAGGCTTTTGACCTGATGACTGACCGCCGCCTGGGTCACACATAACTCAATGGCAGCCCGGGTGAAGCTCAGGTGCCGGGCGGAGGCCTCGAAGGCGCGCAGGGCATTGAGAGGCAGATGGGAGCGCAACATGCTTGACCCTAGCTTTTCTAATGGCTCGCGCAAGATATCATCGTTTGTACCTCTCCCGGTTAACGCTTAGATTGGCGGCGCCCGCGCAGGCTCTCAGTCTCAGTCAACCCGTTAGATGGAAGCGAAAATAATATGCAGGAAGAATCCTATCCAAACCTAAGAAACGTCCTGATTGGCGCCTTATTACTGGTTTCGGGCCCGTGCCTGGCCGCCGCCGACCTGCACAAGATCGTCGACGGCCGCGTCGGACCTCTGATGCAGCAACAGGGCATCGCGGGGCTGTCGGTGGCCGTGGTCAAGAACGGACAGGCGCAATACTTTAACTACGGCATCGCGTCCAAAGAGAGCAAACAGCCCGTCACTGAAGACACCCTGTTCGAAGTCGGCTCAGTGACCAAGACCTTCACCTCGACGCTCGGCGGCTATGCCTTGGCCAGCGGCAAGCTGAAGCTGTCGGACAGTGCCAGCCAGCACTGGCCCGAACTGGGCGGTAGCGCATTCGATCACATCAGCCTGTTGCAACTGGCGACCTACACCCCGGGCGGTCTGCCGCTGCAATTTCCCGAAGCGGCCGACAGCCCCGCGACCATGCTCGATTACTACAAGCACTGGCAACCCACCGATGCCCCCGGCACGCGACGCCTCTACTCCAACCCGAGCATCGGCCTGTTCGGCTACCTCGCGGCCAAAAGCCTGGGCCAGCCGTTCAACTTCGCCATGGAGCAAACCCTGCTACCGGCGCTGGGCTTGAAGGACACCCACCTCAACGTACCCACAGGCAAGCTCAGCCGCTATGCACAGGGCTACGACAAGCAGGAAAAACCCGTGCGCGTGGGCGCAGGCGCACTCGACAGCGAAGCCTATGGCATCAAGACCAGCACCCAGGACCTGGCGCGCTACGTGATGCTGAACATGCACCCCGAAACCCTGAGCCAACCGCTGCAGCAGGCGATCGCCACCACCCACACCGGCTACTACACCGTTGACGGCATGACCCAGGGCCTGGGCTGGGAACGCTACCCCTACCCCATCTCCCTGCAAGCGTTGCTCGACGGCAACTCAACGCCGATGGCGATGGAGCCGCACACGGTCAGCTGGCTGAAACCGGCCCAGGCGCAGCCGGCCAATGTGCTTTATAACAAGACCGGTTCCACCACGGGTTTCGGCGCCTACGTGGCGTATGTACCGAGCAGGGACATCGGCGTGGTGATCCTGGCCAACAAGAACTACCCGAACGCCGAACGGGTGAAGCTCGCCCACGCGATCCTCAGTGCCATGGATAAATAACGACGATTGCCTGGCACCCGCACTCGCCAGCGTTAACAGTCTTTGACAGTTTCCCGACAAAGCACTCAAAGATTGTGCGCCGCCACGGCCTTAGCATTCGAGCCTCCAAGCCACCCTCCGAGTGCTCGTCATGTTTCGCACGCTACGCGGTATACCGCTGCTGGGTTGCCTGTTGGGCACGATCGGTTGCCAGGGGCAATCGCCCGCCCCGCCATCGATCGAGAAAGGCGATTACGCCGCGATCGTCCGCTACCTGCAAAGCCGTATTCCGCGTGAAATGGCCCGCGATGAGGTGGCGGGCTTGTCGATTGCCCTGGTCAATGGTCAGGAGCTGATCTGGGCCAGTGGCTTCGGCCTGGCTGACAAGGCGCGGGGCGTGCCGGTGACGCCCAACACGGCCTTCCGCGCCGGCGGCATCTCCACGCTGCTCACCGCCACGGCGACATTGCAACTGGTGGAGCAACAGCGCCTGGCCCTGGATGCGCCGCTTCAGCACACCTTGCGCGAGTTCCATGTGCGTTCGCGGTTTCATCGCGACCAGGACGAGGCAGATCGGGCGATTACCTTGCGCCGTTTGCTCAGCCATCAATCCGGCTTGCCCAGCGAGCATTTGCGTGACCTGCACAGCACTTACGCCATGGGCCAGATGCCGCAGCGCGTCTCGGGCGTGTGGCTGAGCAGCCCGCCGGGTTCCCAGGTGGCGTACTCCAATCTGGGCTACGCCCTGGTGGGGGCAGCCATCGAGCGCAGCAGCGGCAAAAGCTTCGAGGCACACCTGCAGAGCAGCCTGCTCAAGCCGCTGGAAATGAACCAGTCGAGCTTCGTCGGCACCGGTGCGCAAATGAACTACCGCGCCCGGGGCTACGAAGCGGGCAAGGCCAGCAACGACGCGCAGGTACGTGACCTCGCCGCCGGGAGCCTTTGGGCCAGCCCCAAAGACCTCAGCCACTACGTACGCATGCTGTTCGCCAACGGCGTCTACAAAGGCAACCGGGTAATGGACAGCGCTTCGATCGAGCAAATGTTCACCCAGCAGAACACCGGCAATGCGCTGGATTTCGACTGCCAGATGGGCTTGGGCTGGTTTCTGGCGCCGTGCGGTGATGAGCCGGTGGGTCCGGGCATACGTGCCTATCAGCACAGCGGTGGCGGTGATGACTTCGCCGCGCAGTTGAGCGTCCTGCCGGATGAGCAACTGGCCGTGATCATCATGGCCAACGACAGCAATGCCGAAGACATGGTGGTGACGTTGTCCACCGACGTCCTGCGCCTGATGCTCCAGGCGCAGACCGGCAAGTCGGCCTGTGGCGGCGATTGCCAGGCGCCGAGCCACGGCCTCAAGCTGCGCCAGGTGCCAGCCGCCGTCGACCGCAAGCGCCTGGCCGGATTTTACGCAACCTCCTGGGGCGTGTTCCGGATCAAGGATGATCACGGGCGCCTGTCCGGCGAACTGGCCGGGTGCGACTTCGAATTGCTGCGCGACGATCAAGGCTGGCTGCGCGCGCAAAAGAGAATGCTCGGCTTCTGGTTCAAAGACCTTGGCGAACTGGGTCGCGTGCAACTGGACGTGGTCAGGGTTCAGGGCCGCCAGATACTCACCGCCCGCAGCCACGGCCAACGCCTTGCCGTTGGCGAACGCATCGAGCCGCCGCCTTTGCCACTGGCGTGGGCGGACACCGTCGGCACTTACCAGATGGTCAACACCCCTGATCCCGGTGCGCCGCTGAGCGGCATCAGCGTGCGCGTGGAGGAAGGCTTCCTGGTGGTGCGCGGCCACTTGCACGATGAACCGCTGACCGACTACATCCTGCTGCCCGTCGATAACGCCCATGCGGTCGTAGCCGGCAGCGGCTATGGCCTGGGCGACACCGTCAGCCGCCAGATCAATGGCCTGAGCGCTTCGGGCTACGCCTTCAAACGTATGCAATCGCCCCTCAACCGCTTGAATTTCTAAACTGGAAGAACCGCCTGATGCGCTCAAAAAACCTGTGCCTGTCACTCACCTCCCTGTGCCTGCTCGCCGCCGCCGACACGGCCATCGCCGAAGACTGGCAATACAGCGTCAAGGCCGGCGTGGGCAACGCGCCGCGCTACAGCGGCAGCGACGAACGCATGACCGCGCCGGTGGTGGGCGGCAAGGTCATCAGCCCCTGGGGCATTTTTCTCGACACTGACACCGGCCTGGGCTGGGGCTATGAAGGCAACGCCTTGAGCTTCAGCACGTATGTGGGCGCAAGCGACTCACGCAAGGATAAAAACCAGAGCATGGGCGCCGGTTCCAAACGCCTCAAAGGCATGGGCGAGATCAAAACACGCCCGCAAGTGGGCATAAGTGCCGCCTACACCCTGGGCGGCGTGATTGTCGGCGCCACTCTGGAGCACGCACTTGAGGAAGATGAACACAAGGACACCGGCAAAGCCTATACCCACCTGGAACTGAGCCTGGGCACCCACCTGTATGAAGGCCGCTACGGCAGCGTCGATGCCGCCCTCAGCAGCCACTTCGGCGACCGTGATTACCTGCAAACCTGGTACGGCGTCACCGCCGGCCAGGCCACCCGAAGCCGCTTCAAGGCATACAACGCCGCCGGCGGCAATGTCAGCAATGGCATGAGCCTGGCGTGGAGCGTGCCGATCAACGAAAACACGCGCTTTTCGACGTTACTGGATGTGCAGTATCTGGCGGACAAGGCAGGCAAGAGCCCGATTGTGGAGCAGCGGTTGCAGGCGTCGGTGATGGGTGCGCTGGAGTATTCGTTCTAGCTAGGAAGCAGCAAAAGCGAGAACTAACCTGTGGCGAGGGAGCAAGCTCGCGCTGGACTGCGCAGCAGGCCTATTGTTTGGGGCCGCTGCGCGGCCCAGCGGGAGCAAGCTCCCTCGCCACAGGTAGGGTGTTCGCATTGGGCTTGCCCCTCCCACATTACTCGGCGTACGCCCAGGTCATCCGAAACGACGCCCCGCCCCACTCCGAATCCAGCACTTGCACTTGCCCGCCATGCCACTGGCTGACGCGCTGGACCAACGCCAGGCCCAGGCCGAAGCCTCCGGTACGGCGGTCGCGGCTGGCATCCAGACGCATGAAGGGCTCGAAGATCTTGCCGCGGCCTTCCAATGGAATGCCAGGGCCATCATCGTTAACCCGCAGTTCATAACCGCTGCCAAACTTGATCAACGACACTTCAACCCGACGCTCGGCATAACGAATGGCATTGCGCAGCAGGTTGATCACCGCGCGCGCCATGAAGCGCGGCTCGATGCGGATGATATCGACCTCACAGGTGCGCAACGACAACTGCACCCCCGCAGCCTCGGCCTCCAGCGCCACGCTGCCGATCACACTGTCCAGCCAACTGTGGGCCTCGATACTTTCACGGGTGACCTGGGTCGCGCCGCGTTCCAGGCTGGCGTAGGTCAGCAGTTCGGAGACCATTTCCTCCAGCTCGCCAAGGTCAGCGTACATATCAGCGATCAGTGCGCGGCTTTCACGCGGGTCGGCCTGCTGCTTGAGTTGGTCAAGCTCGAAGGACAAGCGCGCAATGGGCGTGCGCAGTTCGTGGGACACCGCGTTGGTCAGTTCGCGCTGGTTGGCGATCAGGCTTTCGATGCGCTCGGCCATCTGGTTGAAATGCCCGGCCAGCGCACGCACGGTGGAGCGACGCGGCAACAGGATGCGCGAGCCGAGGTCGTTGTCGCCAAAGCGCTGCGCCGCCAGGCGGATGTGCTCCAGGTCGCGCCAGTGTGGGCGCACCCAAAAATACAGCACGATGGCCAGGCTCACGCCGAGGAAGCCATAGGCCCACAGGTACAGCCATTTCGGCTCTTCCGGCAATTGGATCTGGAGCAATTGCGGGCCATCGTCGATGGGCGCGAGGAACTTCATGAAGTCCTCGCGCACCACCACTTGGCCGCTTGCCAGGAGTGCCTGTTCGCGCTCGCTCAAGTGCTGGCTGTCGCGCTGCACCAACTGCAAGCGCAGCCCGTAATGCGGTTGCAGCTCATCCAGGCGCGCCTGGCGCGCCTCTCCCTGCACCGGCCGCAATTGCTCCACCAACGCCCACGCCGGGCCACGCAGGGCCTCGCGGTTATAGGTTTCGTTGGACTCGGGCATATACGCGTCCAGGCCATAGTTGACCAGCCAGATCGCACCGGCCAGGCCAAGCGCGAGGATCAGATACAAGCGCAGATACAGTCGCAGCATTCAGACCTCCCACGCGAACGGATTGAACAGGTAGCCCTTGCCCCAGATCGTCTTGATGCACACCGGTTCGCGCGGGTTGTCATTGAGCTTGCCGCGCAGTTTGCTGATGTACACATCGACGCTGCGGTTCAAGCCATCGAAAGCAATGCCGCGCATGCGGTTGAGGATGTCGTCGCGCGAAAGAATGGTGCCCGAGCTGCTCGCCAGCAGCCACAGCAGCTCGAACTCCATGGTGGTGAGGTCGATCTTCTCATCGCCCAGGCGAACCACCCGGCAACTGCGATCGATCGACAACCGGCCGAACTCCAGGTAATCGCGCACCGTCGGCTCAGGTACCTGCCGCCGCTGCAGCGCACGCAGGCGCGCCAGCAACACCGGCGGCTTGATGGGCTTGATCACATAATCATCGGCACCGGACTCAAGGCCCAGGATATGGTCCAGGTCATCTTCCTTGGCGGTGAGGATCACGATGGGTGTGTCGGACACCGTGCGAATCTCGCGACACACATGCAAGCCGCTCTGGCCCGGCAGCATCAAGTCGAGCACGACCATTTTCGGCTTGAATTCCAGAAAGGCCGCCAGGGCAAGATCGCCCCGGTGCACCACCCGCACCTCGAAACCATGCTGCGACAGGAAATGCGCGATCAGCCCTGCCAGCTTTTCATCGTCCTCGACGATCAGCACCTTGCCCAGACCCAGGTTTTCCATAAGTTCTCAGTGTAGAAATGCAGATTGAAAGGCCGGCATTATAGGTGGCAAGCTGGCCGACCGGAGCAGCGGCCGCGTGCGGTGCCGGGAAGCTTCATGCTTTTAAGAGTTTTTAACAAATAGCCTGCACTCTTTTACGCCATTGACAGGGAGCTTCATGCGCAAGGATTACCTGGCGTTCTTCATTTCACTGTTCCTGTCACGGCTGGCGGACCAGATCCTGCTGTTCATCGTGCCGCTGATCGTGTTCCAGACCACTGGCAGCGTGTCTTGGGCTGGCCTGGCGTTCTTCGTCGAATCACTGCCGCGCTACCTGGCATTCCCCGTGTGCGGGGCGTTGTGCGACAGGTTTTCGCCCGTACGCATCCTGCATGTCAGCCAAGTGTATCGGGCCCTGGCCTGCGTGGTGGCGGTGGCACTGCACGGGTTGTTCGACGGTATCCATTGGCTGGTGATCCTGTCCGCGCTGTGCGGGGTGCTGACCACCCAGGGCATCATGGCGCGGGAAGTGCTGATGCCGCATATCTTCCAGCACTACACCTATGCCAAGACCTTGTCCTATTCCCAGATCGCCGACCAGAGCGGCCTGGTACTCGGGCCGTTGGTGGCCGCTTTGATGCTGCAGGTTTGGGCATGGCCCTGGGTAGTGCTGGGGGTCGCCGCGCTGTTTGTGCTGGCTGACCTGGCGATGCGGGTCTGGCAGCGCACCACCACGGTCAACCTGCAGCCCCATGCGCAGCAGCACACGGGGGTCTGGTTCCAACCCCTTCGCATCGCCTTCGGTCACATCGGCAACCTGGTGGAGTTGAAGCGCATCATCACCTTGGCCATCGGTGTGAACCTGATCATCGGCGTAACGCTGGCCACGTCGGCGGCTATGGTCACCGGACTCTATGCAGGGGACAACAACGCCTACGCCCTGCTGCAAGCAGCGGGCGCGCTGGTCACCGTGGTGATTCTGTTCTACCTGGCACGTTCGACCCTGGCGCTGAAGGTGCTCGGCGGCCTGTCGTATTCGATGATTGCCGTCGGCGCGTTGATTACCGCCATCAGCCCCGGCGTGTGGGCGTACGCGGTGGGCTTTTTGCTGGTGAGCGGCTTCGACAAGATGTTCAACGTCTACATGCGCAGCATCCGTCAGCAGGTGATTCCGGTGCAGGATTTCGGCAAGACGGTGGGAGTGATCACCTTGCTCAACAACCTCGCCCAACCCTTGGCGGGCTTGATGATCGCCGTGCTGGCTGCACCGTTTGGCACACAGACGGTGATCCTGTTGCTGACCGCAATCACCGTCCTGATCGGCGTGGCCGTGGCCTCAGGCTGGCACGCCACTGTGAAAGCGGAACTCGACGTCGGCTGACTCGATCAAGTCCTGCTCGGCCGCCCTCACCCGCTCGATCACCTGGGCGATGTCCTTGGCGTCTCCATACTGGTACGCCAATTTCAAGTAACCCTGGAAGTGCCGCGCTTCGCTTTTGAGCAAACCGAAGTAGAACTTGCCGAGTTCTTCGTCCAAATGCGGCACCAACGCTTCGAAACGCTCGCAACTGCGCGCTTCGATAAAGGCCCCGACCACCAGGGTGTCCACCAGTTTGACCGGTTCATGGTTGCGCACGACCTTGCGCAAGCCCGAGGCGTAACGCCCGGCGGACAGTTGCCGCAGTTCAACCTTGCGCTTTTTCATCAGCCGCATCACCTGCTCGTGGTGCACCAGTTCTTCACGAGCCAGGCGCGACATCATGTTGATCAGGTCGACGTGGCCGTGGTACTTGGCGATCAGGCTCAGGGCGGTGCTGGCGGCCTTGAATTCGCAGTTTTTGTGGTCGATCAGCAGGGTGTCCTGATCGGCCAGCGCGGCCTGGACCCAGGCGTCGGGGGTGCGGCAGCCGAGGAATTCGTGGATTTCGGGCAGGATCATCGGGCTCACGGGCAAAGGGTGACGAAAAGGCCGCCGATTATACCGACCCCGCCGCAGACCACCAGCCATGGCCCTTGATGTGCATCAACATGACGCCGTGCGTGCAGCAACTATAGTTGTTGCAGGCCCCTTCCTGGAGAACCGACCATGCAAGCCATCCGCAGCATCCTGGTGGTCATCGAGCCCGAGCATTCCGAAAGCCTGGCCCTCAAGCGCGCCAAACTGATCGCCGGGGTGACCGACGCGCACCTGCATTTGCTGGTGTGTGACAAGAAGCACGAGCATTCGGCGCTGCTGAGCGTGCTCAAGACCGGCCTGCAGGAGGACGGGTATAGCGTCACCACCGAACAAGCGTGGAACGACAGCCTGCACGAGACCATCGTCGATGTGCAGCAGGCCGAGGGCTGCGGCCTGGTGATCAAGCAGCACTTTCCCGACAGCCCGCTGAAAAAAGCCCTGCTGACCCCGGCCGACTGGAAACTGTTGCGCTATTGCCCCACGCCCGTGCTGCTGGTCAAGACCGCTACGCCCTGGGCCGGCGGGGTAATTCTGGCGGCCATCGACGTGGGCAATACCGACAGCGAACACCGCTCGCTGCATCACTCCATCATTGACCACGGCTTTGATATCGCCAGCCTGGCCAAGGCGCAGTTGCACGTGATCAGCGCACACCCGTCGCCGATGCTGTCGGCGGCAGACCCGACGTTTCAACTCAGCGAGACCATCGAGGCGCGTTATCGCGAGCAGTGCCGGGCCTTCCAGGCCGAGTTCGACGTGGATGATGCACACCTGCACATCAAGGAAGGTCCGGCGGATGTGCTGATTCCCCATGTCGCCCAGCAGTTGCAGGCGGCACTGACCATTATCGGCACCGTGGCCCGCACCGGGATTTCCGGGGCGTTGATCGGCAATACGGCGGAGGTGGTGCTGGATGCGGTGCAAAGCGATGTGCTGGTGCTCAAGCCGCAGTCGCTGATGGACCATCTGGAAGAACTGGCCACCCAACCCTGAACCAATGAAGATCAAATGTGGGAGGGGGCTTGCCTCAAGGCTTTTCTGTAGGAGCGAGCTTGCTCGCGAAGAACTCAGCCCCCCGCGTTTATTCAGAATGAACGCGCTGCCTGGGCGTTTTTCGCGAGCAAGCTCGCTCCTACAGGGGCCCCTGTACCGTCAGGTAGAGAGGGCATCGTTCAGAAATCCCGGAGCGATATAGCGCTGGTAATGCGCCTCGGACAAGATAAAGAACTCTCGGTCAATCGCATCGCGCAGGTCCGGCAGGGGCCAGTCGCGAAACTCCGGCAGCAGCACCATGCCGTAGGCCTCCAGGTTATTGATCACCCGCGCGCCACGCGCAATCAGTTGATAGGCCCAGCAATATTCCGATTGGTGCGGCACGAAGCGAATCTTGCGTTGCTCCAACTGCCCGCGCAGGGTCTTGGGGTCGAAAACCTGTACCTTGCCGGCCATCACCTGCACCAGCAATTGCTCGAGCCTGAGCCAGACCGCGCGTTTTTCTTCTTCGTTATAGCCATTCCACAGGATCACTTCGTGGTGAAAGCGCTTGCAGCCACGGCACACGAGATCGCCGTAGACCGTGGAGCACAGGCCGACGCAGGGGGTCTTGATGGTTTGGTTGGGCATGGGCGAAACACACAGATCAGCGAAACAGTGCGCCATGTTAGCCCTTTGTCTAAGGTTGATCACCCTGCAAACTTGGTGACGCAACTTACCTTTAGATTTTTTTTGCCGTAGAATCACCCGGCCTTGTAAGGCGCCAATAATCCGCTGGAAGCTGTTTTCAAAGCGTCACGAGCACAGTCGTTCCTTCAGAACGGTGTTGGCGATGGTGAATGACTCGGTAGGTCAACGCCCTCGCCAACCCTCATCAGCTCCGTTCTGCAGGCGTAAAACTTTGAAAGCAGCTTCTGTAAGGAATGCCGGCAGCGCTGGCTTTGCGGCCCAAAAAGCCCCCGAGCGCATGCGTGCCGGCCGTTCCTGGATGAGCGTCCCGTGGGACCACTGATGAGGGTAATAACTGTGCTTGAAGCCTACCGCAAACATATCGAAGAGCGTGCAGCCCTGGGTATCGTTCCCCAGCCGCTTAACGCCGAACAAACCGCAGGCCTGGTCGAGCTGCTGAAAAATCCCCCGGCTGGCGAAGAAGAATTCCTCGTTGACCTGATCACCAACCGCATTCCACCGGGCGTTGACGAAGCTGCCTACGTCAAGGCCGGCTTCCTGTCCGCCCTGGCCAAGGGCGAAGCCACTTCCCCCTTGATCGACAAGAAACGCGCCGTTGAACTGCTGGGCACCATGCAAGGCGGCTACAACATCGTGACCCTGGTCGAGCTGCTGGACGACGCCACGCTTGCGCCTGTCGCGGCTGCCCAGCTCAAGCACACCCTGCTGATGTTCGATGCGTTCCACGACGTGGCGGAAAAAGCCCGCAACGGTAACGAACATGCCAAAGGCGTGATCCAGTCCTGGGCTGACGGCGAATGGTTCCGCAACCGTCCGACCCTGGCCGACAAGATCAGCCTGCGCGTGTTCAAGGTCACCGGCGAAACCAACACCGACGACCTGTCCCCTGCCCCGGACGCCTGGTCCCGCCCTGACATCCCGCTGCACGCCCTGGCCATGCTGAAAATGGCCCGCGAAGGCATCGTACCGGACGAGCAAGGCAAGACCGGCCCGATGAAGCAGATCGAAGAAATGCGCGGCCAAGGTTTCCCGATCGCCTACGTCGGTGATGTGGTCGGTACCGGTTCGTCGCGTAAATCGGCGACCAACTCCGTGCTGTGGTTCTTCGGCGACGACGTTCCCTTTGTACCGAACAAGCGCGCCGGCGGCTTCTGCTTTGGCAGCAAGATCGCTCCGATCTTCTACAACACCATGGAAGATGCGGGCGCACTGCCGATCGAATTCGACGTTACCAACATGAACATGGGCGACGTGATCGACCTGTACCCGCATGCTGGCAAAGTCTGCAAACATGGCACCGACGAAGTCATCACCACCTTCGAAATGAAGACCCCGGTGCTGTTGGACGAGGTCCGCGCAGGCGGCCGTATCCCGCTGATCATCGGTCGCGGCCTGACCGACAAGGCGCGTGCCGAACTGGGCCTGGGCCCTACCGACCTGTTCAAGCTGCCTGAAGCGCCTGTCGACACCGGCAAGGGCTTCACCCTGGCACAGAAAATGGTCGGCAAGGCGTGCGGCCTGCCAGAAGGCAAAGGCGTTCGCCCTGGCACCTACTGCGAGCCGAAGATGACCACCGTGGGGTCCCAGGACACCACCGGTCCGATGACTCGCGACGAACTCAAGGACCTGGCATGCCTGGGCTTCTCGACCGATCTGGTGATGCAGTCCTTCTGCCACACCGCGGCCTATCCAAAGCCGATCGACGTGACCACCCACCACACCCTGCCTGACTTCATCATGACCCGTGGCGGTGTATCGCTGCGTCCAGGCGACGGCATTATCCACAGCTGGCTGAACCGCATGCTGCTGCCGGACACCGTCGGTACCGGTGGTGACTCCCACACCCGTTTCCCGATGGGCATCTCGTTCCCGGCCGGCTCCGGCCTGGTCGCGTTCGCCGCAGCCACCGGCGTGATGCCGCTGGACATGCCGGAATCGATCCTGGTGCGCTTCAAAGGCAAGATGAAGCCTGGCATCACCCTGCGTGACCTGGTGCACGCCATTCCTTACTACGCGATCCAGGCTGGCCTGCTGACCGTAGAGAAGAAAGGCAAGAAGAACGCCTTCTCCGGCCGCATCCTGGAAATCGAAGGCCTGAACGACCTGACCCTGGAACAGGCGTTCGAGCTGTCCGACGCCTCGGCTGAACGTTCGGCTGCCGGTTGCACCATCAAGCTGTCCAAAGACTCCGTCACCGAGTACCTGAACTCCAACATCACCCTGCTGCGCTGGATGATCGGCGAAGGCTACGGCGATGCACGCACCCTGGAACGTCGCGCCCAAGCGATGGAAGCCTGGGTTGCCAACCCGGAGTTGATGGAAGCCGATGCCGACGCCGAATACGCCGAAATCATCGAGATCGACCTGTCGCAAATCAACGAGCCGATCCTCTGCGCACCGAACGACCCGGACGACGCCCGTCTGTTGTCCAGCGTTGCCGGTGAGAAGATCGACGAAGTGTTCATCGGTTCGTGCATGACCAACATCGGTCACTTCCGCGCGGCCGGTAAGCTGCTGGAGCAGGTCAAGGGCCAGCTGCCGACCCGTCTGTGGCTGTCGCCGCCGACCAAGATGGACGCTCACCAGCTGACCGAAGAAGGCTACTACGGCATCTACGGCAAGGCTGGCGCGCGCATGGAAATGCCGGGCTGCTCGCTGTGCATGGGTAACCAGGCACGTGTAGAGCCGAATTCGACCGTTGTGTCGACCTCGACCCGTAACTTCCCGAACCGTCTGGGCGATGGCGCCAACGTCTACCTGGCCTCGGCCGAGCTGGCGGCAGTGGCCTCGACCCTGGGTCGCCTGCCGACCGTTGAAGAGTACATGGGCTACGCAGCGAAACTGGACACCATGGCCAGTGACGTCTACCGCTACCTGAACTTCGACCAGATCGCCGAGTTCCGCAAGATCGCGGCAAGCGCCAACATCCCGGTGATTCAAGCCTAACGGTGTGTTGATGTGAAAAACGCCGCGTATCGCAAGGTACGCGGCGTTTTTTTATGCTTGGAATACAAACAAATGTGGGAGGGGGCTTGCCCCCGATAGCAGTGGTCCAGTCAATTCATAGTTGACTGATACACCGCCATCGGGGGCAAGCCCCCTCCCACGTTTGGATCTCCGTAGTCGCTGGAGGCTGTGTCAGGCCTTAAGCAATCAGACCAAGCCCGCCGCAGCGAACCGCAAGCTGGAGATACGCGGCGTTCTATCCCTGGAATACAGCCTCAGCAGCACCACCAAACAAATGTGGGAGGGGGCTTGCCCCCGATAGCAGTGGTCCAGTCAATTCATAGTTGACTGATACGCCGCCATCGGGGGCAAGCCCCCTCCCACGTTTGGATCTCTGTAGTCGCTGGAGGCTGTGTCAGGCCTTAAGCAATCAGCGAGTAAACCAGCGCCGTAATCGCCACCAACCCCACCGCGGTGACAAACACATTCGACGCCTGCCCACGGTACTTGGCCATGGCCGGCACCTTGCGGATGGCGTACATCGGCATCAGGAACAGGATCGAGGCAATCACCGGCCCGCCCAGCGTCTCGATCATGCCGAGGATGCTCGGGTTAAGCGTGGCGACGACCCAGCACACCACCAGCATGAAAGCGGCGGTCATGCGGTCCAGCGTCTTGGCTGCCGGACGGCGACCGGTCTTCAGTACCAGCCCCTTGAGGCCCTCGCTGGCGCCGATGTAGTGGCCCAGGAACGACTTGGCAATTGCCACGAACGCAATCAACGGCGCGGCGAAGGCGATGGTCGGGTTGTCGAAGTGGTTGGCCAGGTACGACAGGATCGACAGGTTCTGCGCTTTCGCCTCGGCCAATTGCGCCGGCGACAGGGTCAGCACGCAACTGAACACGAAGAACAGCACCATGACCACCATCAACAGGTGCGCGCGGGACAGGATCTGCGAGCTGCGCTCGTCGGCGTGCGCGCCATACTGGCGCTTCTGGTCCACGGCGAAGGCCGAAATGATCGGTGAATGGTTGAACGAGAACACCATCACCGGGATCGCCAGCCATAGGGTGTTGAGCAAGGCCGACGGTGCCGGAACCTCACTGGCAGTGCTGAGAATCCCGCCCGTCCAGTGCGGCACCAGGTACACGGCAAGGAACAATAACGCGACAATGAACGGGTACACCATCAGGCTCATGGCCTTGACGATCACCTGTTCACCGCAACGCACCACTGCCAGCAGGCCCAGGATCAACACAAACGCCAGGATGGCCCGAGGCGGCGGCATGATGTGCAGTTGGTGTTCCATGAAACTGCTGACAGTGTTGGTCAGCGCCACGCTGTAGATCAGCAGGATCGGGAAGATCGCAAAGAAGTACAGCAAGGTGATCAGCGCGCCGGCCTTGAGGCCGAAATGCTCTTCGACCACGTCAGTGATGTCGGAGCCTTCACGGCCGGACAGTACGAAACGGGTCAGCCCACGGTGGGCAAAGAACGTCATCGGGAAGGCCAACAGCGCCAGGACCACCAGCGGCCAGAAGCCCCCCAGGCCCGCGTTGATCGGCAAGAACAAGGTACCGGCGCCGATGGCGGTGCCGAACAGCCCAAGCATCCAGGTGGTGTCCTGGCGGCTCCAGCTTGTGAGCGTTGCAGGTGTCGTTGCATAGCGTTGGTCGACGCTATTGGCCTGATCATTCATCCGGTCGGATCTCCGCATTCACACGGCCGGGACGAGTCAGAAAAACCTGACAGGCAGCGCCCCGACCTCAACAGGGGCGCGATTGTCCGGGATTCTCTCGAATAAGCAAAGACTTAGCTGAGCAACGGTTAGGCGGTGCAGCCGGCTGCACGCTAGTACGCGGCGCTATCAACTTCGTTCGAGAGCTAGCTCGCCCCTGCAGCAACCTACGATCCTTCTTACAAATCCCGCATACTCATGCACTCAAGCATTTCAGGAAGAACCTTGCGATGACTACCACTGTTCTGGTCCTGGTTGAGACCATCAATGAATACCTGCAGATCATCGAGAGCAATGATTTCCATGTGATCCTGGCGCCCACGCCTGCCGAGCGCGCCCAGGCGATCAAGGCTCACGGGGGCCAGATCAAGGCCGTGCTCACCCGTGGCCCGCTGGGGCTGTATGCCGATGAAATCGCCGCGCTGCCGCTGCTGGAAATCATCTGTGTGATCGGTGCCGGCTACGAACATGTCGACCTGCAGGCAGCCGCCAACCGTGGGATCGTGGTGACGAACGGCGCCGGGGTGAATGCGCCGTCGGTGGCCGACCATGCCATGGCGCTGCTGCTGTCGCTGGTGCGTGGCATTCCCCAGACTGACACCGCCGTGCGCCGTGGCGAATGGCCGAAGGTGATGCGCCCTTCCCTGGGCGGCAAGCAATTGGGGATTCTCGGCCTGGGCGCCGTAGGCCTGGAGATCGCCAGGCGCGCGTCCCTGGGGTTTGGCATGGAGGTGAGCTACCACAACCGCCAACCTCGCGATGATGTGGATTACACCTACTGTTCAACCGCCGTGGAACTGGCGCGCGCCTCGGATTTCCTGATCCTGGCCACGCCCGGAGGCGCCAGCACGCGCCACCTGATCGATCGTCACGCGCTCGACGCCCTGGGGCCCAATGGCTATCTGGTCAACATCGGCCGGGGCAGCGTGGTGGTGACCGCCGACCTGGTGGCTGCGCTGGAACAGCGGCGTATCGGCGGCGCCGCGCTCGACGTATTCGACGACGAGCCCAAGGTGCCTGATGCGCTCAAGCGCCTGAGCAATACCGTGCTGACGTCCCATGTGGCTGGCCTGTCGCCGGAAGCGACCCACGATACCGTGCAACGGGTCGCCGACAACCTGATGGAATACTTTGCCGGTCGACCCGTACTGACACCCGTGGCATTGCCGTCGCGCAACCAATAGCGAATAGCCAGCACCCAGGTAAAACCTGACTACACTGCTTGCAGGATGTTCAGGACGCCGGTGTATGACCGCGAAGGAACGCACAATGTTTGGCCAAGGATACGGCCCGGCCCGCCAACGCGGCGCCATCGGCCTGGTGGGTGCATTGACCCTCGGGATCGCGTTGCTGTTTCTGTTATTGGTGGTCGATAGCGGCCGCTTGTACCTGGAAAAGCGCAAGCTGCAACGTGTCGCCGACACGGCTGCGCTGGAAGCGGTGAGCCGCGGCGGCAAATGCTCAGCCCCCAATAACAACGCCGCGCAATTGGCCACGCAAAGTGCGCTGCGCAATAACTTCAGCGTCGACGCCAATCGCATCCTGGTCGTGGCCTGCGGCACCTTGAGCACCGGCGCTGACTTCATGCGTGTATTCAACGCCGACCCGGCCAAGGCCGACGCCATTCAGGTGGTGGCCACCCATCGGGTGGCCACCAGCATTGCCCATGCCCTGCTGAGCCTGTTCTCGGCGCAACCCATCAACCTGACCACCCTGCTGAGCGCCACCGCCGTCGCCGCCGCTCCGGCGCCGCCCGTGGCCAGCCTGACGGTGCGCAGCACCTTGCTGACGGTGGACAGCACCCAGTCGGCAGCGCTCAACGGCCTGATCGGCGGGCTGCTCGGCGGCAAGTTGCAAATCGATGCCCTGGGCTGGAAAGGCCTGCTTAACACCGATATCAGCTTGCTCAGTTACCTGGATGCACTGGCCGTGCGCCTCAACGTCAGCGCCGGCAACTACGAGCAGTTGCTCAAGACCGACGCTACCGTGGGCCAGTTGATCCAGGCCGCGATCGATGTGCTCAAGCTCGGCGGCGACGCGGTCAAGGTGGTGATCAATAATTTGGAAAGCATCAAGCTGATTGCACCGGGTACGCAAATCCTGCACCTGGGTGACTTGATCAAGGTTCAAAATGGCACGGACAAGAGCGCACTGGACGTGAACCTGCAGCTGTTCAACCTGATCCAGGGCTTCGTGCAGCTGTCGAACAAGGCCAGTGCTGTCGCAGTGGAATTGCCGGTGGACGTGCTCGGCCTGCTGAACATTACGGTCAAGACCCGGGTCATCGAGCCCGCGCAGATTTCTGCCATCGGTAACCCGCAGTTGATCGATACCCAGCCGATTTCGGTCAGGACGGCCCAGGTCAGGACCTGGATTTCCGTGAAGCTGCCGGTCATCGACGGGCTCAACAAAGTCATCGATGTGGTCACCGGCCTGGTTGGCTTGCTCCTGGGCAGTTCCCTGGACCCGAATGTCGGCACCCACATCGATATCGCCCTCGAAGCGGCCAGCGGCAGCAGTTACGTGACCGGCTTTCGCTGCAACGGCCCCGCTGACAAATCCCTGAGCGTCTCCGGCACCACCTCGGCGGTGCGGCTGATGGTCGGCCAGATTGACCCGTCGAATCTGTTTTCTTCCACCCAGGCACTGAAAGTCGACGATTTCCCCCTGCTCGACCTTGGCGTGAAAGCCTGCAGCAAAGGCGTGTGCGATCCACGCCAGCCCTATGCGGTCGGTGGCCTGAGCCTGAGGGTCGACAGCAGCGTCGCCAAGACCACGCGCGCGCATGTGTATGTGGCGCCGCCCGAGGTGAAGCAAGCGCCGAGCTACTTCAGTTTCAGTGCCAATAACGTGGTCGGCAGCCTGAGCGACACCCTCAAGGGCATTCAACTGGTCAGCCATACGCCGACCCTCAGCGGGCTGCTGGGGTTGGTGCTGGGCCTGGTGGTGGATGTATTGACCGGCGTGTTGAACCTGCTCAGCGACGTGATTTCCGGCCTGCTGAGCCCGCTGCTCGACCCGCTGGTCAATAATCTGCTCGCGGGGTTGGGAATCGACCTGGCAAAAGTCGAGATCGGTGCCAACCTGTCCTGCAACCCAGGGGGACGCGCCGCGCTGGTGATTTGAGTGGATCAAGCCAACTGATCATTCCCCAACACGCTAACCTATTAAGCCGCCCCGACCTTGTCGCTGGGCGGCGGCGCGCATTAGATTAGCCAATAGTCCAAGGCCTTTAAAATAAGCAGAAGGGATAAGCATGGCGCTTAACGACCAATCGACCCAGATTCGCCCCGGCGAAGAACTTGATGCCAGCCTGATCGATCCCTACCTCAAGGCCCATATTCCCGGCCTGCACGGCGCGGTCAAGATCAGTCAGTTCCCCGGCGGCGCCTCCAACCTGACGTATCTGCTGGAATACCCGGACCAGGAGTTCGTGTTGCGTCGCCCACCGTTCGGCCACAAGGCCAAGTCCGCCCACGACATGGGCCGTGAATACCGCATCCTCAACCAGCTCAAGGATGGCTTCCCGTACTGCCCAAAGGCCTATGTGCACTGCACCGATGAAGCGGTGATCGGTGCCGAATTCTATGTGATGGAGCGGGTCAACGGCATCATCCTGCGCTCCGACCTGCCGGCTGACCTGGGCCTGGACGCGAGCCGCACCCAAGCCTTGTGCAAAAGCTTTATCGACAAGTTCGTCGAGCTGCATCAGCTCGACTACAGCGCCTGCGGCCTGGCCGACCTGGGCAAGCCCCAGGGCTATGTGGAACGCCAGATCCGTGGCTGGAGCGAGCGCTACGAAAAAGCCCTGACCCCCGATGCGCCGCGCTGGGAAGCCGTGCGCGCCTGGCTCAACGACAAGATGCCGGCCGACCACCCGACCTCCAGCATCGTGCACAACGACTATCGCTTCGACAATGTCATCCTCGACCCGCACAACCCGATGCAGATCATCGGCGTGCTGGACTGGGAACTGACTACCCTGGGCGACCCGCTGATGGACCTGGGCAACACCCTCGCCTACTGGATCGAAGCCGCCGATCCCGCGCCCGTGCAACTGATGCGTCGCCAGCCAAGCAATGCGCCCGGCATGCTCACCCGCCGCCAGTTCGTCGACTACTACGCCGAACGCTCGGGCATCCAGATCGACAATTTCGACTTCTACTACACCTACGGTCTGTTCCGCCTGGCCGGCATTGTGCAGCAGATCTATTACCGCTTCTTCCACGGCCAGACCCAGGACAAACGCTTTGCCCAGTTCATCCACATGAACAAGCTGCTGGAGCAGATGAGCCTGACGGTCATTGGCAAATCCGACCTCTGATAACACTCACAAGGAACCCCTCATGTCCAAGACCCACCTGTTCGACCTCGACGGCAAGATTGCTTTCGTTTCCGGCGCCAGCCGTGGCATCGGCGAGGCCATCGCCAAGTTGCTGGCCCAGCAAGGCGCCCACGTGATTGTCTCCAGCCGCAAACTGGAAGGCTGCCAGCACGTCGCCGACGCGATCATCGCCAACGGCGGAAAAGCCACCGCGATTGCCTGCCATATCGGTGAAATGGAGCAGATCACCCAGGTGTTCGCCAGCATTCGTGAACAGTTCGGCCGCCTGGACATCCTGGTCAACAACGCCGCGACCAACCCACAGTTCTGCAACGTGCTGGACACCGACCTCGGTGCGTTCCAGAAGACCGTCGACGTGAACATACGCGGCTACTTCTTCATGTCGGTGGAAGCCGGCAAGCTGATGCGCGACAACGGCGGTGGCAGCATCATCAACGTCGCCTCGATCAACGGCATTTCCCCGGGGGTATTCCAGGGCATCTATTCGGTGACCAAGGCCGCCGTGATCAACATGACCAAGGTGTTCGCCAAGGAATGCGCCGCGTTCGGTATCCGCTGCAACGCGCTGCTGCCAGGGTTGACCGACACCAAGTTCGCCTCGGCGCTGGTCAAGAACGACGCGATCCTGAAGATGGCGCTGGCGCAGATCCCGCTCAAACGCGTGGCCGACCCCAGCGAAATGGCCGGTGCAGTGCTGTTCCTGGCCAGCGATGCGTCGAGCTACACCACCGGTGTGTCGTTGAACGTGGACGGTGGTTTCCTGTCCTGATAGCGCCTGGTTTCTTCGGATCGATTTGCGCGTAACCTTGGCGCAGATCGATCTGTCCCAGGATGAAACATGGAACTGCACCTCGTCATCAACGGCCGCAAGGACCTCGCCGCCCAGCTTTACCAGCAACTGCGCGAAGCCATCGCCACCGGGCGCCTGTCAGCTGGCGCGCAGTTGCCGCCCAGCCGATTGCTCGCCGAGCAATTGGGCGTATCGCGCAAAACGGTATCGGACACCTACGCCACCTTGACGTACGAGGGCCTGCTGGTCGGCCGAATTGGCCGGGGCACCTTCGTCAACGCGTGGGCGCCGCAGCCCGACCATGTACAGACCGCCACCGACCTGGCCTGCGCCGCCAACCTGGGCAAATGGGCGGCGCTGCCCTCGCCCATGCACCACCCCGCGCGCGACGACGTGCTGCGCTACGAATTCATCGGTGGGGCGACCACGCGCAATCAGTTCCCCCAGGAAGAATGGCGGCGCTGCACCCAGGATGCGCTGCGCCGTATCGCCCAGAACAGTGGGTTCTACAGCCAACCGGAAGGCTTGCCCGCACTGCGCGAGGCCATCGCCGGGCATGTCGCGTTTTCGCGCGGGGTGAAATGCCGCGCCGCTGACATCGTCGTGACCAATGGCGCGCAGCAGGCGCTGGACCTGATCGCCCGCGTGGTACTGGAACCCGGCAGCATCGTCGCCATGGAAGACCCTGGCTACAGCCCGGCGCGCCAGTTGTTCGTGGCGATGGGGGCCAGGGTCGCGAGCGTTCCGGTGGATGCACAAGGCATTCAGGTCGACCAGATCCCCAATGGCACTCGACTGGTGTACGTGACGCCGTCCCACCAATTTCCCCTCGGCATGCCCATGAGTTTGGCGCGGCGAAAGGCCCTGCTGGACCGTGCTATCGAACTTGGCGCGATCATCATCGAGGACGACTACGACAGTGAGTTCCGCTATCTGGGCCGCCCCACCGATTCCCTGCAAAGCATGGACACCCGAGGCGTAGTGACGTACGTCGGCACCTTTTCCAAGACCCTGCTGCCCGAGCTGCGCCTGGGCTACGCAGTGCTGCCGCCAGCGATCTATGGCGCCGTGCTCAAGGCCAAGCAATTGACCGACCAGCACAGCTCTACCCTGCCGCAATGGGCGCTGGCCAAGTTTATCAGCGAAGGTTACCTGCTCAAACATATCCGCCGTTGCCACAGCGTGTATGCGGGGCGCCGCGAACGGATTCTGCAGCGCCTGGCGGGCGACTTGTCACCCTGGTTCGAGGCGGTGCCGACGGTGGCCGGGTTCCATCTGGCGGCACTGTGCAAGGTGCCGGTGGATATACCGTTGCTGATGGAGTTGGCGCGCAAGGTGGAGGTGGGCCTGTATCCCCTGGATGTTTTTTTTCACGACACGCCGGTGCGCTCGGGGCTGATTCTCGGCTTCGGGGCCATCGAGACCCTCGATATCGACCCGGCACTGGACAGGGTGCGCGAGATTCTGCAGCAGATTGGCTAGCGGGTTTTCCGGGGGATTGGTCATTGGTCGGCAACGCCGGTGGGCGTAGGGTGAACAGGTCTCGAACTACGTGGAATTCCAACATGAAACGACTGCTCGCCGCCGCTGCGATACTCACTTCGCTCAGTGCCTACGCCCACGAACCGGTGTACCACCAGGAGACCCTTAAGGTGCTGCAAGAGCACGCCTTGACCAATGTCCCCGGCAAGAAAACCATCATGCTCACCGTCGACTATGCCCCCGGCCAGGCCACTGTGCCCCACAGCCATACCGGCACTGCCGTGGCTTATGTGCTGCAAGGCGAAATCATCTCACGAGTCAACGATGGCAAAGCCATCACCTACAAGGTCGGCGATTCATTCTACGAGCCCGCAGGTTCGCGGCACTTTGAGTCGAGCAACGCCAGCCAGACCCAGCCCGCCAAGTTGCTGGTGGTGATGGTGCTGGACGAAAAGGCCGAGGTGCTGACGCCGCTTGCCCGATAAGCTGCACCGGATAAAAAAATGTGGGAGGGGGCTTGCCCCCCGATGGCAGCGTGTCAGTCGCTGAATAAGCCAACTGATGCACCGCTATCGGGGGGGCAAGCCCCCTCCCACATTTTGAATGGTGAGATTTGCGTGTCAGGCAAGGCTCTTGCTGACCACCTCAAACACATCGCTGGACAGCTCGCCCGAGCCAAGAATGCGCTCCAGCTCAGCCTTCATCAGCGCTTGCCGCGCCGCGTCGTATTTACGCCAGCGCGTCAGGGGTGCCAATTGGCGCGAAGCAATCTGCGGGTTCAGCGTATTGAGCTGGATCACCAGGTCCGCCAGGAAGCGGTAGCCGGAGCCATCCGCGGCATGGAAGTTGATCAGGTTCTGCCCGGCAAACGCGCCAATGAGTGCGCGCACTTTGTTCGGGTTCTTGATGGTGAACGCCGGGTGCTCCATCAATGCCTTGACCCGCGCCAGCCCGCCCGGCAGGGTGCTGCCGGCCTGTACGCTGAACCACTGGTCCATGACCAGCGGGTTGTCCTTGAAGTTCTCGGCGAACACCGCCAGCGCCTGGGCTTTTTCCGTTTCGAACGGCGAGTTCACCAGCACGGCCAGGGCCGTCAGGCGCTCGGTCATGTTGTCGCTGGTGTCGAACTGGTCCAGCGTCGCCGCCAGCACTTCAGGCTTGGCGCTGAGCATCAGGTAAGACAGCGCAATGTTCTGCAGGGCGCGGCGGGCGAAGTGCTCGGCCTCGGCCACGTACGGCGTCTGGCGGGACAGGTCACGGTTGGCCTGATAGCGCAGCCACAGCCCTTCGAACAGGTGGTCGGCCAGCTGCTTGCGGGCAAATTCGCGGGCGGCGTGGATGGCATCGACGTCGGCCACCTCGCTGATCTCGGTCAGGTAGGCTTCGCTCGGCAACGAGAGCATTTCGGCGACCATGGCCTGGTCGAGGGTCTCGTCGCTTAAGACCGTGCGCAATGCATCGATCAGACGTTGATCCAGCTTCAGCGGTTGGCCTGCCTGATGTTGGCCGATCAGTTCCTGCAACACCTGAACCGACAGCTGCTGGCCGGCGTCCCAACGGTTGAAACCATCGCTGTCGTGCTGCATCAGGAACATCAGTTGGTCGCGGTTGTACGGGAAGCTCAGCTTCACCGGTGCCGAGAAGCCGCGCAGCAACGAAGGCAGCGGCTTTTGCGCGACGTCAACGAAGGTGAAGGTCTGCTCGGCTTCGGTCACCGAGATCACGCGGGAGGTACCGCCGGCCGTCGCTTCGCCGGCCAGGCGCAAGGCAATGCCGGCACCCTCGCCGTCCAGTAGGCCCAGCTCGACCGGGATCACGAAGGGCAGCTTTTCCACTTTATCCGGGGTCGGCGGGCAGCTCTGACGGAACGTCAGGCTGTAGGTCTTGGCCGCGGCGTCATAGGACTCGCTCACCGCCAGACGCGGCGTACCAGCCTGGCTGTACCAGCGCTTGAACTGGCTGAGGTCGACGCCGTTGGCGTCTTCCATGGCCTTGATGAAATCGTCGCAGGTCACGGCCTGGCCGTCGTGGCGCTCGAAATACAGGTCGCTGCCTTTGCGGAAACCTTCGGCGCCGAGCAAGGTGTGGATCATGCCGACCACTTCCGAGCCCTTTTCGTACACGGTCAGGGTGTAGAAGTTAGAGATTTCGATAAAGCTGTCCGGGCGTACCGCGTGGGCCATGGGGCCGGCGTCTTCGGCGAACTGGTGGGTGCGCAGGTACGCCACGTCCTGGATGCGCTTAACCGTGGCCGAGTTCATGTCGGCGGAGAAACCCGAGTCGCGGAACACGGTGAAGCCTTCCTTGAGCGACAGCTGGAACCAGTCGCGGCAGGTCACGCGGTTGCCCGACCAGTTGTGGAAGTACTCATGGGCGACGATGGCTTCGACGCGCTGGTGCGCGGCATCGGTAGCGGTTTCAGCGCGGGCCAGCACGGCGCTGGAGTTGAAGATATTGAGACCCTTATTCTCCATGGCGCCCATGTTGAAGTCGTTGACCGCCACGATCATGAAGATATCGAGGTCGTACTCACGGCCGTAGGTTTCTTCATCCCAGCGCATGGATTTTTTCAGGCTGGTCATGGCGTGCTGGCACTTGTCGATATTTTCCGGCTCGACGTAGATGCGCAGCGCCACTTCGCGCTGGGTCATGGTGGTGAAGCTGTCTTCGACGCACCACAGGTCACCGGCCACCAGGGCAAACAGGTAGGCTGGCTTCTTGAACGGGTCCTCCCAGGTTGCCCAGTGCCGCCCGTCTTCGCCGGGGCCGCTGGCAATCGGGTTGCCGTTGGACAGCAGCACCGGGTAGCGATGCTGCTCGGCGATCACCGTGGTGGTGAACACGCTCATAACGTCCGGACGGTCGAGGTAATAAGTGATCTTGCGGAAACCTTCGGCCTCGCACTGGGTGCAGAACATGCCGCTGGATTTGTACAGGCCTTCCAGGGCCGTGTTGGTTTCCGGGTGAATCTTGACCGTGGTGTCCAAGGTAAAGGTTTCACTGTTGGGCTGCAGCGTCAGGTGGCTGTCGGTCAACTGGTAATCGGCGGCCGTCAGCGCCTGGTCGGCAAGGTTGACGCTCAAAAGCTCCAGTTGCTGGCCATCGAGCACCAACGGTGGCAGCCCGGCGCCGCGCTCGGGGTTGCGGCGCATCACCAGCTGCGCGTGGACCAGGCTGTGGTCCTCGAACAACTCGAAGGTCAGGTGCGTCTCGTCGATCAGGTAGTCCGGCGCCTGATAGTCCTTCAGGTAAATCATCTTCGGTTGTTCGGTGCGCATGGGTGGCATCCTTCTACTGATGCACGGCGAGCTGGTAGGCCGTGTATTTACGAATATTGATCACGCCGGTGTCGAAGATCAGGTACTGGCCCTTGATCCCCAGCAGCGTGCCTTCGGCAATCGGATTCTTGTCCAGGTTGAAGCTGACGATCTTGGCCGGGTACTGCTGCACCGGGTAACGGATCTCGATCGGCTCAATGTCGGCAATGGTTTGGATGGCCTGCAAACCAAAGCGTTCCTGCAAACCGAGCAGGCCTTCGGCACAGGAGGCGAACAACGCATCGCGTACCTGCTTGAGGTCCACCGACTGTGCATCGCCCTTGAGCAGCGCGCGCCAGTTGGTTTTGTCGGCCACCTGGCTGCGAAACAGATCCTCGACAAAGCCCGATTGCTGGCGGGTGGCCACACGCATGATCGGCAGCGCCTGGCTGGCACCCTGGTCGAGCCAGCGGGTCGGCAACTGGGTGGCACGGGTGATGCCGACCTTGATCCCCGACGAATTGGCCAGGTAGACCACGTGGTCGGTCATGCAGAAGGTTTCACCCCAGCCCGGATCGCGGCAGGTGCCGGCGTCGTAATGGCAACGTTCGGGGCTCATGATGCACAAGTCACACTGGGCCAGCTTGGTCATGCATGGGTAGCAATAGCCCTGGCTGAAGCTGGTCTTGGTCTTGCGACCGCAATGGCTGCAGTGAATGGCACCAAGGAACTCCAGGCGAATATGCGTGCCGATCAACGGATTGACCGGTACCTCGGTATCGCCCAGACGAAACGCGTATTGAACGGTCGGCTCACCGAGTTGCGCCGACATTTTGCTGACTGCACCGCGACCAATTTCAATCAATGGATCGCATCCGACTTGAACAGAATGTTCGGCACCGGTGCCGATTTCGACGCGCATTCCTGCGGGCCCATGTAGCCGGTGCGCTGGTCTTCGGGCAGGTTCTGGATTTCCCAGGCAATCACCGCCTGCAGTGACAGCTCGCGCTGCTCGGCGGTGAGCTTGCGCCCATCGGACCACTTGCCGATTTCCACGGCGAGCTTGAGGCTCTCGTAGATGTCGGGGGTGATGTTTTCGATCATTTCAGCAAAAGAGGACATAAGGCTCTTCCTTATCAAATAGACGATTTGCGGCGGTTGTACAGCCCGCCCAGCAAACCGGTCAGGCAACCGATAACCAAGCCACCCACGTGGGCCGCGTTGGCGATTTCGCCGAAGCCGATCATCGAGACCAGCCCCGACAGGCAGAGCACCAGCCACACCAGCATCATCACCAGCACCCCACGGGGCAAGCGATACGCCGGGTTGGGCGAGAGTAATTGAAAAATCCAGCAGTGCCCGAGCAGGCCATACAGCACGCCGGACAAACCGCCGAACAGGCCCGGGCCGCCATAGGCATACTGCGCGTAATTGGACACCAGGCTGAACAACAGGGTCAGGCCCAGCAAGTTGATGCCGCCCTGGCGCGCTTCGATGCGGCGGCCCAGCTCCCAGTACCACATGCCGTTCATGGCCAGGTGCAGGATGCCGAAGTGAATCAGCATCGGCGTGACCAGGCGCCACCACTGCCCGGAGGCCAGGCTGTCGGCCAGTGGGGTGAACTGGATGTATTCGCCCAGCACCCGAAACGGCAGGAAGGTCAGCCAGGCCATGGTTTGCAGGTTTTCGCCGAGCAGGGTCACCGCACCCACGATCAGGCTGGCCAGCAGCACCAGCGCCGTGACCGGGCTGTGGCGTACCTGCTGGACAAACCCTGGCCGCGCAACGGGCGCCTGTTCGGGAATATCCAGTTGCTGGTCCGGATCACCGGCGGGAAAACGCTGGTACAACACACGCACGTCGTCGCTGATGGTCTCGGGCACCCACAGCACTTGTTCGCCCGCCTCTTCGCTGACGCGATGGGGCACCTGCATGCGTTGCAGCAACTTGACGAAACCGCCCAGGTCCACGTTCAGGGGCAGGCGCAATACAGCCACGGTACTCATTGGATAACCTCGGGTCGCTCAACGTCGACCCACACGAATTTACTTGGGTCCAGTTGGGTTTCCTGGTCCAGGCGATACGCCACCAACTTGCCGTACAGCACCGCGCTGTAGTCCAGGCAGGCCAGGTTCGGGCGGATCGGTGCCGGTTTGCCGCTGCGCCAGTAATGGCCGACGAACAACAGCGGCTGGTCGGTGCCATAGCGCAGCAGGCTGTTCTTTTCAGTGGACGACAACGGCGTGCGCGCCACCGGCTCGGGCAAGGCGTCGGGCTGGAATACGATGTCGCCGTAGGTTTTCGGGTCGTCTTCCCAGAATTTGGTGCGAAAGAACGAGCGCGTCAGGCCATCGCCACCGGTCAGGGTGAGGCCGTGCGGCAGGCGCATGTCGGTGCCGCGCAGCAGGCGATCGAACGCGTTGCAGGCAAAGCTGCCCGGCACGGCAGCGGCCTGCAGGAAATGTGGGTCGATGCAGCCATCCGGGAACGTGGCGCGCAGCGGCTGGATGAAGCTTTCGTCCCAGCAGGCATGCACCACGCGGAAACGTCCGGCGTCGACGAACAACGGCATGTCGTAGAACCAGCCGAGGAAGGCCTGCCAGTCGGCCGGGTGCTGTTCGAACTGGGTCAGGGTTTCCTGGATCAGCCGCCCATGGCGCGGGGTGTGCTCGCGCACGAATTGCTTGCCGCTGCCCGGCGGGGCCGGTGTGGTCCAGCCGAGTGCATTGAACTCATGGTTGCCCATGATGCACAGCGCCTGGCCGGCCTCGGCCATGTCGTGGACGATATGCAGCGCTTCGCGGATGCGGGGGCCACGGTCGATGATATCGCCGAGGAACACCGCCATGCGCGACGGGTGGCGCCAGGTGCCGCCCTGCTTGTGGTAACCCATCTGGTCGAGCAGGTGCTCCAGGGTATGGGCGCAACCATGCACGTCACCAATCAGGTCGTAGCTACGCGCGGGATCGAGCATCAGTCGCCTCCACCCCCCAAGCGGCTGCCCCAGCCCAGCTTGGTGCGGCACACTTCGTAGTAGTTGTGGTCCAGCGGGTGGATCAACCGCAACTTCTGTGCCTTCTTGCTCACGGTGATGGTGTCACCGGGGGCGCAGGTGAAATGGTTCTGCCCGTCGCAGGAAACTTGTGGGTAGATTTGCATATCCTTGGACACCACGATTTTCAGCTCACTGTTGCCATCGACCACAATCGGCCGACTCGACAACATATGGGGATACATCGGCACGATCACAATGGCATCCAGCTTGGGATGCATGATCGGGCCACCGGCCGACAGCGCATAGGCAGTGGAGCCGGTCGGCGTGGCGACGATCAGGCCGTCGGCTTTCTGGCTGCAGACGAACTGGCCGTCGATATACAACTCGAACTCGATCATGCGCGTGGATTTGCCGGGGTGCAGCACCACGTCATTGAGGGCATCACCCTGGCCGATGGCCTCGCCGTGGCGACGCACTTCGGCTTGCAGCAGGAAGCGGTTCTCCACCAGGTAATGGCCGTCGAGCACCTTGGCCACTTCGACTTCCAGCTCATCGGGCCGGATATCGGTCAGAAACCCCAGGCTGCCACGGTTGATCCCCAGCACCGGCACATTGTGCCGCGCCAGCGCCCGCGCCGCGCCGAGCAGGCTGCCATCGCCGCCGACCACAATGACCATGTCGCACACTTCGCCAAGCATTTTGCGCGAGGAAGTCTGCAGGCCGTGGCCCGGCAGGATTTCGCCGATGGTGTCTTCGAGGATCACATGCAGGTGGCGTTCCAGCAGGAATTTTTTCAGCCGGCGGACGGTGTCCAACACCTGGGTACTGCCCAGGCGACCGATAATGCCGATATTGCGAAATTGCTCCATGGGGCTCCTGCGGGCGTAGGGGTGTGGCAAAAAGAAACGATTATGGGCGAAAGGCCGCGTCAGGCAAAATCCTTTGTCGCCGCTGGACCTCGATGACAATGGTTCTCAGGGGTTTCTCAGACACCTGCACGCGATTTAAGAGGCTATGCTCGCACCATGACTCTGTTCCCTGACTTGCACGCCCTGCCCCGCCAACTGCGCCACCCCGAAGTGCGCGACCTGGCGTGGGTGATGCTGGCGCCACCCATGCTCGCACACACGCCCTGGCCGCAGCGCCATCCGCTGGCGGGCAGTGACTGGGTACGGGCGCCGCAGTTGCTCGAAGCCTGGCTACGCGCCCTCGATCAGGACAGCCGCGCGCTGCAACACTGGCTGAGCCTGGCGCGCACCCGGCGCCTGGGTCTCTATTATGAACGGCTGTGGCAGTTCGCCGTGCAGCATGCGCCGGGCGTGGAGTTGCTGGCGGCCAACCTGCCAATTCGCCGCGCCGGCCACACCCTGGGCGAGCTGGACATGCTGCTGCGCGACCGCGATGGCGTGCATCACCTGGAACTGGCAATCAAGCTCTATCTCGGGCCTCAAACGGGGAACGGCGAGGACACCGCGCAGTGGCTGGGCCCGGGTTGCCATGATCGGCTCGACCGCAAACTGGCGCACCTGGCCCAGCATCAATTGCCGATTTCGGCGCGCGCGGAAAGCCGTGAAGCCCTGGCGGCGCTGGATATCCAGCAGTTCGACGCGCACCTGTGGCTGGGCGGGTACCTGCTTTACCCGTGGCCGGGCCAGGCCGTCTCGCCCCTCGGCGCTCATCCGCAGCATTTGCGTGGGCGGTGGTTGCATCAGCGTGATTGGCCGGACTTTGTCAGCGCCAGCGCGGCAGGCCGCTGGCAACCCCTGCCCCGACATGCCTGGCTGGCGCCGGCGCATTACCTGACAAGCGAGGTGTGGAGCGAAGAACAGATGCAGGGCTGGCTGGCAGACCTGGACCCGATGGCGCCGGCGCAGTTATTGGTGCGGCTGGTGCGCAACGGTGAGGATTGGGAGGAAGCCGAGCGACTGTTTCTGGTTGCCGATCTTTGGCCGAATGTGCCGGGGGCTGGCTGATAGAGGTGTGTGTGTGAGTGAGTGCCTCATCGGGGTGTAGAACCGTAGACATCGTTTACATCTGAAACCGGGGACATCGTTTACACATTTGAGGCCTGGACGCGGGTCATACCTCGCCCAAGCCTCCCCAGGGGATAATCACACAGGTACAAATCCCAAACATCATCTTCAACTTCTTTGAGTCCTATCCTTTCCCCAGATAGTGCCTCGCTGACAAATAACAACTTGCCGTTCCATTTGATCGATCCGTCCTGTCTGACGCTGCGAACCCTCATTTCTGCGGGATACTCCACATCGGGCAAACAGCCTGGGTAAAGTCGGGTAGACGGCACATATAGGTCTCCCGGACGTTTCATGCCGAGGGCTTCATGAGGGCGTACGTAATTGAACTCATGCCTGAAATGCTCCAGCAAAAGCTGCTGCTCGACTAAGTTTTTCCCTATGGGCAGCTCAAGTTTCAAACTACGGTGCATTCGCTCATGGCGACCATTCTGGGCGGGTCTTCCTGGCATGGTGCGCTCCGGATAGATGCCCAGACGAATCCACCAAACTGCCAATGTGGACATTCTTGCCAGACCCGGAGAGGCGAACGGAACCCCGTTGTCCGAACGGATAACTTCCGGCATGCCGTACTCCTGAAAAAGCCTTTCAAATGCTTGTTTTACTGGCTGGGTCTTGATCTGGGGATGGGCCCTGCACGCCAGAATCATCCGGGACGCGTGGTCTGTAACGGTCAAAGGGAAGCACATCTGCGCGTCAAGCATCTTGAATTGCCCTTTGTAATCAGCGCACCAAGTCTTGTTAGGTTCGTTGGCCTCTCGCATTTCTGCCTGGGAAATACTGTGCCGGCGCTTGAAACGTCGTTTGTTGACGAGCCCAAGTCGTTCAAGCCACTGGCCCGCTGTACTTGGAGAAGGCCAGGCGACGGAAGGATCTTCAAGCCGTAATAGTTCGAGAAGCTTCTTAGGCCCCCATTTATCGTGGGCCTCCTTCATCGCCACCACACGAGCCAAGATCTCGTCGTCGGTTTTATTTGGGCTGTTGTGAGGTCGTCGGGACAGCTCGGATAAGGACTTTAAATCGCCGTTGTGCCGGGCAATCCATTTGTCGACCGTAGGCCGACTAACGTCAAAGCGACGTGCCAACTGGCTTTTGGTGTAGTTGCCAGAAAGCCAGTCGGCAACCAGTCTGATTCGTTGATTCATCGGAGACTCTTGGTTCCAGGGCATGATCAGTTACCTCCTGATCATGCGTATTAACCTGTAAACCATGTCCCCGGTTAGAAATGTAAACGATGTCCCCGGTTTGTACCGGGGCAAGCCCCTCCCACAGGGGAATGCATTCCAAATGTGGGAGGGGGCTTGCCCCCGATAGCGGCGGGACTGGCACTACACCTTATCGATATGCCGATAATCCAGCTGCAACCCCCTCGCCAGCGCTTGCGCCCGCCCCAGCCTGATCGGCCCGCGCTCGATGTCCACCAGCAACCCCGGACACGCCAGCAGCGGCAACCCTTCGATCACCTTGAGCCGCCCATCGGTGATTACCAGCAACCGCTGCTGCTCCGCCGGATAACGCTTACGCCGCGCCACCAGCCAATCGGCCGCCTCGGTCAAGGCTGCCAGCAACGGCGTACCGCCACCGGCGCCCAGTTGTTCCAGCCAACCCGTCAGGCCTTTGGCCGCTTTCAAGCCCTGTACCTGCCACCTCGGCGACTGCCCGCTTGCGGTCAACAACGCCATGCGCGCCCGCTGCCGATACGCGTCATCAAACAACTGCGCCAGCAGGCCCTTGGCATCGCTCAACGCCTGGTGCTTCCGAGTGGAAGCCGAGGCGTCGACGATCACCAGCCACAGTTCATGGGCCGACCGGCTGCGCAGGTGCCACAGCAAATCCTCACGGCGCTGCGGCCTGCCACCGAGCAAGGTGCCCGGCCAGTTGATCTGGCCCGATTGCGCACTGCGCGCCTTGCCTTGCCTGCCGCTGTCCAAGCGCCCCGCCTGGGGCCGAGCATCCGCCCCCGCGTCAGGTCGGGGGCGAATGCCTAGGGCTTTTTTGGCCAGGCAGGCACATCGCGACGAGCACCGGTGGGCAGCGCCGGTGCCGGCATATCGCCCCATTGGCCCTGGCCGGGCGAGGTATCCGAGGGTTTGGGCGCCTGCCCCTGATCGGGCGCGCTGGTCGCAGGGGGCTGCTCCTGGCGGCGGTGACGCAGGGCAAATTCGGCGACCGCGTCGATATCTTCCTCGGCGATGGCGCTGGCACCGCGCCAGGCCGCATGGGCCCTGGCGCCGCGCAGCCACACCAGGTCGGCGCGCATGCCGTCCACGCCTGCGGCAAAGCAACGCTGGGTGATCTGCGCCAAGGCGGCGTCATCCAACTCGATACTGCCCAGCCGCGCACGGGCCTGGGTGCAGCGTTCGCGCAACGCCGCTTGGGGCTCGGCCCACTGCTGGCAAAAAGCGGCGGGGTTTGTGTCGAAGTCCAGGCGACGGCGGATGATCTGCCCGCGCTCGGTCGGCAACGTCTGCCCGCTCAGCGCCACGTTGAACCCAAAGCGGTCGAGCAACTGCGGACGCAACTCACCCTCCTCCGGGTTCATCGTGCCGATCAGCACAAACCGCGCCGAATGCCGATGGGAGATGCCGTCACGCTCGATCAGGTTGGTGCCGCTGGCGGCCACGTCCAGCAACAAATCGACCAGATGGTCGGGCAGCAGATTGACTTCATCAACATACAACACGCCGCCATCGGCCTTGGCCAGCACGCCAGGGGAAAACTGCGCGCGGCCCTCGCCGAGCGCGGCGTCCAGGTCCAGGGTGCCGACCAATCGCTCCTCGGTAGCGCCCAGGGGCAAGGTGACGAACTGCCCACTGGCGAGCAGGTCCGCCAGGCCACGGGCCAGGGTCGACTTGGCCATGCCACGCGGCCCTTCGATCAATACGCCGCCGATTCTGGGATCGATTGCGGTCAGGCACAGCGCCAGTTTCAGCTCGTCGGCACCGACCACAGCGGCCAGCGGGAAATGAGGAATATCGGTCATCAGCTGTCTTCTTCTATATCCAGCAACAGGTTTTCCAACGCTTCGCGGTAGGCACCCGGCTCTTGCCACATGCCGCGCTGCTGGGCTTCGAGCATGCGCTCGGTCATGTCGCGCAGGGCATCGGGGTTGTGCTGCTGCACAAAGGCGCGGGTGTCCGGGTCGAGCAGGTAGGCGTCGGCGAGCAAAGCGTACTGGTGATCATCGATCAGCGCGGTGGTGGCATCGAAAGCGAACAGGTTGTCCACGGTCGCGGCCATCTCAAACGCGCCTTTGTAGCCGTGACGCTTCACGCCTTCGATCCACTTCGGGTTGGCCGCACGGGAACGGATCACCCGATTGAGCTCTTCCTTCAAGGTGCGGATTTTCGGCAGGTCCGGCTGGCTGTGATCGCCATGGTAACTGGCGGCCTTGGCGCCGCTCAGGGTTTCCACGGCGGCGAGCATGCCGCCCTGGAATTGGTAGTAATCATTGGAGTCGAGCACATCGTGTTCGCGGTTGTCCTGGTTCTGCAGCACCGCCTGCACCTGGCTCAGCCGCTGGGCGAACTGCTCGCGGGCAGCGGTGCCTTCATCAGCGCCGCCATAGGCGTAGCCGCCCCAGTTCAGATAGACCTCGGCCAGGTCCTCGCGGCTTTGCCACAGGCGACCGTCAATCGCACCCTGCACGCCCGCGCCATAGGCTCCCGGCTTGGCCCCGAAAATACGCCAACCGGCTTGTTTCGCCGCGGCCTCTTCGTCCAGGCCCGATGCGCACAACGCTTCGCGCTCACTGCGCACCTTGGCGGCCAGCGGGTTCATGTCATCCGGCTCGTCCAACGCCGCCACTGCCTGCACCGCCGCATCGAACAGGCGGATCAGGTTGGCGAACGCATCGCGGAAGAAGCCGGACACGCGCAAGGTTACGTCTACGCGTGGACGATCCAGCAGGCTGATCGGCAGAATCTCGAAGTCATCCACGCGCTGGCTGCCCGTGGCCCACACCGGGCGCACGCCCATCAGCGCCATGGCCTGGGCGATATCGTCGCCCCCGGTGCGCATGGTGGCCGTGCCCCACACCGATAGGCCCAACTGGCGCAAGTGGTCGCCGTGGTCCTGCAGATGCCGCTCAAGTATCAGGTTGGCCGACTGGAAACCGATGCGCCAGGCGGTGGTGGTGGGCAGGTTACGCACGTCCACCGTGAAAAAGTTGCGCCCCGTGGGCAGCACATCCAGGCGACCGCGACTCGGCGCACCGCTGGGGCCGGCCGGCACAAAGCGCCCGCTCAAGGCATCCAGCAGGCCGTGCATTTCGGCCGGGCCGCAGGCATCCAGACGCGGCGCCACGACCATGCGCAGGCTTTCGACCACGGCCTTCACGTCCTCCCAGCCGGGTTCTTCCAACTGTTCCAGCGGCCCTTCCAGGGCCTGCTCGATCAAACGCGCCGCGTAGAGCTCCAGGCGCTCGCGGGTGTCCCCGGCGGTGCGCCACGACTGCGCATCGAGGTTGCGCAACACTTCGGGCCGACGCCCGGTCCACGGTTCGGCGAGCGCGCAGTCCAGGGGGTCGAAACCCAGCTCGAACGCCTTGGCCAATACCCGCAACAGGCTCGATTGCGCGCCACGGCCATCGCCACGGGGGATGCGCAGCAAGGCCAGCAAGGTGTCGATACGCAAGCGCCCCGCCGGCGACTCGCCAAAAATGTGCAGGCCGTCGCGGATTTGGGATTCCTTCAGGTCACACAGGTAAGTGTCCAGGCGCGGCAACCAGATGTCGGCATCGGCATCGCCGTCCAGCTCAAGCTCCTGGTCGATCTGCGTTTCGCGCACCAGTTTGAGAATGTCTTTCTGCAGTTCGAGCGCGCGGCGCGGGTCGAGCAATTGCGCTTCGTAGTATTCGTCGGCCAGCAGCTCCAGGTTGCGCAGCGGGCCATAGGTTTCGGCGCGGGTCAGGGGCGGCATCAAGTGGTCGATGATCACCGCCTGGGTGCGACGCTTGGCCTGGGCGCCCTCGCCCGGGTCGTTGACGATAAAGGGGTAGATATTCGGCAGCGGCCCGAGCAGCGCATCCGGCCAGCAGTTTTCCGACAGGCCCACGCCCTTGCCCGGCAGCCATTCGAGGTTGCCGTGCTTGCCCACGTGGATCAGCGCATGGGCGCCGTAGGTATGCCGCAGCCAGAAGTAGAACGCCAGATAGCCATGGGGCGGCACCAGGTCGGGGTCGTGATACACCGCACTCGGGTCGACCTGATAGCCGCGCGCAGGCTGGATACCGATGAAGGTCTCGCCCAGGCGCAGGCCGGCGATCATCAGGCGGCCGTCGCGGCACATGGGGTCCTGCTGCGGCGTGCCCCAACGCTCGAGCACCGCCTGGCGATTGGTTTCAGGCAGGCGCTGGAAGATGGCGTGATAGTCGTCCAGGCCCAGGCTCTGATGGCAGGGGCGCTGGTCGAGGCTGTCCAGGTCATTGGTGACGCCGCCCAGCAATGCGTGGATCAAGGCCGTGCCGCTGTCCGGCAAGGTGGCGGGCACGGGATACCCTTCAGCCTGCAACGCGCGCAGGATATTCAGCGCCGCCGCCGGCGTGTCCAGGCCCACGCCATTGCCGATACGGCCATCGCGGGTGGGGTAATTGGCCAGGATCAAGCCAACGCGTTTGTGCGCATTCGGCACCCGCGCCAGCTCGACCCAGCGGCGCGCCAGTTCGGCGACAAAATCCATGCGCTCGGGCACGGCGCGGTAGCACACTACGTCCGACTGGCTGCGCTCACTGCGCCAGGCCAGGTCCTTGAAGCTGATCGGCCGGCTGATGATGCGCCCGTCCAGTTCCGGCAAGGCAATGTGCATCGCCAGGTCGCGGGGGCCCAGGCCTTGTGCGCTGGCCTCCCAGCCGGGCTGGTTGTCTTGGGCGCAGATCGCCTGGATCACCGGGATGTTGCGGCGAAACGGGCGCAGATGCGGCGCTTCGGGGCTGGACTGGGCAAAGCCGGTGGTGTTGAGGATCACCGCTGCCTGCACTTGATCCAACAGGTCCTCGACCACCGTCAGGCAGCCTGGCTCCTTCAAACTGGCCACCGCTATCGGCAACGGGTTGAGGCCGGCCGCCTGCAAGCGCTGGCAGAATACGTCGATAAACCCGGTATTGGCCGCCTGCAAATGCGAGCGGTAGAACAGCACTGCCGCCACCGGGCAATCGGCGCGCCAATCGGCCTGCCAATCTGCAAGATGGGCGTTGGCGGTATGCGGGTGATAGATCGAGGTGCGCGGCAGACTTTGCGGCTCAGCCCAGGCATAGTCGCGCCCCAGATAGCCGCTGGCCAGGCAGCGATAGAAATCCAGCGCATTACCCAGGCCACCTTGGCGCAGGAACTGCCACAGCCGGTCACGCTCGGGCGCCGCCACGGTGCTCAAGCCGCTGAGTTCCGGGTCCGGGCGATCATCCCCAGGCACGAGGATGAGCGTCACGCCACGCTCGGCCAATGCCTGCAGGCGCTCGATGCCGTAGCGCCAGTAGCCGATGCCGCCATGCAGCGAAATCAGGATTACCTTGGCATGGCGCAGCACCTCGTCGACGTACAGGTCGACTGAAGCATGGTTCTGCACTTGCATCGGGTTGGCCAGGCGAAAACTGGGGTAATCCTCGGGCAACTGCCGCGCGGCCTCGGCAAGCAGCGCCAGGCTGGAGTCACCGCTGCACAGGACCACCAGCTCGGCCGGGGTTTGTCCAAGGTCGGCGATGTTGTCGTCCGCGACGAAGCCGCCGGGCTGGGTCCTGAGCAGGTGCATGAATCAGGCGCTGAGGGCGGCGCGCAGCTGCGCTTCAAGGCCTGCCGCGTCAAGCGCCTGGCCGATCAGCACCAGGCGCGTGGTGCGAGCCTCATCGGCGCCCCAGGCGCGGTCGAAATGCTTGTCGAAACGCGTGCCCACGCCCTGGATCAGCAGGCGCATCGGTTTGCCCGCAATGGCGGCGAAGCCTTTGATACGCAGGATGCCGTGCTGCACCACCAGTTGCGTCAGGGCGTCGAGCAGCAGGGCTTCGTCGGCTTGAGGCAGGTCGATGGAGATGGAGTCGAACGCGTCGTGGTCGTGATCGTCCTCCCCGTCGTGGTGGTGATCGTGATGGCTGTGGCGGGCGTCGATATGCTCCTCGGAGCCGGCGCCCAAACCGATCAGCACATCCAGTGGCACACGGCCGCTGCTGGCTTCGATGACTTTCACCGCGGGCGGCAACTCCTCGGCCACTTCCAGGCGCACGCGGGCCAGGTCTTCGGCGCTGATCAGGTCCGCCTTGTTGAGGATCACCAGGTCGGCGCTGGCCAGTTGGTCGGCGAACAGCTCGTGCAGCGGCGATTCATGGTCCAGGTTCGGGTCGAGCTTGCGCTGGGCGTCGACCTGGTCCGGGAACGCGGCGAAGGTGCCGGCGGCCACGGCCGGGCTGTCGACCACGGTAATCACCGCGTCGACGGTGCAAGCATTGCGGATTTCCGGCCATTGAAAGGCCTGGACCAGCGGCTTGGGCAGGGCCAGGCCCGAGGTTTCGATGAGGATGTGGTCAAGGTCGCCACGGCGGGCCACCAGTTCGCGCATCACCGGGAAAAACTCTTCCTGCACGGTGCAGCACAGGCAGCCGTTGGCCAACTCATACACGCGACCATTGGCTTCTTCTTCGGTACAGCCGATGGAGCACTGCTTGAGGATTTCACCGTCGATGCCCAGCTCGCCGAATTCATTGACGATCACCGCAATGCGACGGCCCTGGGCGTTGTCGAGCATATGGCGCAGCAACGTGGTTTTGCCCGAGCCGAGGAAACCGGTAACGATGGTGACAGGGAGTTTGGCCAGTGTTTTCATCGGATGCCCTTTGGGGCGGGCATACGGGACGATAGGCCCTGCGACGGCGCGCAGCAGCAGGTTTCGTCACCGGATCACCCCGCCCGGTTGAATTGAAAAAACGTTTGCGAGGCAGGTCTCCTGGCTTGGGGCTTGCGGGTCTTGCGACCGGCGCTGGCTGCGCCTTCCCGCCGTATCGGCAGTGGCGTGGCAGTCAGTTGAACCCTTCACAGTTGCGGGGGCAGCCGCGGCTTGAACCGCGTTCCCTTCTTAGCTTCGACCTGGGCCGAAGAACCTCGAGCGAGCAAGGCTACGCAGTGCATGGCCGGCGGTCAATGTCCCATCCCTGGGATGAAGGCGTCACGTGAAGTGATAGCTGACAGGCACATCGCCAATTATGTCGCCAAAGCCTATCGGCCCGCGGCTTTCGAGGAAAAAATCAATCTCGCCATTGCCGGTCAGGTCGAGTACTACCCATGACTCGTCCTTTTGCGGGTCGTAGCCCACGCCCACCTCGCCTGCGCGCCCAGTGAACTGGTTGATGAATATCAGCGAGCGGATGTCATGTTTGCGCAGCAACGGGGAAATATCGATTTTGTCCTGGCCACTGACAAAATCCATCAGTTGGTCCGGGGCGTATAACGTCGCGTCAGCGGCATCGTCATATACGAACGTATCGCTGCCCGCGCCACCTCGCATGTGGTCCGCACCGGCGCCGCCTTTGAGGCGGTTGTCGGCGTCATTTCCGATCAGTACGTCATGGCCTGAACCACCGATGGCATTTTCCAGGGTGACGCCGTTGGCGATGGAAACGTTGCCCTTCAGCCCTCCGACGTCGGAAAAGGATCCGGCGCGCAGGTTGATCACCTGGTTTTGATGATATCCGGAGAAGTCCAACGTATCGTTGCCGCCACCATCCCAGACGCAGAATACGGCGCCGTCGCGAGACGAATTCAAGGACAGATCGTCTCGCTGGGTATTGGAATTGAACCCGTAGGTGGTGTCGGTGTTACGGGTCTGGTGGTTGGCGCCATAGACCCGCTGAGACCAGGCGATATCGGCCATCAATGGCGAGGAGGCATATTGCCCCTTGAAGTCCTGATGAGTATGGCTCTCGTCAAAATAGCTCATGACCGAATAAGCCCGACTGTCTTGTGCATAAGTGGCATGCTCGGGGTAGGTGACAGGCCCACGAGTCGTATCATAATCACCTGTATGTGCGGCCCCCAGGGTGTGCCCGATCTCGTGAGTGAGCGTGTGCCGACCGAAGCCGTTGACCGTCGGCACGCGGTTATCCGCATAGCTAGGGTTTACACGTACCCGCCCTTGACGATGTGAGAACAGCCCATCCGCGACTGCCGGCGTCTTGTCATTGACAAACCGTAACCGGCCTTCGGACTCAACGGCCTCCTCTTCGAAAGTGACCCTCGCAACATCCGCCCAAGCCTGCATTGAGCGGCGTGCCTGGTCTTTTTGTGTTTCATTGAACTTGCTTTCATTTCTTGCGATTTCATTAAACGTATAAGAGAGCCGCACCTTGTGATCGCCATTATGGTCCTCCAACCGGCGCCCCCGACGATCAATCTGGCGAGCCATATCGGCCAGCGACCAAGAGGGCTTGTGAAAGCTTGCGCGGGCATGGGGATCGTCGACACGCAGGGTTTCGTCCAAATGTGCCGGGGCGTTGACGCCTGGCGATTGTTGCTGGGAACCGGACACTGTTTGCAATTGATTAACAGGGTCATAAACATGACTCGAATTAAAAGCGGCGCGAGATACATTGGCCATTAACAAACCCTTATAAACTGAATGACACTTCAATGTTCAAGAGCCCAGCTTCCAACACCAAACCATTAAAATAAAGCGCGGCAGCTGCACAAACCAATTGAAGATATTACCCACTGACTGCTCATGCCCAATCAACTCAACATGCGCCCCCGGCTTAATTGACGCCCGGTCTCGCCCGTGTTTTCCTATGCATCTTGTTTCGGGTGCCCTTCACAGGGTGAAACGGGAAACCGGTGACGCATGCCTTGGTTGATCAAGGGCATGCACAGTCCGGTGCTGCCCCCGCAACGGTAAGCGAGCGAAGCGTCAAATCCACTGTGCCAGTGCATGGGAAGGAGACGCTTGACAGGCCAGGCGCCCCTCGCGAGCCCGGAGACCGGCCCGAAAAATTCAGATAACAAACCCGCGGTGGGCGGGCGCTGTTTAGAACCCTGCGGGCTTGGCTCGCGGGGTTTTCATGCGCTCGTTCCACGCAAGACACCTGAAAGGGACGCGCCATGTCGATCATCAGCAGCACCTCGCCCGCAACCAGCAGCACCGCCACCCTGAGCCAACGCCTGACCGCCGCCATCGGCGCGTCGATCCTGGGCGCGTGCCTGGTATATTTCGCCGGGTTTTCGCATATCGAGGCCGTGCACAACGCCGCCCACGATACGCGCCACAGCGCCGCGTTCCCGTGCCACTGAGGGCTGGCGAGATGATCAAGCGTATTGCGCAAACTGCGGGTTTCACCGGCTTGCTGGCCGCCCTGCTGCTGACCCTGTTGCAAAGTTTTTGGGTCGCCCCGCTGATCCTGCAGGCGGAAACCTTTGAAAGCGCCCCGGCTGCGGCCGAAGTGGCCCATGAGCACGGCGCCGGGGCCGGCGCCCATACCCATGACGCCGAGGCCTGGCAGCCGGCGGACGGTTGGCAGCGCGTGCTGTCGACCACTGGCGGCAACCTGGTGGTTGCCGTCGGCTTTGCCTTGATGCTGGCCGGCCTCTACACCCTGCGCGCGCCGACTCGCACGGCCCAGGGCCTGCTTTGGGGATTGGCGGGCTACGCGACATTCGTGCTGGCGCCGACCCTGGGCCTGCCACCGGAACTGCCCGGCACCGCCGCTGCCGATCTGGCACAGCGCCAAGTCTGGTGGATCGGTACTGCGGCCTCCACCGCCGCAGGGATCGCACTGCTGGTATTTGGTCGCAGCGGGCTGCTCAAGGTACTCGGCGTGGCGATCCTGGCCGTGCCTCATGTTATCGGTGCGCCACAACCGCACGTGCATTCGATGCTGGCCCCGCAAGCCCTGGACGCGCAATTCAAGGTTGCATCGCAATTGACCAATGCCGCCTTCTGGCTGGCCCTTGGCCTGATCAGCGCCTGGCTGTTCCGTCGCCATCATGACGATCAAGCCCCGGCATGATTCTGGTGGTCGGCCTGGGTTGTCGGCGTGGGTGCGATGTTCAAGCGCTGCTGGCGCTGTTCGACAGCGCCCTGGCCGAAGGTGGCCTCGAGCGCGAACGGGTTGACGCCCTGGCCAGTATCGACCTGAAGCAGGCCGAACCGGGCCTGCTCGCCCTGGCCCAGTTGCTGAACCTGCCGTTGCAGTGTCTCAGCGCTCAACAGCTGGCAGTGTACGAGGACCGGCTCAGTCACAAGTCAGCACTCGCCTTCGCCCATACTGGCTGCCAAGGTGTCGCCGAAAGTGCCGCCCTGGCCCTGGCTGAACACCTGGCCCACGCCCCTGCCCGCCTGCTGATCACCCGCAAACAATCCGCCCAGGCCACCTTTGCGCTGGCCTGCGCCGGCTGAACTTCCGATAATCGGCCCTTTCGATCATGAATGCGGTTCATGCTCGCCCGTTTTGAACAGGAACTCCCATGACCGTCTACTTCATCGGCGCAGGCCCCGGCGACCCGGAATTGATTACCGTCAAAGGCCAGCGGCTGATCCGCAGCTGTCCGGTGATCATCTACGCCGGCTCATTGGTGCCGGAAGCGGTGCTGGAAGGCCATCAGGCGCACCAGGTGGTCAACAGCGCCGAGTTGCATCTGGGAGAGATCATCGACCTGATCCAGGTCGCCCATGCCAACGGCCAGGACGTGGCGCGCGTGCACTCCGGCGACCCGAGCTTGTATGGCGCGATTGGCGAGCAGATCCGCCACCTGCGCGAGCACGGCATCCCGTTCCAGATCATCCCCGGCGTCACCGCGGTGGCCGCCTGCGCGGCGCTGCTGGAGACCGAGCTGACCCTGCCGGACATCGCCCAAAGCGTAATCCTGACCCGCTATGCCGATAAAACCAGCATGCCTCCGGGCGAGGCCTTCGACAGCCTGGCACGTCACGGCACCACCATGGCGATTCATCTGGGGGTCAACCACTTGGAGAAAATCGTCGCCGAGCTGCTGCCCCACTACGGCGCGGACTGCCCAATTGCGGTGGTGCACCGTGCGACCTGGCCGGACCAGGACTGGGCGCTGGGCACGCTGACGGACATTGCGGCGAAGGTGGCGGCAAAGGGGTTTCGGCGTACGGCATTGATCATCGTCGGCCGCGTGCTGGCCAGTGACAGCTTCAGCGAGTCCTCGCTGTACCGCGCGGGGCATACCCATCTCTATCGCCCCTGAGCTTCGGACGAGCGCATAACTAACTACAACCTCATGATTCTGGGGGGCCTTAAGGTCGTGGCATCGTTTATCGCTGCCATTTGAGACCTCCCATGCAAGACACCCGTCAAGCCTTTTACCTGGAACAAATCGCCAACACCCAGCAACAGATGCAGGCGCTGCTTGAACAACAGCCGGGCGCAGCCAGCCTCAAGGCATTGCTGATTGCCAAAGGCCAGGATGCTTTCACCGCACACCAGCCTCCCGTCGCCGAACGGGACATCCACTACGAAAAAAACCTGTGGATGATGACGGTGCCGCTGCGCAGGGTGTTCGCGCCCTCTGGGCCGAGTTTCAGCGGCTTCAGCCGGTTATTTGCGCAAAAGCCCTGGGCCGCGGGCACGCTGGACGAGCCCGACGTTTTTTATCGGGCCCGCCTCGATGCGACCTACTCCAGCGCATCCTATGAATCGCTGATCGCCTCGATGATTCACACCCCCGACCGCCTCTATGCGCAACAACTCGAGGCTTTTTGGCAGGGTCCTTATTCAGCGTCCAACGCTATCCAGCGCTGGCGCTGGATGGCTGATGCATTGCGTACGCTCCTCATTTATCAGGCCGCCTTGCGCTTTCAGGACGAAACGCTGGAGGCGGTGTTCATGACCCTGTTCAACCGGCTCGACCGCGACCCGAGCCCGAGGCAGTTTCAACAGCAGCCTGATGAGCCCTCACCCGCCACCCTCAAGCTCAGCGTACACGGCACCCACGCCGACTCTGCGAGCGAGCTGGCGAATGTGTTTATCCTCACCAGCAAAACGCCGGTTTCGCCGGTACAACCCTCTACCGACTGCGGCCCCGTCGCCCTGTGCTCCAACCTTGAAGGCATCGAAACCTTTACCTCGCTTCAACAGCTGCACCAGGCACTGAAAACCCGGATGGCAACGCCCTTGGGGCGCGAATCGCTGCTGCGCTGCGTTCCCTGGCAAGACCATGCCGCCCTTGAACGCCCGACCGAACATGGCTTGAGCTACACAGTGGTCAGCGGGAATGTTTTTGAACATTCGATCAAGGCCCTGCTGGATCAACAGAAGAAAGACCTGCTGTGGTGCTGGAAAACCCTACCCAAAGCCGACACGGACTTTGCCCGACTTGAGGATGCCTTCGACCGTGCGGCCGATATCGGCCCCCTCCTGGACCCGGAAAACGCGCTGCAACATCGTGCCCGGCTGTTGATGCAGAAAAACCTCCCCGCCTGGTACGCCAGCGCGAGTGCAGATCAGCAGCAGGAGCTCAAACTGTTATTCGACGACGAGCTCAAGCACAACCAGGCCCTGGCCCAGCTGTTTGCGCGCAAAAAGATACCGTCCTTGCAGGCTTTTGCACGGCAACGGGTGCAAAACCACCTGACGCCGGGGTTTACCGACCTCGACCCGGACAAGGTTACGGTGCGCATCGTCACGACATCGAGTTCGATCAATATCAGCGGCAGCTCAACCCCGACCATCGGCGGCCCTGATGCCAATTTACCGAAAAAAGCCGACGTCCAGCACCTTACCCTGACCCAGTTCGTACTCAGAAATATCAACCCGTGGGATTTCACCTACATGGGGCTGCTGACACGCACCCATACCGAACTTCTTGCGTACCACACCCATCAGGAGCCGTCCGACGTGCTGTTCAGCGAGGCCCAGTTGCGCGAGCTGGCCACGGCGCTGGACGTAGGAGCTGAATACGACCAATTACTGCAACGGGAGCTGATAGACCAAGGTATGGAACTGAAGGCCGCCTGGCAGCAAGCCAGTTTGTCTACCCTCAAGACCCATGCACTCATCGCCCATCTGGATGCGCAAAGCTTTTTACCCGACCGTTTGAACCGCGGCTACGAATGGGTCAAGGCATTGATCGACTATCCTTTGCCGGCATTGCGCAAGGTGGAGAATCACGCAATTGTGGCCAACTGCCTGTTGATTGGCAGTACGTCAGGCGCCCGCAACGGCTATGAGGTGAACAATGTGTTGGTGATCAGCGCCAACAGCCCTTTGCCGCTGCCGAATCTGGTGCTCTATACCCCTGGCGCGCCTGATGAACAGGCCTTCAAGGAGTTCGTCGACAAAGCCGCGTTGCAGTGTTTTCTAAAGGAAAAATGGGCCTCCTCCGAGCCTTGGAAACAATATTTCCAACAACGGCTCTCCACCGAAGGCAAGCGCACGCTGGAGGAGAAGAAGCTTGCGCAAGGCGCGCTTACGGTGTTTTTCAGCGCGGCAATACGGCGCGCCAGCAATCCTTTCGATATCGTGCACCTGACCCCCATCGACGGGCCGCTACACCAAGCGTTGTACGAGCAGTTCGTGCACACCTGGCGCAACAGCGCCAACAGCGAATCGACAACCAACGCTGAAGTGCGCAAACAGTCGCTGCTCAACAAAATCATGTTCGGTGTCGAGCTCACCCTGGAAGTCGCCGGCTTTCTGCCCATCTCCTCCCTGTTCAACCAGACCCGGCATGTCGGCCGAATATTTCTGTTACTCGCACAGTTGAGAAAATCCCGGTCCGCCAGTTTGATGATCTGGACCCTGACGGGCGGGGGGCGGATCATTACGGTCACCCCGGCAGCGAAGACTCCACGTGCGCTGAGCAGCCTTTCCCTGGTACCGCCTGCCCCCTTGGTTCCTCATCCGACGCCGGATCGGGTGTGGGTATCTGGAAACCTTTTTAGAAACCGTTCCGGCTCGGAGTATTTTCTGAAAACGGGTGATCATTACCACCCCTCGCTTGAGATCCAGGGGCGACGCTACCTTTATGACCCCGCGAGCCCGGCCATTCGTTACCCGGTAGAGCGCAATGAGCTGACCGACATCTGGTCCCCGGTGCCCCGGGAACGGCAATTGCATCTGGCGGGAGGCGCGCACGACGCCCCCGGGCCCACCCTGCGTGATCCAAAGCAAACGGCGTTGAGCAGCTATCAATTGAGTTCCGCCCAGCATAAGGCGCTGGTGTCCTTCGCCACGGAGCGCTTTGGCATCCTCAACCTGGCCGACCCGCAACTGTACACGTCCGCCCACCGCCCTGTGCATACCTCCATCCGCGAGATACGTGAGTTGCTGGATCATGACGCCCTGCGCTATTTCAGCGGGTTTCGCGCCCTCGCCAGCCCGCAGCCGCTATTGTCCTACCACGCGCAACCCAGCGCCTGGATGACGCAGATCCTTGGGCAATCCAAAGGCATGGTGATCGGAGAATGGCACCATCGCTCGATCACTCGCCAACTGCTGATCGAAAACATGGCTCATTTGAAACAGCAAGGTGTGCAGACGCTTTACCTGGAAAGTTTTCTGGCCGATATCCATCAGGCTGATCTGGATCTTTTTTTGCCTCGTCTACCGGTGAGAAATCTTCCGCATTGAAAACTGCGCTGCAGCAGTTGGATTTCATGACGAACGCCAATGACACCTTCACTTTTGGCAAACTGATCGATGCCGCACACGCTCAACGCATACGCCCGCGGGCCCTCGACTGCCTGGGTTCCACCAGCGGCCAGGTTGTCAACCCGGTCAATTTGAACAGCGTCCAGACACGTCTGCGCAGCATGAATTTCCACGCAGCTCGGCTGATACAGGCCGACCAGGGAACCGGTCGCTGGGTCGCGCTGGTCGGCGAAAGCCACGTCAGCCAGTGCCTCGGCGTTCCAGGTCTTGCCGAGGCAACCGGGGCGGTCGGAGTGCGTATCAACACCCTCGATACCGCGCTGTCGCCCCACGCCATCCGCGACCCTGGGGTTGGTATGTATATCCAGACAGCCGCATACGCGCCAAGAATCCAGTGTGACTGGCTGATCAACCTACCCGGCACGCCGGATACTCTTGCGCCAGCGCTCAAGCTACACGGCAAAGGCATGTTCACCCTCGAACGCAATGTCGACGGTACACCCACTCTGCGCTACCGCAATAACAGCGATCAATTGGCAACGTCGCCGATAACCCGGGATTCCTCGCAGTATATGGTCGATATCGCAGACTTCCCCACTGTGCGCCAGCAGCGTTTCAACACGCTGCAGAGTCTGTGCGATACGCTGGTGCAACAACACCAGATGATTCATGTGTAAAACCCCAAAACCAAAACACCCTGCGAAGAGCTAGCCCTCGCAGGGTGTTGGGGTGAACGTCAACAGCGCTCACGGGGCGCCGTTATCTGTTCGCAGTGAACGACTTACATCAGTAGTAGGCGTTTTCTTTCTGCGTGTGGTCGGTCACGTCACGCACACCTTTAAGCTCCGGAATGCGCTCGAGCAGGGTGCGCTCGATGCCTTCGCGCAAGGTCACGTCCGCCTGGCCGCAGCCCTGGCAGCCGCCACCGAACTTAAGCACGGCGATACCGTCTTCAACCACATCGATCAGGCTGACCTGGCCGCCGTGGCTGGCCAGCCCCGGGTTGATCTCGGTTTGCAGGTAGTAGTTGATGCGCTCGTTGACCGGGCTGTCGGCGTTGACGTTCGGCACCTTGGCGTTTGGCGCCTTGATGGTCAACTGACCGCCCATGCGGTCGGTGGCATAGTCGACCACGGCGTCGTCAAGGAAGGCTTCGCTGAAGGCATCGATGTACGCGGTGAAGCTTTTCAGCCCCAGGGCGGTGTCTTCAGGCTTCTCTTCCCCAGGCTTGCAGTAGGCAATGCAAGTCTCGGCGTACTGGGTGCCGGGCTGGGTGATAAAGACGCGGATGCCGATACCTGGGGTGTTCTGCTTGGACAGCAGGTCAGCCAGGTAATCGTGGGCGGCGTCGGTAATGGTTATGGCAGTCATGGAAACTCCTCACAGGCTTGTCCGCAGTTTACGCCAAATTATTACGCAGGTACAAAGTCCTAGTGTTTTTGTCGGAAAAGCCCAACTGACGCTGTCAGAGGTTTTCATAACGGTTCATATCCAGCACACCCTCTTCTACCGGCGTCGTTTCGTGGATGTAACGCGAAAGGTCGTGAAAGTACTGCCAGAACAGCAGATGGCTGCGGCGCACCCCCCAACGATCCACGATGTTCTCGAAACCCTTGGCATCCTTGGTCTCTTCCATTGCTGCCACAAACGCCGGCACTTGCTGCGCGGGAATATTGAAGATGAAATTCGGGTAGCTGCTGAGCACCCCCGGATAGATCGTCAACGTATCCAGCCCCGGCTGATAGCGATACGCCTCACCTAGCAGGAACGCCACGTTACTGTGGGCGCGGTTGCGCAACAGGCTGTAGACCACCCGCTTGCCACCGCTGGTCTCGATGCGCAGCATGGTGGCTTCGGGTAATTGGTCGATCACTTTGAGCCCTGCTGCCGGGCGCGAAGTCAGTCGGCTCAGCGCTTGCTCGGCGTCTTGCAGTGCCGGGTCGATGCCGTCACGGGAGCAGAACGCGCCGGTGCAGCGGTTGATCGGGTCGGGGCTGGCATTCAGATGGCCGTAGCGGGTCAGCAATTGGTTGGCGAAGTCGCGCTTGGGGTCCTTCTCGCTCAGGTGCAGGCCGCTGGGCTTGTTGTCGTCAATCGCCTCGTAATCCAGCCACAGTTTGAGCTTGCCGCTGTTCTGGTACCAGTCGTCCATGAAGTCTTCGCGGGTGTCGGCGGGCATCAGGCGCAGGAAATTCTGCTCGGCACCGTTACGGATCAAGTCGAAATACAAACGGGTCTGGGCCTGGTGGGACACATTGCCGAACACGTCGAAGTTCACCGCCAACTGGTAATAGGTGCGCTCCAAGAGGGGATAGTCGAACAGCCACATCGTCTGCGGGACTTCACCGATCAAGCCCTTGTTCACCGAGGCGCTGTCGAAATGCCGGAAGATGCTCAGCAAGGCGTTGTCGTTACCCGCCCACAGCGTGGACCAACTCGGTGGCGGCAGGTCGGCATAATTGTCACGGCGCAGCGCTTCGTACTGGTTGCGCTTGTCCCGATACGCCAGCCACAGGTTCAGCACGCTGCCCACGTCGTCATTCTGCCCGGGCATCGCCAGCAACGGCGTGGCCTGGCCGCGATACCGCGCATCGGTGATGTACAGGTCGTGGTCAGGGTCCTGGAACAAGGTCCAGAAATTATCGCGAATCACATCCGTAGCAATCTGCCCACGGCACACCGGCCCGCGGATAAAGGTGCGCACGAAGTACTCGGCGTTATCCAGCATGAACTGGTAACGCGCCTTGGCCGGAATGGCTTCGAAGGTGGCGAACGGGTTGGCACGACTGCCGGGGCCGTAGCCCGGCAAGGCGGTCACTTGCCAGTCACCGGTGTAGAACAGCGCCTTGATGCGTGCCATTTTCTCGGCGCTGAACGGATAAGTGATATGAGTTTTATGCACGATCACGCCCTGCACCGGCCACAATCGGTAGTACACCTGGGTGCCGGGGTCGTCGTTGGGGCGGCGCGTGGCGATCAGGTCGATGGGCTGTCCGCTCGGCGTGCGCGAGCGAACCCACTGGAAGTAATGCCCCGGTTCACCGTTCTCGAAATAGATGTGGGCGAGGAACAGATGTTCGAACAGCCAGCGCGCCACCAGGCTTTCGCGAGCGCCCGGCTGATTCAACAGGGTTTCCCACTGCTGTACCTGCAGGGCTTCGTTGGCGCTGGGTGCCAGGCTCTGTTCGTCGAGCGGCGCACCGGAGGCCAGCCAACGTTGCAGCGTCTGGTATTGCGGGTCGGTCAGGCCGGTGACGGCCAGCGGCATGCCCTCCTTGGGGTGGCTGCCCGCGTAAGCATTGAATTCGCCAGGGGCCGCGCACAGGTTGGCGCGGTTCAAGCCCAGCACGATCTCGTCGGGCAGCTTGGCATTGGGTTGCAATGGCGCGTTATGGCCCAGTTCCAGCATGCGTGCCATCAAGGCCGCCTGCCTGCCCTGGGCATCCAGCACTGAATAGAAGCCCTTCTGCTGCCAGGCCTGCTTGCCGAACGCGTCGTAAAACAAACGGGTGGTGGGCGTGGCCTTGCTGCGCTCGCCGTCATACACCGGCATTTTGCTTGCACCCCGCGCGGCGCCCTCGGCGCTGCCCAGGTTGAGCTGGCAGGCCGAGTCGTAGCAGGCGTGGCAGGCTACGCACTTCTCGGTGAAGATCGGCTGAATGTCGCGTGTATAGGAAATCGCCGAAGCGGGATGGTTTACCGGCAGGACATCCGCCTGCGCAGTACTGGCTATCAAGGCCAGGACGGCGCTGACGATCAAACGAAGTGACATGTATCCGGTCCCGATTCAAGGTATGCGGTGCTGAAAGTGGCGGTGATTCTACCGGGCCATGACGGCCGGCAACATGAGCGATATTCATGCAGAATGCCGCATGCTCAAAATCGGCACAGGTTTGTTATGATTCATGCCTCCGTAATGCCTGACCAGAGTAGTCCCATGTCCGATCGTAGCGTTCGTCTGCAAGCCCTCCACCACGCCCTCAAGGAACGTATCCTGATCCTCGACGGCGGCATGGGCACGATGATCCAGAGCTATAAGCTCGAGGAACAGGACTACCGTGGCAAACGCTTCGCCGACTGGCCAAGTGACGTCAAGGGCAACAACGACCTGCTGGTGCTCACCCGCCCTGACGTGATCGGCGGCATCGAAAAGGCTTACCTGGATGCCGGTGCCGACATCCTGGAAACCAATACCTTCAACGCCACGCGCATCTCCATGGCCGACTACGGCATGGAAGAGTTGGCCTACGAACTGAACGTCGAAGGCGCGCGCCTGGCGCGTAAGGTGGCCGACGCCAAGACCCTCGAAAATCCGGCCAAGCCGCGCTTCGTCGCGGGCGTGCTCGGCCCCACCAGCCGTACCTGCTCGCTGTCACCGGACGTGAACAACCCCGGCTACCGCAACGTGACCTTCGATGAACTGGTGGAAAACTACACCGAGGCCACGAAGGGCCTGATCGAAGGCGGCGCCGACCTGATCCTGATCGAGACGATCTTCGACACCCTTAACGCCAAGGCCGCGATCTTCGCGGTGCAAGGCGTGTTCGAGGCGCTGAACATCGAACTGCCGATCATGATTTCCGGCACGATTACCGATGCCTCCGGGCGCACCTTGTCCGGCCAGACCACCGAAGCCTTCTGGAACTCCGTGGCCCACGCCAAGCCTATCTCGGTCGGTTTGAACTGCGCCCTCGGCGCCAGCGAACTGCGCCCTTACCTGGAAGAGCTGTCGAACAAGGCCAACACCCACGTTTCCGCGCACCCCAACGCCGGCCTGCCCAACGAATTCGGCGAATACGACGAACTGCCCGCGGAAACGGCCAAGGTCATCGAAGAGTTCGCCCAGAGCGGCTTCCTGAATATCGTCGGCGGCTGCTGCGGCACCACGCCCGGCCATATCGAAGCCATCGCCAAGGCCGTGGCCGGTTACGCACCGCGCGCCATCCCGGACATTCCCAAGGCCTGCCGCCTGTCTGGCCTGGAGCCGTTCACGATTGACCGCAGCTCGTTGTTCGTCAACGTCGGCGAGCGCACCAACATCACCGGTTCCGCCAAGTTCGCCCGCCTGATCCGTGAAGACAACTACACCGAAGCCCTGGAAGTCGCCCTGCAGCAGGTGGAAGCCGGCGCCCAGGTGATCGATATCAACATGGACGAGGGCATGCTCGATTCGAAGAAGGCCATGGTGACCTTCCTCAATCTGATTGCCGGCGAGCCGGACATTTCCCGCGTGCCGATCATGATCGACTCCTCCAAGTGGGAAGTGATCGAAGCCGGCCTCAAGTGCATCCAGGGCAAGGGCATCGTCAACTCCATCAGCATGAAGGAAGGCGTGGAGCAGTTCATTCACCATGCCAGGCTGTGCAAGCGCTACGGCGCGGCGGTGGTGGTGATGGCGTTCGACGAAGCCGGCCAGGCCGACACCGAGGCGCGCAAGAAGGAAATCTGCAAACGCTCCTACGACATCCTGGTCAATGAAGTGGGCTTCCCGCCGGAAGACATCATCTTCGACCCGAACATCTTCGCGGTGGCCACCGGCATCGAAGAGCACAACAACTATGCCGTCGACTTCATCAACGCCTGTGCCTATATCCGCGACGAGCTGCCCTACGCGCTGACCTCCGGTGGCGTGTCCAACGTGTCGTTTTCGTTCCGTGGCAACAACCCGGTGCGCGAGGCGATCCACTCGGTGTTCCTGCTGCATGCGATCCGCGCGGGCCTGACCATGGGTATCGTCAACGCCGGCCAGCTGGAGATCTACGACCAGATCCCGGCCGAGCTGCGCGATGCGGTGGAAGATGTGGTGCTCAACCGCACCCCGGAAGGCACCGACGCCCTGCTCGCCATCGCCGACAAGTACAAGGGCGACGGCAGCGTCAAGGAAGCCGAGACCGAAGAGTGGCGCGGCTGGCCGGTGAACAAGCGCCTGGAACACGCGCTGGTCAAGGGCATCACCACGCATATCGTCGAAGACACTGAAGAGTCGCGGCTGTCGTTCGCGCGCCCGATCGAGGTGATCGAAGGCCCCTTGATGTCCGGTATGAACATCGTTGGCGACCTGTTCGGCGCCGGCAAGATGTTCCTGCCCCAGGTGGTCAAGTCTGCCCGCGTGATGAAACAGGCCGTGGCTCACCTGATTCCGTTCATCGAGCTGGAAAAAGGCGACAAGCCGGAGGCCAAGGGCAAGATCCTGATGGCCACGGTCAAAGGCGACGTGCACGACATCGGCAAGAATATCGTCGGCGTGGTGCTCGGCTGCAACGGCTATGACATCGTCGATCTGGGCGTGATGGTCCCGGCGGAGAAGATCCTGCAGGTGGCCAAGGAGCAGAAGTGCGACATCATCGGTTTGTCCGGCCTGATCACCCCGTCCCTGGATGAAATGGTGCACGTGGCCCGCGAGATGCAGCGCCAGGATTTCCACCTGCCCCTGATGATCGGCGGTGCGACCACCTCCAAGGCACACACGGCGGTGAAGATCGAGCCCAAGTACAGCAATGACGCGGTGATCTACGTCACCGACGCCTCCCGTGCGGTGGGCGTGGCCACGCAGTTACTGTCCAAGGAACTGAAAGCCGGTTTCGTCGAGAAGACCCGCCTGGAATACATCGATGTGCGTGAGCGCACCGCCAACCGCAGCGCCCGCACCGAGCGCCTGAGCTACCCGGCAGCGATTGCCAAGAAGCCACAGTTCGACTGGAGCAGCTATACCCCGGTCAAACCGACCTTCACCGGCGCCAAGGTGCTGGACAATATCGACCTCAACGTTCTGGCCGAGTACATCGACTGGACGCCGTTCTTCATTTCCTGGGACTTGGCCGGCAAATTCCCGCGCATCCTCAGCGATGAAGTCGTCGGAGAAGCGGCGACCGCGCTGTACGCTGATGCCCAGGAAATGCTCAGGAAGCTGATCGACGAAAAACTCATCAGCGCCCGTGCGGTGTTCGGCTTCTGGCCAGCCAACCAGGTGCAGGACGATGACCTGGAAGTCTACGGTGACGATGGCCAACCGATTGCCAAGCTGCATCACCTGCGCCAGCAGATCATCAAGACCGACGGCAAGCCGAACTTCTCCCTGGCCGACTTCGTCGCGCCCAAGGACAGCGGCGTGACCGACTACATCGGCGGTTTCATCACCACCGCCGGCATCGGCGCCGAGGAAGTCGCCAAGGCCTATCAGGACGCGGGCGACGACTACAATTCGATCATGGTCAAGGCCCTCGCCGACCGCCTGGCCGAAGCCTGCGCCGAGTGGCTGCACCAGCAGGTGCGCAAGGAACACTGGGGCTACGCCAAGGATGAACAGCTGGATAACGAAGCACTGATCAAGGAGCAATACAGCGGCATCCGCCCTGCCCCGGGCTACCCGGCGTGCCCGGATCACACCGAGAAAGCCCAGCTGTTCCAACTGCTCGACCCCCAGGCGCGTGAAATGCAGGCGGGCCGCAGCGGCGTGTTCCTCACCGAACACTATGCGATGTTCCCGGCGGCCGCAGTCAGCGGCTGGTACTTCGCCCACCCGCAGGCGCAATACTTTGCCGTGGGCAAGGTCGACAAGGACCAGGTGCTGAGCTACACCGCGCGCAAGGGCCAGGACCTGAGCATCACCGAGCGCTGGCTGGCGCCGAACCTGGGTTACGACAGCTGATAACCTGCCCGCCATGCCGGGGGTCGCCTGACCCCTGCATGGTCGGCCCGTTAGCTATTTCGACCGCCGCAGCGCCGGGGCTCGGCTATGCTTTGTCCTACCTCACTCGGTTGCACCTCATGGCGAGGATTCCATGGACGACCCACAGAACAAGCCCCCCAGCTTCTGGCAAATGCTCCATAGCGTCATGGCCGCGGCCTTTGGCGTGCAAAGCGGCAAGAACCGCGCCCGCGACTTCACCCACGGCAAGCCCAGCCATTTCGTGGTCATGGGTATTGTGTTCACGGCGGTGTTTGCCCTGACGCTGTTTGGCATCGTCAAGCTGGTGCTGCACCTGGCCGGTGTTTGAAGCCGGCCAAGGTGGCAAGATCCACAAGCTGAAGGGATTATCTACTGGTGGCTGACCCAGAACACGGCGGTGCCCACCACCAGGATGATCAGGAACAGAATCGCCCAGGCATCCACGGTGCTGTCGGGTTTACGCATTTTTGTCGAATTGCTCATCGCATCGCCTCTTGTCGGTTTTATAGGTGATTGCACTAAGACTCGACACCAGTAAAGACCACACTTGCCCCTATGACAAATGTGGATATGGCGATAACTCTTCTCATTAGTCATTTTGGTTATTTGCATATACTCAAACATCACTTTTGCGCATAAACGCAAACTGGTATCGTGCGCCGGCTCCGTTGGGAGTGCGCGGCCGTGCGCGCAGATTTGCCGAGAACAGGACCTATATGTACGTATACGACGAATACGATCAGCGCATCATCGAGGACCGCGTCAAGCAGTTCCGTGATCAGACCCGACGCTACTTAGCAGGTGAACTGAGCGAAGAAGAGTTCCGCCCTCTGCGCCTGCAAAATGGCCTTTATGTTCAGCGCTTTGCGCCGATGCTGCGGGTGGCTGTGCCCTATGGCCAGCTGACGTCGCGCCAGACGCGGATGATGGCCAAGATCGCCCGCGACTTCGACAAAGGCTACGCCCACATCAGTACCCGCCAGAACGTGCAGTTCAACTGGCCGGCCCTGGAGGACGTGCCGGACATCCTGGCGGAACTGGCGACCGTGCAGATGCACGCCATTCAGACCAGCGGTAACTGCCTGCGCAACGTGACCACCGACCAATTTGCCGGCGTCGCTGCCGACGAGCTGATCGACCCGCGGCCCTGGTGCGAAATCGTGCGCCAGTGGACCACCTTCCACCCTGAATTCGCCTACCTGCCGCGTAAGTTCAAGATCGCCATCAATGGCTCGACCTCGGACCGTGCGGCCATCGAAGTGCACGATATCGGCCTGGAGCCGGTGCACAACGCCGCCGGCGAGCTGGGTTTCCGCGTGCTGGTGGGTGGCGGCCTGGGCCGTACGCCGGTGGTCGGGGCGTTCATCAACGAATTCCTGCCGTGGCAGGACTTGTTGAGCTACCTCGATGCCATCCTGCGGGTCTATAACCGCTACGGCCGTCGTGACAACAAGTACAAGGCCCGGATCAAGATCCTGGTCAAGGCGCTGACCCCCGAGGTGTTCGCGCAGAAAGTCGACGCCGAGATGAAACACCTGCGCGGCGGCCAGACCACCCTGACCGAAGCCGAAGTGCACCGCGTCGCCAAACATTTCGTCGACCCAGAGTACAAGACCCTGAGCAATCAGGACGCTGAATTGGCAGCCTTGGACCAACAACACCCTGGCTTCGCCCGCTGGCGTACGCGCAACACCCTGGCGCACAAACAGCCGGGTTATGTGGCGGTGACCCTGTCGCTCAAACCCACCGGTGTTGCACCGGGTGATATCACCGACAAGCAACTGGACGCCGTCGCCGACCTGGCCGAGCGCTACAGCTTCGGCCAACTGCGCACCTCCCATGAACAGAACATCATTCTCGCGGATGTCGAGCAGAGCCAGCTGTTCACCCTGTGGGGCGAGCTGCGCGAAGGCGGTTTCGCCACGCCGAACATCGGCCTGTTGACCGATATCATCTGCTGCCCGGGCGGTGACTTCTGCTCCCTGGCCAACGCCAAGTCGATTCCGATCGCCGAATCGATCCAGCGCCGTTTCGACGACCTGGATTACCTGTTCGACATCGGCGAGCTGGACCTGAACATTTCCGGGTGCATGAACGCCTGTGGCCACCACCACGTCGGCCATATCGGCATCCTGGGCGTGGACAAGAAAGGCGAAGAATTCTACCAAGTGTCCCTGGGTGGCAGCGCCAGCCGCGATGCGAGCCTGGGCAAGATCCTCGGCCCGTCCTTCGCCCAGGAAGCCATGCCTGATGTGATCGGCAAGTTGATCGACGTGTACATCGAACAGCGCACCGAAGATGAGCGTTTCATCGACACCTACCAGCGCATTGGCATCGACCTGTTCAAGGAGCGCGTCTATGCAGCGAATCATTAAGAACAACGAAGTCGTCGACGAAACCTGGCACCTGCTGCCCAAGGACGCGAGCTTCGACGGCATCTCCAACTGCGACGACCTGATCGTCCCGCTGGTACTGTGGCGCGAGCATGGCCACGCCCTCAAGGCCCGCGACGGCGGCCTGGGCGTGTGGCTGGACGCCGATGAAGAAGCCGAAGAGATTGGTGATGATGTGCAGCACTTCCAGGTCATCGCCCTGAACTTCCCGGCCTTCACCGACGGGCGCAACTACTCCAACGCCCGCCTGCTGCGTGACCGTTATGGTTACAAAGGCGAGCTGCGGGCGATTGGCGACGTGCTGCGCGACCAGTTGTTCTACCTGCGCCGCTGCGGCTTCGATGCCTTCGCCTTGCGCGCCGACAAAGACCCGTATGAAGCGCTGGAAAGCCTCAAGGACTTTTCGGTGACGTATCAGGCTGCAACGGACGAGCCACTACCGCTCTTCCGCCGCCGCTGAGTAAACAATGTGGGAGGGGGCTTGCTCCCGATTGCGGTGGGTCAGTCATATGAATGTTGACTGACACTCCGTCATCGGGGGCAAGCCCCTTCCCACACTGATATTCAGCGCCTTCAAGGTTGCCGATTAATCGACGCCAGCACCTGCTCCTGCCCCATGCTGCACGGCACGCCTTCCGGCTGCGCTCGCACCGTATTGATCACGCCCAACAACTGCGCCTTGCTGTGAGCCAACTGCGCCTGCATCACCTCGATTTGTGCCACCTTGCGCTCCAACGCCTCGATCAACTCATCGCGCTTGTGCTCCCCCGGCGCGGGCATCAACGCCTTGAGTTCCTGCAGGGTAAACCCGGCCTGTTGCGCGCTCTGGATCAGTTGCAGCGTCTGCAGCGCCTCTGGCGCATAGCGCCGATAGCCATTGGCCTGGCGCCCGACCTGGCTGATCAAGCCTTCAGCTTCGTAAAACCGGATGCGCGAGGCCGCCAACCCGCTCTGTTTTGCCAGCTCACCAATATTCATCGAAACGCCCGCTTGACATTAAAGTTAACTTTAAGCTTAGCCTGAGGCCTCCCCCGCTCAGGAGTCAACCCATGTCACCCTTTGAAGCCTTGCAACTGCCCAACGGCCAAGTCATTCCCAACCGCATCGCCAAGGCGGCGATGGAAGAAAATATGGCCGACCTCGATCAGGCGCCCTCCCGCGAGTTGAAGCAGTTGTACAAGACCTGGGCCGAAGGTGAGCCCGGCCTGCTGCTCACCGGCAACGTGATGATCGACCGCCGTGCCATGACCGGCCCCGGTGGCGTGGCACTGGAAAACGAGCAGCACCTGGACAGCTTCCGTGAATGGGCCGATGTGGCCCGGGCCAAGGGCGTGCATTTCTGGGTGCAGCTCAGCCATCCAGGGCGTCAGACCATGGCCAACCTGGGCCAGCAGGCATTGGCGCCGTCTGCCATCGCCCTTGACCTGGGTAGCTTTTCCAAAATGTTCGCCACCCCGAGGGCCATGACCGAAGACGACATTCAGGACGTGATCGCACGCTTCGCCACCAGCGCCCGCCTGGCTGAAAAAGCCGGGTTTACAGGGGTGCAGATCCACGGCGCCCACGGCTACCTGTTGAGCCAGTTTCTGTCACCCTTGAGCAACCATCGCACCGATCGTTGGGGCGGCTCATTGGAAAACCGTGCGCGCCTGCTGCTGGAAGTGATCAATGCCGTGCGCGCCAGTGTCAGCCCTTCATTTTGCGTGGCAGTAAAGCTCAATTCCGCAGATTTCCAGCGCGGTGGCTTCGATGCAGCCGACGCGCGTGCGGTGGTTGAAATGCTCAACCCGTTGCCCATCGACCTGCTGGAATTGTCCGGCGGCAGCTACGAAGCACCGGCCATGCAAGGCGAAGCACGGGACGGGCGCACATTGGCCCGCGAAGCCTACTTCCTGGAATTCGCCAAGGAACTTGCCACTGTTGCCAGGATGCCGTTGATGGTGACTGGCGGTATCCGCCGCCTGCCCGTGGTGCAACACGTACTCGACAGCGGCATTGCCATGGCCGGCATCGCCACCGCGCTGACCCTGGAGCCGCAATTGATCAAACAGTGGCGCGAGGGGCGCGACCTCAACCCGCAGCTCAAGCCCATCAGCTGGAAACGCAAACCCCTGGCCGCCCTCGCCACCCTGGCCGTGGTACGTGACCAGATGCGCCGCCTGAGCCGCGGACAGCTGCCCAACCCCAAGGTCGCGCCGTGGCTGGCGCTGGCGTGTGACCAATGGTTTACCGCCCGGCGCGCGCGGCAATACCGTGCAAGCATGACGCAATCTTCACGTTAGAAGCGGAGCATTCGCCCTGATTGAGCTGTCCCCTACTGATCAGCAGTTTTAACCTCACTGACGATTGGAGTTCTTCATGGCGAAAATCAACCTGGCCCAGCAGTTGGCTACCACCCTTGAACAGGCGGGTATCAAGCGCATCTGGGGCCTGACCGGCGACAGCCTCAACGGCCTCACCGACGCCCTGCGCAGCATGGACAGCATCGAGTGGATGCACGTGCGCCACGAAGAAGTGGCCGCGTTTGCCGCCGGGGCCGAGGCCGCCGCCACCGGTGAGCTGACCGTGTGTGCGGGCAGTTGCGGGCCGGGCAACCTGCACTTGATCAATGGGTTGTTCGACTGCCATCGCAACCATGTGCCAGTGCTGGCGATTGCCGCGCAAATCCCGTCTTCGGAGATCGGGCTGAACTACTTCCAGGAAACCCACCCCCAGGAGCTGTTCAAGGAATGTAGCCACTTTATCGAGCTGGTGAGCAACCCCGCGCAGATGCCGCAGGTGCTGCACCGCGCCATGCGTTCGGCGATCCTCAATCGCGGCGTGGCGGTGGTGGTGATCCCGGGGGATGTCTCGCTGCTGGAGGTGGAGGACAAGCTCAAGCCCTGGCCGGCCCTGCACGCACCGCGCACATTGCCTGCAGAGGCGGATCTGCAGCGGCTGAGTGAGATTTTGCACAGCAGTGAAAAAGTCACCCTGTTGTGCGGCAGCGGTTGTGCCGGCGCCCATGACCAGGTGGTGGCGTTGGCCGATGCCCTCGGCGCGCCGGTGGTGCACGCGTTGCGTGGCAAGGAGCATGTGGAGTGGGACAACCCGTTCGACGTCGGCATGACCGGCCTGATCGGTTTCAGCTCCGGTTACCACGCCATGCTCGATTGCGACACCTTGATCATGCTCGGCACCGACTTCCCCTATCGACAGTTCTACCCCACCGACGCCAGGATCATTCAGGTCGACCGCGACCCCCAGGCTTTGGGACGACGTGCGACGCTGGACCTGGGCATCGCCGCCGATGTCGGTGAAACCCTCGACGCGCTGCTGCCGCGCCTGACCCGCAAGACCGATCGCAGCTTCCTCGAGACCTCGTTGAAGCACTACGAAAAAGCCCGCCAAGGCCTGGATGACCTGGCCCAAGCGTCCAAGGCGGATCGGCCGATCCATCCGCAGTACGTGGCACGCTTGCTCAGTGAGCTGGCCGATGATGATGCGATCTTCACCGCCGATGTTGGCTCACCGACGGTATGGGCCGCGCGCTATCTGAAGATGAACGGCAAGCGCCGGCTGATCGGCTCGTTCAACCACGGCTCGATGGCCAACGCCATGCCCCAGGCTATCGGCGCCCAGGCTGCATTCCCTGGGCGACAGGTGATCTCGATGTCGGGCGACGGTGGGTTCACCATGCTGATGGGGGACTTCATTTCTCTGGCGCAGTTGAACCTTCCAGTGAAAATTATCGTGTTCAATAACGCGTCACTGGGTTTTGTCGCGATGGAAATGAAAGCCGCAGGCTACCTGGACACGGGTACCGAGCTAAAAAACCCGGATTTCGCGGCCATGTCCAACGCCATGGGCATCCTGGGGATTCGTGTGGAGCACTCCGAAGACCTCGAGCCGGCCTTGCGCCGCGCCCTGACCCACGATGGTCCGGTGCTGGTGGACGTGGTGACCGCGACTCAGGAGCTGGTGATGCCACCGAGCATCAAGCTGGAACAGGCCAAGGGCTTCAGCCTGTATATGCTCAAGGCCGTGATGAGCGGGCGTGGCGATGAAGTGATCGAACTGGCACGTACCAACTGGCTGCGGTGATCGTCTGTGGGAGGGGGCTTGCCCCCTCCCACATCAGCACTCATTGCCCATCAGGCCTTTTGCTTTTCGACCCACTTGCCGTACGCATCGATAAAAGCCTGCAGGAACGGCCTGGTCTTCTCGGACAGCTTCCCCGCGTCATCAAACACACTGCCCGCTCCGCCCAGGTAGGCTTCCGGTTGCTGCATGCACCACACGTCCAGAAATACCAGCGACTGGCGCAGGTGATGGTTGGCGCCAAAGCCACCAATGGCGCCCGGCGACACGCTGATGATCGCCCCTGGCTTGCCGCCCCAGACACTCTGTCCATAAGGGCGAGACCCCACATCAATCGCATTCTTCAACGGCGCAGGCACGGAACGGTTGTATTCCGGGGTCACGAACAGCACCGCGTCGGATGAACTCACCTGATGGCGGAAAGTGCTGTAGGCTGCAGGTGCTGTCGCACCTTCGTTATCCTCGTTGTAGAGCGGCAAATCGCCAATTTCGACAATGTTCAATTTGAGGTTGGCGGGGGCCAGTTCGGCCAATGCCAGGGCAACCTTGCGGTTGATCGACTCTTTTCTCAGGCTGCCAACCAGGACGGCAATCGTGTAGACCTTGCTCATTGAGGTTTCCCCACGTGTGAATAAAGGAGCTGATAGTTATAGAGGCTTCGCGGAGCGTGCACCAGCGGGTTTTGTGGATGTCACCCTGCACTCATGTGCGTAGGAAACATCCAAAACTTTAAACGAATAGTATTTTTTTCTTATAGGTAAACTACCCCGCTCACTGACGGTCTACAGAACCGCAAATCGAGTGTTTATCTCCAGAGGTTCTACAGATGGCAGCAGTACTAGTCGGACAGTTTCATGCCAGAGACGCGGAAGGCCGCGTATATTCGGTGCATGAGTTCCAGGAATCCAACCCGGCGCACGGCGACCTGGCTGGCTCGGCGCCTACCACCACCTACAAGCTGGCCATTGGCGACCGTGTAGAAAAGCTGGAAGGTGATGAGTTCAAATTGATCCAGTCGGGCACGATTCTCGTACGCGAATCCCAAACCATCCTCGCGTCATAAGACTTCGCCCTGTCCACCTGCTCAGTCCTGGCGACTGGGCTGGGGATGGCTACGGGGTGCGAATTTCGGTCATCTCAATGCCCTGCTCGCCTTGCTTGAGCGTCACCACCAACTGCCCTCTCTCTCCTTGCACCGCATACATCGAGCGCTGGTAGCCCGATCTGTCGTACGCGGGATAGGCCTGTACCTGCCTGATCAATGTCATACCGAGCACAGCCCCCACTTGCTCGGCGACCTGTTCCTGGGAACGGATAAAGGCTTCAAGGGCGAGGTTTTCCGACGGGTGTTCGTCGTCATTGAAGAAGTAAGCCGCCATGCACCCCACGGTCACCAGGACCAGGAGTTGCTTGGCCGTTACCCCGAAGAGCGTCGAGGGTAGAGGCATTTGAGACCAGACCTGTTTTTGTTGTAAGTACCGTTTAGCCGGCATTGGTCGTTGCTGATCAGACGCTTCATTCTAGTGAGGTCCTGGCTTAACGCCATAGGCAGGCGCGACCCGTGCAGTCTTTTTTGCGCACGGGGGCTTGCACCATTGAATCCCCAGGGCGCTGCACATAGACTCCGGCCATGCGTTTACGTCATATCGAAGTGATTCAGGCCATCTTGCAGACCGGACACCTCGGCACGGCCGCCGAGTGGCTGCAACTTCCCGTGGGCGAAGTTGACGCGACGCTCAAGGATGCCGAGCTGCAACTGGGCTTCATGCTGTTCGCCAGTGTGCGCGGGCGCTTGCAAGCCACCCGTGAAACCCTGGAACTGCAGGCACAAATCGCCCACCTGTACGAAGCGCTGGAGCCGATACAGCGCCTGGCCAGCCGCTTGAAACACCACCATGCGCCGACCTTGCGTGTGCTTTGCACCCCGCCGCTCGCCAACCAGTTACTGCCCCATGGCATCGCCATGCTGCGCCGACGTTTCCAGGATACGCCGTGTAATCTGTCGAGCCAGCCGACTCGGGAGATTGTCAGGCAGCTGTTGCTGCATGAAGCCGATGTGGGGCTGAGCCTGCATGACCCGGAACACCCGCACATTCAGGCTACCGTACTGGCCCAGGGCAAACTCCAACTGCTCGCGCCCCATGGCTGGCTGAAACCCAAGCAGAAGTACATTGCGCTGCAGGACCTGGCTGGGCAGTCGATGATTGGCCTGGAAGGCCAGGACCCGTTGAGCCGCCTGCTGGACGCGAAGCTGCAAGCCTTGCGCCCGCTGCCGGTGGTGCAAACGCGGGTACAGACGTACCAGATGATGCGCAGCATGGTGGAGGCCGGGGAAGGCCTGGCGGTAGTCGACCCGTTCACCGCCTTCGGCGCACGGGACGCGGGGATGGACGTGTGCCCCATTTCACCGCCGATCAGCGTTAGCCTGTATGCACTCACCCTCCAAAACAGCGCCCGGTCGCCGGCCTTGAATGCGCTGCTGGAGATCATTACGCAAAAGGCCGAAAGCCTGCTCTGCAACGACACCAGGCCCCTGTAGACACACATAATGTGGCGAGCAAGCTTGCTTGCGCTGGAGCGCGCAGCGCTCCCAAAAAACCTGCGAACGCTGCACAGTCTCAGACCGATTCGACTTCGGTCTTGAACAACCGATACCAGAAAATTGCCACTTCGCGGGTTTGCGGGTCGATCCCGCGATATCGCAATTGATCGATCCCCCCCAGGACGTAACCGCTACGTTCATAAAGGCGACAGGCACCCAGGTTGTTGTTCTGGGTTTCCAGCATCATCCCCGGCAGGTTTTTCTTGCGTGCCCAGAATTGCGCCACATCCAGTAGCGCCTTGGCCACACCATGACGCCGCGCCGGCAGCGCCACCGCCAACTCGTCAACGTGGGCAAAGCCGTTCCAGTTGGTACTGATCACCACGTGTCCGACCGCACGGTCATCCAGATAGGCCATGAAGATCGCGCTGTCGGGCGCATCGCGAAAGCTGGCGAACTCTTCCGGGTCGATGCCGTAACACTTGCGGTACGGCAGGATGCGCTCCACCGGCCACTGATCGACCCGCTTATCCATCTGCGGCACACCATAGGCGCTGACCTCAAAACTGAAGTCATTGCCCCATACATAAGCGTCGAAGCCTTCATCGGCGACTCGCACACTGAGCCCTGGATACTTCGGGTTCATGACAGCTTGCATAACGTTCCTTAACCTTTGATGCAATCGACAGTGTAACAACGACCACTGCCATCATCTTCGTGTTGCAACCCATGAACATCGGCGACAAAACCGGGGAAACTGCTATCGAACGTCCGGGCGAAGGCCAGGTAGTCGATGATCGAACGCGTTGACTCGGTAAAGCGCTCGCCCGGCATGATCAATGGAATGCCCGGCGGATAAGGCACCAGCATCACGGCTGCGACGCGTCCTGGCAAGGCATCGATGGAAACCGCTTCCACTTCGCCCTTGACCAACTGGTCGTAGGCGTCGGCCGGTTTCATCGCGATCTCCGGCAACACCGTGTACATACGCTTGAGGTGCCTGGCCGTCGCGTTGCTGCGGTAGCAGCTGTGCAACTGGTCGCACAGGTCGCGCAACCCCAGGCCCTGATAACGTATCGGCCCCTGGGCGTAGACCGAAGGCAGGCAACTGGCCAGGCTCACATTCCCATCATAGCTGCGTTTGAATTCCAGCAGCTCGGTGAGCAAGGTACTCCATTTGCCTTTGGTGATGCCCATGGAAAACAGCACGAGGAAAGAATACAACCCGGTTTTCTCCACAACCAGGCCGCGCTCCCAGAGAAACTTGCTGACCACTGCCGCCGGAATCCCGCAATCGCTCAGGGCACCGCCTGCATTGAGGCCGGGCATCACCAGCGTCACTTTGATCGGGTCCAGCAGCACATAGTCTTGCGCCACATCGCCGAACCCATGCCAGTCATCCTGAGGCTGCAGCAGCCAGTCCGCCGTGGCGACGCGGTCGATACCGGCCACTGAGGGTGGCTGCCAGATCGAAAACCACCAGTCCTGGGCGGCGATATGCTGACGCAGGTTGGCCAGCGCACGACGGAAACTCAGGGCCGCGTCGAACATCTCCTGCAGCAGCGAGCGCCCCGCCGGGCCTTCCATCATGGCCGACGCCACGTCCAGGGAGGCGATGATGCTGTACTGCGGCGACGTGGAGATATGCATCATGAACGCTTCGTTGAAGCGGTCGCGGTCCAACTGCCGCGCACCGCCGTCCTGCACGTGAATCATCGACGCCTGGCTGAAGGCCGCCAGCAGTTTGTGGGTGGAATGGGTGGTGAACACCAACGGGCTGTCCGGGGTGCGCGAGGTGCCCATGCCATAGCGTCCGGCGAAAAACTCGTGGAACGCCGCGTAGGCATACCAGGCTTCATCGAAGTGCAGTACTTCTACGCTGTTACCCAATTGTTGCTTGATCAGTTCGGCGTTGTAGCAAAGGCCGTCATAGGTGGAGTTTGTCACCACCGCCAGCTTGACCTTCGCCGGACGGCCTCGGGTCAGCGGGCTGGCGTCGATCTTGGCGCGGATCGATTCGGCGCTGAATTCGCTGAGCGGGATCGGGCCGATGATCCCCAGCTCGTTGCGCTCCGGGCACAGGTACAACGGGATCGCGCCCGTCATGATGATCGAATGCAGCACCGACTTGTGGCAGTTGCGGTCAACCAGTACCAGATCATCGCGACCCACCATGGAGTGCCACACGATCTTGTTCGCGGTGGAGGTGCCGTTGATTACGAAAAACGTGTGGTCGGCGCCGAAATTGCGCGCAGCGCGGGCTTCGGCTTCCGCCAGCGGGCCGGTGTGATCGAGCAGCGAGCCCAGCTCAGGGACTGACACGGACAAGTCCGAACGCAAGGTATTTTCCCCGAAGAACTGATGAAACGCCTGCCCCACCGGGCTTTTGCGATACGCCACGCCACCGCCATGGCCGGGGGTATGCCAGGAGTAATTGGAGTCCGCCGTGTGTTGCACCAGGGCCTTGAAGAACGGTGGCAGCAAGCCATCGAGGTAGGCGCGTGCAGCACGGGCGACCTGACGCGCGAGAAACGGTACGGTGTCTTCAAACAGATACAGGATGCCGCGCAGCTGGTTGAGTTCGCTCATGGCGTCAGCCGGGGCGTTTTCCAGGGTGACTTGCTCGCCCAGGGCGAAGATCGGCAGGTTGGGCGCCCTCACCCGCGCGAGGCGGATCAGCTCCACCATGTTTTGCAGCAGGTGGGTATTCTCCCCGGCGCCTTCAGCGGCGATCAGCATGCACGCCAGGCCATGGTGAGTGGACGCCACCAAGCGCCCTTCGGCGTAGTCCACGGCAGAAAAAATGCTGAAACCCTCCTGTTCCAACTCCCTGGCGATGCCTCGAACCCGGTCACCGGCAACGGTGTCGGCCTTGATGTCGCGGTGCACGATAAGGACGGGGAACTTCAGGTCTTTGTACATGAGCGCTCTGACTCCTGAGGGCTTGCACTCAGGGTAGAAGCTGGAAGCCAATGTGGCGAATGAAGATTTCACAGACGATGAAGATCAATTGTGGGAGGGGGCTTGCCCCCGATTGCGGTGGATCAGTTACCAGCGTGTTAACTGACATACAGCTATCGGGAGCAAGCCCCCTCCCACATTTTTTACTGCATCAAGCCAGGATTATGGTTGGGTCAACTGCGTCCACAACGCCGGCGCACCGGCCGCCTTGGCGATCGCGTCCAGACGCGCGGCATGCTCGGCCAGGTCCTGCTCGCTGGCGCGGATGACGGGTAAAGGCTTGCGATCGGCCGGCAGGCGCCGGATCTCCGAAGGGCGATTGCCCGAGCCTTCCGCCGAACCGCTGCCATCGGAGGCATTACCGGCCAACGACAGGCTGGTCTGCCCACCGGTCATGGTCAGGTAAACGTCAGCCAGAATCTCGGAGTCGAGCAAGGCGCCGTGCAGCTCACGGCCGGAGTTGTCGACGCCATAACGTTTGCACAAGGCATCGAGGCTGTTGCGCTGGCCCGGGTGCCGCTCGCGGGCCATCATCAAGGTGTCGAGGATCGAGCAATGCTTGGAAATATCCGCGCGATCCGCCTGCCCCATCAGGGCAAATTCGTTATTGATGAAGCCGACGTCGAACGCCGCGTTATGGATGATCAGCTGGGCACCGTTGATGAACTCGAAAAACTCATCGGCCACTTCGGCAAAGCGCGGCTTGCCCTTGAGAAATTCATCGGTAATGCCGTGGACGCCGATCGCGCCTTCGTCACTGTCACGGTCCGGTTGCAGGTAGACGTGGAAGTGACGCCCGGTCAGACGGCGGCCCATCAGTTCGACACAGCCGATTTCGATGATCCGGTGACCATCGGTCACTGGCATGCCGGTGGTTTCGGTATCGAGTACAACGGATCGGATGGCCATCAGGGTTCAGCTCTCAACAAGGTGGTGTGCAGTGTGGTGCGGGGCAAAGGGCGCGATGTTAACACGTCAGCCGGCCTCAGCTCTGCTTGTAGCCGCGCACTTCATCCACGCCACGGTTGGCGAGCTGGTCAGCCCGCTCGTTGCCGGGATGGCCGATGTGCCCACGCACCCATTTCCAGGTGATGTCATGCCGGTTGCATTGCTCATCGAGCAATTGCCACAGGTCGGCATTCTTGACCGGTTCCTTGGAGGCGGTTTTCCAACCGCGCTTCTTCCAGTTGACCATCCATTCGTTGATGCCCTTCATCACATATTGCGAGTCGGTCACCAGCAGGACGTTACAGCGCCGCTTGAGTTCTTCCAGGCCGCGAATGGCGCCCATCAGCTCCATGCGGTTGTTGGTGGTGTTGGCTTCGCCGCCCCACAACTCCTTCTCCACGCCCTTGCACACCAGCAATGCGCCCCAGCCGCCGGGGCCGGGGTTGCCCTTGCAGGCGCCATCGGTGAAGAGTTCTACGCTATCGGTCATCGGTTATCGGGCCTGAATCAAAAGAGGTTTTACGGTTTGTGTTGTTCGCGGTTGACCTTGGCCAGCGGCATCGGCACCAGCTTGCCCAGCGGTTCGCGGCGCACCTGCTGCACCGGCCGCAGCCCGACCGCGATCTTGCGCGCCACTAATAGATAGAAGCCCCCACCGGACAGTTGCCAGGCCCCCGCGCGACGTTCCCAGCCGGCGAGGCGCCCCTGCCACTTGGCGGACGCAAGCGGCGGACGATAGCACCCGAAGCGGCGTTTCTCCAGCGCGAAGCCCAGCAGGTTGAGCCAGTCACCCACCCGGGAAGGCGCGATGCAGCGCGCCTGGCGCAGACCGTCGTGGGCAAACACGTGACGCAAGCCCCAACTGCTCCAGGGGTTGATGCCGACAATCAGCAAATGGCCACCTGGGCGCACGCTGCTCGCGGCTTCGCGCAACAAACCGTGGGGCGACAGGCAGAAATCCAGCCCGTGCTGCAACACCACCACATCGGCGGCGTGTTCGCTCAACGGCCAGGCCTGCTCCTCGCAGACGATTTCCACGCCCGGCAACGGCGCCCCCAGGCGCACATTGCGCTGTACCTGGGGTGCGCACGGCGGCGTTTCGGCCGACGGGCCGTAATGCACCAGGTAGCCACCAAAGAACCGGCCCAGCTCGTCTTCGAGCATGCGCCGCTCTTCATCCAGCAGAAATTGCCCAAGCGGCCCGGACAGCCATTCGCGGGCCGCGCCGATCAGAGCCAGCCACTCAGGATCGGCCTGGGCGAACGCTTTATCAGTCATTGCATTCTCCAACTCGCCTAGACGTTCTAAGATGCACCAATGTGTTCAGCTTGGCGAATCGAAGAATGATACAGATCAGTGCCCTGCCCGCCTTCACCGATAACTACATCTGGTTGTTACAGGATGAGCAAACCCAACGTTGCGCCGTGGTCGACCCCGGTGACGCCGCGCCGGTGCTTGCCTGGCTCAAGCAGAACCCGGCCTGGACCCTCAGCGATATCCTGGTCACCCACCATCACCATGATCACGTCGGCGGCGTCGAGCAACTCAAGGCGGTTACCGGCGCCACGGTGTATGGCCCCGCGAACGAGAAAATCCCGGCGCGGGACGTCGACTTGCAGGATAACGACCGCATCACCGTGCTCGGCTGGGACTTCGATGTGTATGCGGTGCCTGGCCACACCCTCGGCCACATTGCTTATTACCATCAGGGCGTGCTGCTGTGCGGCGATACCCTGTTTGCCGCCGGTTGCGGTCGCCTGTTCGAAGGCACGCCGCAACAGATGCACGCGTCCCTGCAGCGCCTGGCTGCCCTGCCTGCCGATACCTCGGTGTACTGCACCCACGAATACACACAAAGTAACCTCAAGTTTGCCCAGGCCGTGGAACCGCATAACGCCGATATTGCTGAACGAGTGGCAAACGTCGCCCAGTTGCGCGCCCGTGGCGAGATGACGCTGCCGTCCAACCTGGCCCTGGAAAAACGCACTAACCCTTTTCTACGCACCTCTGAAACATCCGTTAAACAAAAAGCGGACGAACGGAATGGTCGCGACAACTGCTCTGGGGCCGAGGTATTTGCTTGCTTGAGGGCGTGGAAAGATACGTTCTAAGCCGACGCAATCTGATACGTAATTTCTGAATGGTTGACCGGAACCGAAGCGCTTTCTAGAATCGCCCGACATTTTTGCCCGGAACTTACTTCCAGCCAATGTCGTCATCTATTCGTAAATCCATTTCTTCAGACGCATTGACCCGCCTGGCTCAAGCCGTGGCGGTGGCCGTTTCCGCAACTCTGGCGGGCTGCCAATCGACTCATTACGCTGCACAATCCACCGTGCAACCCAAACCCAATCTTGCTGCCAAGATCAAGCAAAAACCTATCTGGCTTTCAGAGAAGCCCAGCCCCGAAGTGCCCCAGGATGTCTGGGAACGCATGCGTCGGGGCTTTCAATTGCAGGACGGCCTGGGCGTCAACCCGCGCATCGAGCAACAACGCCTGTGGTTCGCCAGCAATCCGTCCTTCCTGGAGAATGCTGGTGAACGCGGCAGCCTCTACATTCATTACATCGTCGAGCGCCTTGAAGAACGCAACATGCCCCTGGAGCTGGCGCTGCTGCCAGTGATTGAAAGTGCCTACAACCCAATGGCCTATTCGCGCAGCGATGCGGTCGGCCTATGGCAATTCATTCCATCCACCGGGCGCTACTTCAACCTGCGCCAGACCCGCGCCTACGATGGCCGCCGCGATATCACCGCCTCCACCACCGCCGCCCTGGACTACCTGACCCGTCTGCATGACATGTTCAACGGCGACTGGCTGCTGGCCCTGGCGGCCTACAATGCGGGCGAAGGCACGGTGAGCCGGGCCATCGAACGCAACGAGAAGCTCGGCCTGCCGACCGATTACTGGAACCTGCCCCTGCCCCAGGAAACCAAGGACTACGTACCTAAATTCCTGGCGCTGTCCCAGGTGGTGCTGGCCCCCGAGGCCTATGGCGTCAACCTGAACCCGATCGCCAACACGCCGTATTTCGAAGTGGTTGAAGTCAAGCAAAGCATGGACCTGTCCCGGGTCGCCGCGCTGGCGGAAATCGATGAAGACGAGTTGTTCCAGCTCAACCCGGCCCTGAAACAACGCACCACCCTCGACGGCCCCCAGCATTTGCTGGTGCCGACCTCCAAGGCGCAACTGCTCACCAGCACCCTGTCGACGATGAAGCCGGAAGAGTTGCTGAGCATGCGTCCCAAAAAGCCGGTATTCGACGAAGTCGAGACCAAGGCAGTGGCTGGGCGTACCCGCAGCTACAAGGTGCGCACGGGCGACAACCTCACGCTGATCGCCAAGGCCAACAAGGTCGATGTGCATGACCTGCAGCGCTGGAACAAGCTCAACGGACAGGCGCTCAAGGTCGGCCAGACCCTGGTGATGCAGGACACGCGCAAAGCCGCGGCGAAGCCTGTGCAGTACAAGGTCAAGAAAGGCGACTCGCTGTACATGGTCGCCAAGCGCTTCAATGTCGAGATGCAACATCTCAAGCGTTGGAACCCGCGCACCGGCCAGGCGTTGAAGCCTGGGCAGATGCTGGTGGTTTCCGGGCCGCGCTGAGCCCTCAAGAACGCTGAAGAGCTAATTGTGGGAGGGGGCTTGCCCCCGATGGCAATGGGCCAGTCAACCTAGGTGGTGACTGACACACTGCCATCGGGGGCGAGCCCCCTCCCACATTGAGTCCTCAGTGCTCCGGCAGCCTTTTTCCATCCGGAACAAGCTGTTACTGTACCGATCATAAAGCCCAAGCCGCCTGGATCGGATCTCTGACTTGAAGCGTCCCCTCCTTCTACTAATAAGTCTGGCCTTGAGCTTTGCGGCGAACGCGACGATTACCGAGAGCCACGGTTACGCGCAGTTCGGCACGCTCAAGTACCCGGCCAAATTCACCCATTACGATTGGGTAAACCCTGCAGCGCCGAAAGGCGGGACACTGCGGGTGATGGCCTTTGGCACGTTCGACACCCTCAACCCCTATACCTTCAAGGGCACCAGCCCGGTGTCCACCGGCAACTTCCTGCAGTACGGCGTCAATGAGCTGAACGAACCGCTGATGGTCGGCACAGGCCAGTACGCCCCTTCCGGCGACGAGCCGACATCCAGCTACGGCCTGATCGCCCGGTCGGTGGAGTACAGCGAGGACCGCAGCTGGGTCGTATTCAACCTGCGCCGCGAAGCGCGTTTTCACGATGGCACGCCGATCACCGCCGAGGACGTAGCGTTTTCCTACCGCACCCTGCTGACCGAAGGCCATCCGCAGTACCGCACCAACCTGCAGGAAGTGGCGCGGGTAGATATCCTCAATCGCCATCGCATCCGTTTCGTGTTCAAGCGTGCCGGCAACCCGCTGTTGATCCTGCGGCTGGGCGAGCTGCCGGTGCTGCCCCAGCATTACTGGAAAAATCGCGATTTCAAGGCCACCACCTTCGAGCCGCCACTGGGCAGCGGGCCGTACCGCATCAGCAAGGTCAGCCCTGGCCGCCAACTGGTGTTCGAACGGGTCAAGGACTACTGGGGCAAGGACCTGCCGGTCAACCAGGGCCTGTACAACTACAACAAGGTCGAGGTGGAGTTCTACCGCGACAGCGACGTAGCCTTTGAAGCCTTCAAGGCGGGTGAATTCGACATCTATATCGAACACCAGGCCAAGAACTGGGTGACCGGCTACAACTTTCCGGCGGTCAATCGCGGCGAGGTCATCAAGGCGCAGATCGCCCACAAGATTCCCACCCAGAGCCAGGGCCTGTTCATCAACACCCGGCGACCGGCCTTCAGCCAGACCAAGGTGCGCGAAGCCCTGGGGCTGATGTTCGACTTCGAATGGACCAACCGCACCCTGTTCAGCAACGCCTACAAACGCGCCTTGAGCTACTACCCCAACAGCGAATTCTCGGCCACGGGCGTCCCGGTCGGTCACGAGTGGCTGATGCTCTCGCCTTACCGCGACCAACTGCCGGCCAATCTGTTTACCCAAGCCTTCAGCCTGCCGCAGACCGACGGGCGCGGCATCCCCCGCGAAACCCTGCGCCGCGCCCTGGCCCTGCTCGACGAGGCCGGCTGGAAACTGTCCGGCCAACGCCTGCTGAACAAGGACGGGCAACCGCTGCGCCTGGAGATCCTGCTGGTCAACCCGAACCTGGAGCGCATCCTGCAGCCCTATGTCGAGAACCTGATCAGCATCGGCATCGACGCGCACCTGCGCACCGTCGACCGCGCCCAGTACAAGCAACGCCTGGATCAATTCGATTTCGACATGATCCTGGTCACCCTCAACCAGACCCTCAGCCCCGGGCTGGAGCAGTGGCAGTACTTCCACTCCAGCCAGGCCGCGATCAAGGGCAGCAAGAATTACGCCGGCATCGCCAACCCCGTGGTCGACCATTTGCTCGAACAACTGCTCGCCGCCCAGACCCGCGAAGAACAACTGGCCGCCGGCCGCGCGCTGGACCGGGTGCTGCTGTGGCAGCACTACAGCATTCCCAACTGGTACCTCAACTATCATCGCCTGGCGTACCGCAACCGGTTCGCCTTTGTCACCACGCCGCCCTACAGCCTGGGCCTGAGCGCGTGGTGGCTGAAAGCTTCGGAGAAAGCCCAATGATGTTATTGCGCAGGACTTTACTCGCCAGCCTGTTGCTGTGCAGCGCGGCCCAGGCCGCCCCGCAACATGCGCTGACGCTTTACAACGAGCTGCCCAAGTACCCCGCCGACTTCAAGCATTTTGACTACGTGAACCCCGACGCCCCCAAGGGCGGCACCTTTCGCGAGTCGGCCATGGGTGGCTTCGACAGCCTCAACCCCTACATCAGCAAAGGCGTGCCGGCCGACAATCTGCCATTGATCTACGACACCCTGGCCATGCAGAGCCTCGACGAGCCCATCACCGAGTACGGCCTGGTGGCCGGCAAGATCGAAAAGGCCCCGGACAACAGTTGGGTGCGCTTCTACCTGCGCCCCGAAGCGCGCTTCCATGACGGCCACCCGATCCGCGCCGAAGACGTGGTGTTTACCTTCCAGACCCTGATCAAGGACGGCACCCCGCTCTACCGCACCTACTACGCCGACGTTGACGAAGTGGTCGCCGAAGACCCGCTGCGGGTGCTGTTCAAATTCAAGCGCACCAACAACCGCGAATTGCCGTTGATCCTCGGCCAATTGCCGGTACTGCCTAAACATTGGTGGGCCACTCGCGACTTCTCCAAGGGCAACCTGGAAATACCGTTGGGCAGTGGCCCGTACAAGGTGGCCGAGGTCAAGGCCGGACGCATGATCCGCTACGAGCGGGTCAAGGACTATTGGGCCAAGGACTTGCCGGTCGCCAAGGGGTTCTACAACTTCGACAACCGCATCACTGATTATTACCGCGACAGCACCGTGTCCCTGGAAGCCCTGAAGGCTGGCCAGTTCGACTACTGGCTGGAGTTCAGCGCAAAAAACTGGGCCAACGCCTACAACATTCCGGCAGTGGCCGAAGGCCGTCTGATCAAGGAGGAGATCCCCAACGGCAATCCCACCGGCATGCAGGGTTTCGTGTTCAACACGCGCAAACCGATGTTCCAGGATGTGCGGGTGCGCAAGGCCATCAGCCTGTTGCTGGATTTCGAATGGAGCAACAAGCAGCTGTTCAATGGCGCCTACACCCGCACCCGCAGTTACTTCGAAAACTCGGAAATGGCCGCCACCGGGTTACCCGGCCCGGATGAACTGGCCATTCTCGAGCCTCTGCGCGACAAGATCCCCGCCGAAGTCTTCACCCAGGCCTTCGAGCCGTCCAAGACCGACGGCAGCGGCATGATCCGTGCGCAGCAGCGCGAGGCCTACCAGCTGTTGCAGGAGGCCGGCTGGAAGATCGTCGACGACAAGATGGTCGACGCCACGGGCAAGCCGGTGACCATCGAGTTCCTGCTGGCCCAGACCGAATTCGAGCGCATTCTGCTGCCATTCAAGCGCAACCTGGCCGACCTGGGCATCGACCTGGTGATTCGCCGGGTCGACGTGTCGCAGTTCATCAACCGCCTGCGCTCGCGGGACTTCGACATGCTGGTGGGCAGCTTTCCGCAGTCCACCTCGCCGGGTAATGAGCAGCGTGAGTTCTGGAAGTCATCCAGCGCCGACAAACCGGGCAGCCGCAACTACATGGGCCTTAAGGACCCGGCGGTCGATCAATTGGTCGAGCAACTGATTGACGCCGACTCGCGCAAAAGCCTGATCGCCCACGCCAGGGCGCTGGATCGCGTACTGCAGTTTGGCTACTACGTGATCCCCAACTGGCACATCAAGACGTTCCGTGTGGCGTATTGGGACCACCTCGGCCATCCGAAAGTCTCGCCGCGCTATGACGTAGGCACCGCCACCTGGTGGGCCAAGCCCGACGTCAAACCCGCGGTCCCCCTGGACACCACACAAAGCGCCGAAGCGGCGAGCGGAGGCGATTGAATGCTGGCCTATATTGTTCGTCGCCTGTTACTGATCATCCCCACGCTGTTCGGCATCCTGCTGATCAACTTCGTGATCATCCAGGCGGCTCCCGGCGGCCCGGTGGAACAGATGATCGCCAAGCTCGAAGGCTTTGACGGCGCCACCAGCCGCATCGCCGGGGGCGGTGCCGAGGTCGCGGTGGCGGGTTCCAGCTACCGCGGCGCCCAGGGCCTGGACCCGGCGCTGATCAAGGAAATCGAGAAAATGTACGGCTTCGACAAATCGGCGCCGGAACGTTTGTGGATCATGGTCAAGAATTATGCGCGGCTGGATTTCGGCGACAGCTTTTTCCGTGACGCCAAGGTCATCGACCTGATCAAGGAAAAGATGCCGGTGTCCATTTCCCTCGGGTTATGGAGCACCTTGATCATGTACCTGGTGTCGATCCCCCTGGGCATCGCCAAAGCCACGCGTCACGGCAGCCATTTCGATGTGTGGACCAGTTCGGCCATCATCGTCGGCTATGCGATCCCGGCGTTCCTGTTCGCCATCCTGTTGATCGTGGTGTTTGCCGGAGGCAGTTACCTGGACTGGTTCCCCTTGCGCGGGCTTACGTCCAACAACTTCGACGAATTGAGCTGGGGCGGCAAGGTCCTCGATTATTTCTGGCACCTGGCCCTGCCCGTGACCGCCCTGGTGATCGGCAACTTCGCCACCATGACCCTGCTGACCAAGAACAGCTTTCTCGACGAGATCAACAAACAGTACGTGGTCACCGCCAAGGCCAAGGGCCTGACCAACCACCGCGTGCTGTACGGCCATGTGTTTCGTAACGCGATGCTGCTGGTGATCGCCGGTTTCCCTTCGGCCTTCATTGGCATCTTCTTTACCGGCTCCTTGCTGGTGGAAGTGATCTTCTCGCTCGACGGCCTCGGCCTGATGAGCTTCGAGGCGGCGATCAACCGCGACTACCCGGTGGTGTTTGGCACGCTGTTTATCTTCACCCTGCTGGGGCTGATCGTGAAGCTGATCGGCGACCTCACCTACACCCTGGTCGATCCGCGTATCGACTTTGCCAGCCGGGAGCATTGAGATGAACCTGTCCCCCCTCAATCGCCGCCGGTTCGAGCGGTTCAAGGCGAACAAGCGTGGCTGGTGGTCGTTGTGGCTGTTCCTGATTCTGTTCGTGCTCAGCCTGGGCGCCGAGCTGATCGCCAACGACAAGCCACTGGCCGTGCACTTCGATGGCGACTGGTATTTCCCGGCGCTCAAGCGCTACCCGGAGACCACCTTCGGCGGCGAGTTTCCCCTGGAAGCCAACTACAAGAGCCCGTATATCCAGGAGCTGCTCAAGGCCAAGGACGCCTGGACCTTGTGGGCACCGATCCCGTTCAGCTACCAGAGCATCAACTACGACCTGAAAGTGCCGGCCCCCGCGCCGCCATCCAGCGTCAACCTGCTGGGCACCGACGACCAGGGCCGCGATGTGCTGGCGCGGGTCATCTATGGGTTTCGCGTGTCGGTGCTGTTTGCGCTGACGCTGACCGTGCTCAGCTCGATCATCGGCGTGATCGCCGGCGCCCTGCAGGGTTTCTATGGCGGTTGGGTGGACCTGGCCGGGCAGCGCTTCCTGGAGATCTGGTCCGGGCTGCCGGTGCTGTACCTGCTGATCATCCTGGCCAGCTTCGTGCAGCCCAATTTCTGGTGGCTGCTGGGCATCATGCTGCTGTTCTCGTGGATGAGCCTGGTGGACGTGGTGCGCGCCGAGTTCCTGCGCGGGCGCAACCTGGAGTACGTGCGCGCGGCCCGGGCGCTGGGCATGCAGAACGGCGCGATCATGTTCCGCCATATCCTGCCCAACGCGATGGTCTCGACCATGACGTTCATGCCGTTCATCCTCACGGGCGCCATCGGCACCCTCACCGCCCTGGACTTCCTTGGCTTCGGCCTGCCGGCCGGCTCGCCGTCACTGGGCGAACTGGTGGCCCAGGGCAAATCCAACCTGCAGGCGCCGTGGCTGGGCATGAGTGCGTTTGCCGTGCTGGCGATCATGTTGAGCCTGCTGGTGTTTATCGGCGAGTCCGCTCGCGACGCCTTCGACCCGAGGAAATGAGATGAATCAGGACAATCTGATCGAAATCCGCGACCTCAGTGTCGAGTTCGTCACGGGCGAGCATCACCATCGCGTGGTCAATAACGTCAGCTTCGATATCAAGCGCGGCGAAACCCTGGCGCTGGTTGGCGAAAGCGGCTCCGGCAAATCGGTGACGGCGCATTCGATCCTGCGGTTGCTGCCCTACCCGTTGGCGCGGCACCCGTCCGGCACCATCAGCTACGCCGGGCAAGACCTGCTGACGCTCAAGGAAAAGACCCTGCGGCATATTCGCGGCAACCGCATCGCGATGATCTTCCAGGAGCCGATGACCTCGCTGAACCCGCTGCACTGCATCGAAAAGCAGATCAACGAAGTGCTCGGCCTGCACAAGGGCCTCACCGGCAAGGTCGCCACCCAGCGCACCCTGGAACTGCTGGAGTTGGTGGGCATCCCCGAGCCACACAAGCGTCTCAAGGCACTGCCCCACGAACTCTCCGGCGGCCAGCGCCAGCGCGTGATGATCGCCATGGCCCTGGCCAACGAGCCGGAACTGCTGATCGCCGATGAGCCGACCACGGCCCTCGACGTGACGGTGCAATTGAAGATCCTGGAACTGCTCAAGGAGCTGCAGGCGCGCCTGGGCATGGCGTTATTGCTGATCAGTCACGACCTGAACCTGGTACGCCGGATCGCTCACCGCGTGTGCGTGATGCAACAGGGCTGCATCGTCGAGCAGGCCGATTGCGAGACGCTGTTCCAGGCGCCGCAACACCCGTACACCCAGGAATTGCTGGCGGCCGAACCCAGCGGTGGGCCGGCCACCAATGAGGTCGGGCCACCCCTGCTGGAAGTGGACGACCTGAAGGTCTGGTTCCCGATCAAGAAAGGTTTTCTGCGCAACACCGTCGACTACGTCAAGGCGGTGGACGGCATCAACTTCAGCCTGCCCCAGGGGCAAACCCTGGGCATCGTCGGCGAAAGCGGCTCGGGCAAATCCACCCTGGGCCTGGCGATCCTGCGCCTGATCGGCAGCCAGGGCGGCATTCGCTTCGAAGGCCAGCAGCTGGACCGCCTCACCCAGCAGCAGGTGCGCCCGTTGCGCCGGGAAATGCAGGTGGTGTTTCAAGACCCGTTCGGCAGCCTGAGCCCGCGCATGTGTGTCAGCGAGATCGTCGGCGAAGGGTTACGCATCCACAACATGGGCACACCGACCGAGCAGGAGGCTGCGATCATTGCCGCGCTCAAGGAAGTCGGCCTGGACCCGGAGTCACGCCATCGCTACCCCCATGAGTTTTCCGGCGGCCAGCGCCAGCGCATCGCAATCGCCCGTGCCCTGGTGCTCAAGCCGCGCCTGATCCTGTTGGACGAGCCGACGTCGGCGCTGGACCGCACGGTGCAGCGCCAAGTGGTGGAATTGCTGCGCGGCTTGCAGGCCAAGTACAACCTGACCTACCTGTTTATCAGCCATGACCTGGCGGTGGTCAAGGCGCTCAGCCACCAGTTGATGGTGGTCAAGCAGGGTCAGGTGGTGGAACAAGGGGATGCCAGGCAGATTTTCGCCAGCCCCCAGCACCCCTATACTCGGCAATTGCTGGAAGCGGCCTTTCTGGTGCCCGCTTAAAGTCAGGAGCCAACACCATGTTGTCGAACACGCCCGCTCACCCTTCGCACGCGCCGCGCTTCTGGCGCGACGAGCGCTTGCCCTTCATCGAAGCGCGCACCATTGCCGATGGGCGCAAGGTCACTTACACCCGCCACGCCCATGAGCATTTTTCCATCGGTGCAATCACCCGCGGGCGCAGCTATTACCACTATGGCGACCAGACTTTCCAGATCAGCGCCGGCACCGTGGTGCTGATGAACCCCGGTGACGTGCACGCGTGCAATCCCATCGAAAACGAGCATTGGTCCTACCATATGCTCTACCTCGACACCCCCTGGCTGACTGACCTGCAGCATCAACTGGGCTTCAGTACCGACCAGGGTTACCGCCCGTTCAACACACCGCACACTCAGGACACGTCGCTGTACCACGGCTTGCTGGGCCTATACCGGCTTCTGGTGGACGAACGGGCCGAACTGCTGCACAAACAGAGCGCGCTGGTGAGCTATTTCAGCGAGGTGCAGCAGCGCCTGAACCCTTCGCTCGCGCCGGTACGGGAGGTCAATCACAAGCTGGAGCGAGCCGCCGAGTACATTCGTGAGCACTGCACCGAGGCCCTGAGGCTTGAAGACATTTGCCAGGCGGCCGAGCTGTCGCCGTCGTACCTGATCCGCGCGTTCAAACAGTATTACGGGCTGACGCCCCATGCGTTTGTGGTCAACAGCCGTATCCAGTTTGCCCGCACCCAACTGCGCAATGGTGCGCTGATCGCCGAGGTGGCGCTGGCTGCTGGGTTTGCCGACCAGGCGCATTTCCAACGTGCATTCAAACAGCATTTTGCCGCCACGCCGGGGCAATACCGCGAACGGCTCAAGCCATCAGCAAATAACCCACACTGGCCACCAGCAACGCGGCCATTGAACGGTTGAACACCCGGACACCCCGAGGATTGTGCAGGTAGCGGCGCAAGAACGTTCCGGCATAGGCCCAGCACGCCACCGACAGGTAGCAGATCACCAGGTAGAGGCTGGCGAACACCCAGACTTGCCCGGCATCACCGTCCGCCGCAAACAGCCCCATCCCCGCCACACACGCCAGCCAGGCCTTGGGGTTGAGCCACTGCATGATCGCGCCGTACAGCATCGAGGGCGCCGTGGCGGCGCCGTCGTCCTGCAACTGGCCGTTGTCCACGGCGAGCTTGCAGGCCATATACAGCAGGAACGCCACCCCGCCCCACTGGATCAGCTGGGTCAGGATCGGCCAGCGCAGCAGCACTTCGTGCAAACCCAGGCCAATCAACACCAGCAGCAAGGTGAAGCCAAGCGCCGCGCCGAACACATGCTTCTGGCTGGCAGCAAAGCCGAAGCGTGCGCCGCTGCTCAGGGCGACCACATTGACCGGCCCCGGCGTAATGGAGGTAGCGAGGGCGAATGCCGCCATGGAGATGATCACGCTCATTGCAGTTCCTTTTCGTGATGCCAGACAGGGATGGCATCACGGTAAAGGCTGGGGCGTGATGGGTATTGAACAAAATGCCCCTCAACGTGCATGAGGCTCAGCGCTGCGCAGGAATCCGGATATCACCACCACGGCACTGGCTTTTCACGCTACGCGGGCAACCGGCGAAGGTCAGGTCCTTGGTCAGGCATACGCGCACTTCAGACAGCACGTTGCCTTTGCAGATAACGGCCATGCCGTGGTTGCCCATGCGCGGGTTGCTTTCGCGAAACAGCGCCTCGATCTCCCTGGCGGGTAATGACGGCGGTGTATTGAGCGGCTGCAATTGTGGCGGAATCACAACCGCGCCCAGTGCCGTATCGGATTGCTCCAGGTAGTGCAGCGGTGCAAGCCCAGTGCAGGTGCCGTGCTTGGCCCATTCATGCTTGAGCAGCGCACGGCTGGGAAACAGCGTGGCGCCCTTGTCCATTTCTTCGGCGGTCAATCGCGAGCGCGGCGCACAGGATGCGGGCCACCCTCCTCGCGCGTATTGCGGCCACAAGCCATGCAGCACAAACCCGTAGCCCTTGCCCGAACACTGTTCGTTATCCGGGTGGGTCAAGCAGAACGTCGGCGACCACGAGAGCGACAACACATAAAAATCAAATTCCCCTGCCTGCCCTTGGCTGCGCGGCGCTGCCGTTGCGCCAGCGGCGATCAGCAGCCACAACACCATCCAGTATTTCATCGCGACATCCGTTTAAACAAAGTGAAGCACCGCGCTATCGCGACGACTAGGGATGTTGGGAGTAACGCTGCAGCACTTTGTCCAGAATTCGGTCCGTCTTCAACGCCTCGATCGCCAGCGAAGGGTGCTTGGCATCGCCACGAATATGGGCATTCATCGCCAGTACGTGGTGCCATTGGATATGGGTATGGCATGGGATTTCCAGCACCTCTTCGGTCTCGGCTTCAAGGCGCAGCGGCTGGTCTTCGAATACCGAGAAGGTGATGCGCCCCTGGCTGCCGATCAGCTCGACCCGGTCTTCGCGGCGGTCAGCGACGAAGTTCCAGCAGCCCATGCCCAGTGCACCGCTGGCGAAGGTCCAGCAGGCGCTCACCGCGTCCTCTGCGGCATAGCGTCCGGCCTGCCGAGCAGTGAACCCCGAGACCTCGACGATATCTCCGGCCAGGTACTGGAACAGGTCGAACCCGTGGCTGGCCAGGTCGGCAAAATAACCGCCGCCGGCAATCGCAGGGTCAGTGCGCCAATTGTCCGGATTGGTGTCTGCCACCGCTGCGGGCTTGCACAGGGTCCAATTGAGGTGGCGCAACTCGCCGATACGGCCGTCCTCCAGCCAGGTGCGCACTTGCTGGAAGCGCGGCAGTGAGCGCCGATAATAGGAGACGAACAGGTGCAGCCCGGCGCGCTCGAAGGTGCGCTGCATCAACGCGCTCTGTTCGGCGTTCAACGACATGGGTTTTTCGACGCAACAATGCTTGCCTGCCGCCGCCACCATCAAGCTGTAGTCGAGGTGGCTGTCAGGCGGAGTGGCGATGTAGACGGCATCCACCTCGGGGTCGTCGATCAGGGCCTGGGCATCCGTGTAGAAGCGGGCAATGCCATGGCGTGTCGCGTAATCGCGCACGGCTTCCTCGCGGCGCCCCATCACGGCCACCAGGGCCGAACCTGGCGCTTTGTAGAAAGCGGGTCCACTCTTCAATTCGGTGACACTGCCACAGCCGATCATGCCCCAACGTACGGTGCTCATCTGCTCTCCTCGTTCGTTTTCGTCAAACGCGCAGTATCCACATAGACACTCCGGCGCGCCATAACCACTTAGCATGACATTTGCATTACACTTTTATGACAACCAACCCGTAGCAGGCATAAACGATGAAAATACGGGCCACGGTCATCTGCGAACACGAGGGGCACATCCTCTTCGTGCGCAAGGCCAGATCCAAATGGGCGCTGCCGGGCGGCAAAGTAGAACGGGGTGAACGCCCGGTGGGCGCGGCGGAACGCGAGCTGGAAGAAGAAACGGGGTTAAACGTGGACGGCTTGCTGTACTTGCAGGAGCTGAGGGCCCGCGACACCGTGCATCACGTGTTTGAGGCCTCGGTGGTGAATATCGACGAGGCGCGGCCGTGCAACGAGATCGTCGACTGCCAGTGGTACGCCTACGGTGCTCTCGACGAGCTGGACACCACCGACGCCACACGACACATCGTCAAGTCCTTCCTGCGCCGCCTCTGACGCGGCGTATCGAGGTTCTAGCCGGCGGCAAACCCACGGCGCCCGGCCCTGAGTTCCGTGCGCAACTCCCCTATCAGGTTCGAGATGGAACGCACACTGTCCAGGCCCTCGGGGGACACGCGGGTGAGCAAGAGGTCGACGCGACCGGACGTCGGTTCGAAGATACTGATGCGCAGCGAACCATCCCTGTTCAGGCTGCAATCGCAGGCCAGCGGCAGGAATCCAGAGGCCATGATGCGGTTGAATTCGACGATCGAGATCATGACAGCACCCTTGCGTGGGCCTCAGCCTGTAGCGGTGATGCAAACAGCGTAGATGAGGTTTCTGCGGCGGGCTGGACGATTCGCTCAAAGTGTTGACCAGGCCTCATTTCGCTAGGTACCGCTGGCGTGGCAAAGGGCAAGTGCCAACGACTGGTTTATGCACCGGATCAAATCCAAGGCAAAAAAAATCCCAAGTAGCTGATGGAAACTTGGGATTTAAAAATGCATAAACCGTGGGAGGTGAACGCACGGCTATAGTAGCGATTGCCAAAACCGGTCACAAGATTATTTTATTCCTTTCGTCGGATTTGAACCGTCGTAAGTCATTCAATAACCACATGTTTTTTAAGGGAAGCAGGCTTTTAGCGCCTCTTTTTGGTGCAATACCCGACACTAAGCGCTTCATGTAACCGCTTATAAGTAAGGGACAATAATTATTGAACTTTCGTCCGTTTTACGCCCTGTTCATTCAACTGTCTGCACGCCTCGCCAAGTTCAACATTGGTTGAAGCGGCGGCTCCGGCAACCCGCTCCAAATGAAGGCACAGTGCCAACTGCTCGGCGGCTTCTTCACGCTGGCGATCTACCTTGGCGTTGAGTTGCACGAAATAGACCCCCAGCAGCACAGCAGCGCCCAGCACGGCCAGTACGAAGTTGCGCAGGCTCTTTGATGGTTGAGGGGCTGAGGCACTCATGAAATCAGTGCGCCCTGCTCCTGGGTGGGCACCCCAAACAGCGCGAAGACTTCACCTGCCTTTACATAGACCGTGGGACAGGCCGTCGCTCGAATAAGCACTTGCATACACGCCTCCTGATCAAGGACGCGATTGTATGCAAATACATACACAGCATTTGTCGTGGATTTGTAAACCGGCCGCGCTGGAAAGCTGGAGAAGGTGCTTACTTGCGCGCCACTTTGTAGCGCAGGCAATCCTGGTAGAACGTCTGGCGAATCGCCTCGGGCTTGAGCCGGGAACGGCTGTCGTAGGTCTGCTCGGTGATGCCCATGGCCATCATGCGCATCCACGATTTGTTGAACTTGATGGACTGGATCTTCTGCCGCGCAGCGTACAGCGACACTCCCGACAGCTTGAGTTCCTGAGCCCTTGCGGCCGTGCCTGCGCCCCAACTGCACATGTACTTGTCGCCCTCGCGCAACTCCCGAGCCTGCACGGCAGCGGCGCCGCCAGCCAATGAACAGGCAATCAGCATGATTCCAACAGTGCGCATTAGCTTCCTCACCTAACCACCTGAAATAAAAGTGATTCTGGCGAGAATTTTGTTACAAGGGGGCCATCAGATTGCCTTATCCCTCAACCCCATGCGACCACCAGCAACCCCGCTCCCAGCACCAGGCACAGTGGCGAATACAGATAGGTATCCAACCTGGCGAACCTTGAGCCAACCACCTTCTTGAAAAAACCCACCAGCTCCGAATCGCCAATCGCCCGGGCGAACATCAGCACGGCAATCGCACTGATCCCCCATTGCAGCGCTCCATGGGACACCGGCGAAAAGTACAGTCCGGCGCGCAGGCAGACGAGCAGTGCAATCGCCACCAGCCCCATGGCGACGAGAAAGGTGCCCAGCGCCGAGGGCTTGAACGCCGGCCTGGGCCCGCTGGCGAATTCGCCCGGCAATTGAGGAATGGCCGCCAGGCTGCCGAGTTTGCCGCCAGCGGCCCAGTACAAATGCACCATGCTGATGCAGGTAAAAATCCCGACGATCCAGCGCGCAATGACGAAGCTCATGGCGGGCTCCTCCCAGAAATGTGCGAATGAGGATAGACGCCCTGATATTTTCTGCAGGTATTTCGTCGGCGGCTGATGGTAAAGTGCCGCCCCATGAAATTCGCCCATACCGACCGCTCGCTCATTGCCTGGATGCTGTATTGCAGCGTCCTGTTCAATGTGTTCGCCTGCAGCATCGGGCATGGGCAGATGGTCGGGATGCAGCTCAACGGCATCAGCGGTCAGTTCTGTACGGTTGACCCGCGCACCCAGGCGCCCGTGCCCTCGAACTCGACCGATGACAGCCTGCCAACGCTGGCCAAGGCGTTCGGCTGCCCGCTGTGCTCCACGGGCGGCATGGGCCCCGCGCTCAGCAGTCACCTGAATGTGGCGGTGCTGCCACAGCCGCACGCACCGCCTCCGGCCGTGGTACTCGCCGCTGACATCCCTGCCCGCTTCACCTGGCCTACGGCTCACCCGCGCGCGCCGCCTGTTTCTGCCTGATCCCTGCGCTTTCCCCTCTGCACTGGCCCGCATTTCCCTGAGGAAACACGCGCGGCCGTGCGTTGTTTTCAAGCCACGTTTTCAGGATTCAACCATGAAACATATTCCCCTGCTGGCGGGCCTGTTCGGCTGCCTGCCTGTCTGCGCTCCAGCCCTTGAGCTGGCCCCGACCACCATTGAAGGCGAGCAAACTGCTGATCCCGGCCTGGCCCTGGATCAATCCAGCGGTGTGGCGTCGCGCCTGGGATTGAGCGTGCGCGAAACCCCGGCGTCAGTGGCCATCGCTTCACGCAACGACATCGAGCGCCGAGGCGCCAAGACCTTCCGCGACGCCGCCAATACCCTGCCCGGCGTCAACGCCAGCGCGCCTCCGGGCTTTGGAGGTTTTGTCTCATACCGCGGCTTCACCAGCAGCCAGATCACCCAGATGTTCAACGGCATCAACGTCGCCACCGGCCTGGCGCGGCCAGTGGATGCGTGGATCTACGACCGTGTCGAACTGGTGGGTGGCCCCTCCTCCCTGATCAATGGCGCAGGCTCCGTAGGCGGTTCGCTGAACTACGTGACCAAACTGGCCAGCCGTGACGAACAGGCCGCCGAAGGCCAACTGAGCTATGGCAGCCATGACACCGCCGGCATGGCTATTGGCCTTAACCATGCGCTGACGGAGCCCGGAGCCGATGTGCAGCATTACGCGCGCCTGGATGTGAGCCGCAACACGCAGCACAGCTACATCGACCGCGACCAGCGCGAAGCCTGGAGCCTGGCGTTTTCCTTGCTCAGCGACCTGACCCCGGACCTGTCCCATACCCTGGCCCTGGAATATCAGGACGAGCACGAAGACAGCCCCTACTGGGGCACTCCGGTGCTCAATCCCAAGGCCGGCGAGCTGAAGATCGACAAGCACAACCGCTTCAACAACTACAACGTCGCGGACGGGCGCTACGAGCAGCGCACATTATGGGCACGCTCGATCATCGACTACCGGATCAACGACAGCACCCGCCTGAAAAACACCCTCTACCACCTCGACAGCCAGCGCGACTACCGCAACCTGGAAACCTACCAATACAACGCCGACAACAGCGCGGTGAACCGCTCGACGGCCTATCAGGTGCGGCATCAGGGTGAGCAGCATGGCAACCAGTTCGAGCTGCGCCATGAGGACACTGTCTTCGGCTTGGCCACCACCTGGTCCGGTGGCTTCGAATACAAGGTCAACAGCACCACCAACAGCCCCCTGAACGTGCCGGGCAACAGCACGGTAGACCCGAACGGCTACAACCCGGGCCACTTCTACGACATTCCCGGCACCCGCCCCGGTTTTATCAAAGACAAGACCAATGCGGTGACCACCAAGGCGCTGTTCGTGGAAAACCGCCTGGGCTTGACCGACAAGTTGTCGCTGCTCACCGGCCTGCGCTATGACGCCATCGACCTTGACGTCACCAACCACCGAGCGGTAACCGCCTCCAACCCCCGGCATTTCAAGCGCAGTTGGGAACCGGTGACCGGGCGCGTGGGCTTGACTTACCAGTTCATTCCAACGGCCAACATCTACGTGCAATACAGCACCGCTGCCGAACAGCCGAGCACCACCACCCAGGTATTCGACGTATCGACCGGCAAGCAGTGGGAAATCGGCAGCAAGTTCGATTACCTCGACGGTCGTGGCGCCGCCACGCTTGCCGCTTACAGGATCGAACGAAAGGATTTCGCCGTGACCGATCCGCAGGACCCGACCAGCAGCATTCCGGTGGGAGCCCAGTCATCCAGGGGTATCGAACTGGCCAGTTCGCTGCGGATAACCCCCAGCCTGCTGGCTGAAGGCAACTTCGCCTGGGTGGATGCGCAATACGATGACTTCAACGAGAAAACCGCCAGCGGTGCCGTGGTGTCGCGCAAGGGCAATACGCCGACTAACGTACCCAAGCGTGTAGGCAACCTGTGGCTGACGTATGACTTTTCCGAGGACTGGCAAGGCGGTGTGGATGTGCGCTACGTCGACCAGGTGTATGCCGACAGTGCCAACACCCAGACGGTACCGGCCTACACCCTGTTTGGCACGTCCCTGCGCTATAAGTGGGATGCACAGACCTCGATAACCGGTCGAGTCCGTAACTTGACCAACGAGGTGTACGCCGAGTTTGCCCACGTATCGCCAGCGTATTATCTGGGCTCCCCGCGGACCTTTGAGTTAGCGGTGCAGACGCGCTTCTAGCGTTGAGGCTCGCGTGATCGTTCCCACGCGGGAGTGGGAACGATCCGGGCTCCATCATTCGGCTGTGCGCGCTACTTGAGGCTCGCCTCGACCTTGCGGGCCACATCGTCGGTCAACCACGCCTTCCACACCTCAGGATGCTGCTTGAGGAACGCCTGGGCGACTTCCCTGGGTGGCGTGTGATGCTCGCTCATCGTCGCCAATGCCGTGTTCAGTGGCTCGATGGGAAACTCGACCTTCTGGAAGAACTGCGCAATTTGCGGATGTTCCTTCTGGAACGGCGTGGACACACCAATGCTCAACTTGGACGCCAAAGACCGCGTCGGCTTGGGGTTCGGATTGTCCGCATCCGTCAGGGTCTTCCAGGCCTCGGCGTCGAACGGCGGTTCTTCGAGCTGAATCAATTTATAGCGGCCCATCAACGGTGTAGGCGACCAGTAGTAGAACAGCACTGGCTTGCCTCGGCGGATCGACGACGCAATCTCGGCATCCAGCGCCGCCCCCGAGCCGCTGCGGAAGTTCACATAGCTGTCGTCCAGGCCGTACGCCTTGAGCTTTTGCTTGTTGACCACTTCGGAGGTCCAGCCGATGGGGCTGTTGAGAAAGCGCCCTTTGCCTGGGGATTCCGGGTCTTTGAACACGTCCTTGTAGCGCGCCAGGTCATTTACGCTTTTCAGGTCAGGGGCCAGCGGCTTGATATTCTTGCTCGCATCACCCTTGACCACGTATTCCGGCACCCACCAGCCTTCGGTGGCACCCTTTACCGTATCGCCCAGGCCCACCACCTTGCCTTCAGCCTCCGCCTTGACCCACACCGGGCTGCGGCCCGCCCACTCTTCACCAATCACCTGAATGTCGTTCTTGGCCAAGGCCGTTTCCAGGGTAATGGTGGTACCGGGCAAGGTGTCGGTGGGCAAGTCGAAGCCCTTCTCGACGATGAACCGCAGTACCTCGGTAATCAGGCTGCCACTTTCCCAGTTCAGGTCGGCAAAGTGCACGGGCGCCTGTGCTGCTGACGCGGGCAGTGACGCCATTGACAGCCCCACGGCCGTCAGCGATGCCGCCAGCAGTGTTCTCAATCCTTTCATCCCCAAGCACCTCGCGATAACGCAGCAATCAGCGAACGGCTTTGCTGCTATGCGCGAAGCCTCTGAGTAGTTAAGTCAACTCAACTGTAGTAGAGGTTCCGGGAGACGAAGGAAGTTCGCCGTATTTACGCTTGCTCGCTGGCCTTGAACGTCACCAGTTCGCCCTTGCGCCACTTGGCGGCTTTGCCTGTCACGGCTTTGAGAGTTTTGGTCAGGCCTTCCTGCAGTTGTTCGTGGGCGGCAAATACCAGCATGACGCTATGGCCTTCCTTGAACACAATGCCCTCGCCCTCGGCCGATGACACAAAGGCGTAGTCGCCCAAGCCATACACGGTCAACTTGATATCGCGGAACTTGAGTTCGAACTTGCCACCTTCGCGGCTGGGCAATACGGCCGCGCGAAAATGATCGCCAACCTTGAGTTCCAGGCGTTGCTTGTCGTCTACCACCAACGCTGCTTCGGTATCGATCTCAGCGATGTAGATACCTTCCGGCGTCTGTTCGGTAACGTAGACAAAACGAGATTGAAACTGCTTGACCAACTTTGCACGCAAATCACCCAGCACGAATAACGCGTGCATATCCAGATTACTGACTGCCAAGGAAACGCCCCCACATCGAAATAGCACTGACCGCTTGAGCGGGCAGCACAAAAAAACGGCCGTTACGGCACGATCACACACTCGTTAAAAATCTGAAGAAAAACCCATAAAACCCGTACAGAAAGGCGCGGTGGCCCTTTTGCAAGGTCATCCGGCAACACAGCAAATCACAGGTTCGACGACCCGAGAATACGAGTCGAGCAACTTCAGAGAATAACCTGATTAAAAACGCAGTTTTCCGACACGCATCACAAAAGAAAATACCCGGGCATGGAACCAGGCGCGGGCTGCCGACGACAATAGTAAAACAGCAACACAAGTCAAAACCACCGTAAAGATGGCGGCTATATCAACAAGGTCGATCGACAGGAGCTGAGCATGCAACGACGTCAACACGAGGACACGTCTTTCCACACTCGTTCATCATGTCCAGACGAACAGCAATACTACTGCTTACCCACGCCCAATGTGTACTCCAATTCCGTGCTTTATCGGGTCGTGCCCGCCGGAAAGAACTTTTTCCATATCCAGGAAGTGACCAGTGGCAGGATAAAAGGCTTTCGCAGCGATCACACCAAGGCCTGTGCACTGGCCAGGGCCCTGGAAGCCAACCTGCATAGCCTGCACGGCACGCACGCTTCGTCACCTGGCTGACTTTACTGCACAGCGGCCCTTCAACAACTGCCATACTGACCCGTCCATTGAAGTTTGCCCCCTGCGGGTCAGGTTTCATCAGTGCAGTTACCGCGAAGGGAAGGCTATACGTGACGGAATTTGATATTGGCGAATTTTATATCCATGGCGATGCCAGGGAAGTAGACGGTGAGTTTCAAGCGGTCATCATCATGCGGGCCAAACCACCGCTGACCACCGTCACAGCGCACCAAGTAGAGAAAGACCGCTGGTTCAAGACCGTTGACGCTGCCGCCGTTGCAGCAAAAGAAGCCGCCAAGGCCCTGAAAACCGCAGTGGATTCAGGCGCGCTCAATTCGTGACAATCCGATAGAACTCTCACGCGCCCTACCCCTCACATGCATGACGATAATCGGCTCGCATGGAGAATGTTATGGACACCACCACCCCGACACTGGAAACCCTGTTCGAGCAATTGGGCCTGGATTCGACTCAGGAAGGCATCGAACGCTTCACCGCCGAGCACCGCCTGCCGGATGAAGTAAAACTCGTCGACGCGCCGTTCTGGAGTGAACAGCAGGCCAATTTCCTGCGCGAACAATTGCACGTCGACGCCGAATGGGCGCCGGCAGTCGATGACCTCAACGCCCTGCTGCACGAATCGCCCAGCGCCTGATCAATGCAGGCTGTCTGACTGCTCCAGGCGCAACAGCGCTTGCCAGGCAGCCTTGCATTCCTGCGCTTCCTCGCGACTGGCAAAGGCAGTACCGCGCTGTTCGCCATTGAGCAAGACCACCCAGCAGGCGCGCTGTCCCAGCGCACGAAGGGTTTCGGGTACGCCGCTACCGATCATCACGGCCACATCGACTTTGTTTTGCATGACGCTTCTCCGCAGCATTAGTTAGCTGGCTAACAATGTTGGCAATACTACGGTTTTGTACCAGTCGGAAAAAGCTATCCCAGGAATAGCTTCGTTGCATAAACGGCAACAATCCCTAAGGTTTGGGCGTGGCGTCCTGCGGCTTGTAGCCCAGGCGCAAGCCACCCCAATGTCGCCCGTGCACCATGATCGGCACCGACAGGTCGTGCATCAGCTCGCCGGTATCGCGGGTGTAGGTCTGCAGCAACATGGCTTGTTGATGGCTACCGCAACGCAGGCCGGTACGGTCGTCAAACTTGCGCTTGGTGCGGTTTTGCACCGCGTCCACGCGCGCATCACCGGTCAAGGCGTGGGAAAACGCTTTGTTGTGGGTCGGCACATAGCCCTGCGGGGTACAGGCGATGGCAAACACCAGACCTTCATGGCGCGGCAACAGCGCCTCTTGAATGCCGGGCAATACCTGGTCGGTGTAGGCGTCGAAACGCGTTTGATATTTGCTCGGGCTTGTATTGGGGATCAGCGTGTAGCTGCGGTCAAACAGATCCTCCTGGCTGATCCGGCTGTGCTGCACGTCCGTCTCGAACTGTTCGCCAATGCGCCTCGCGCCTTCGCGAGCCAGGTCGTAGATACGCTGGTGATAGTCATCCAGGCCGACGTGCGCCAGGCGCTCGCTGATGGTTTCGGCCTGCCCTTCCATTTGCACCGCAGCGTCGGCCAGTTGGCGGGTTTGCTGATCGCTCACCGTGAGGTCGCTGCGCATCTGCTCCATGGCGTGGAACAGACTATCGAGTTGCGTGCGGTTGGTGTCGGTGCCCTGGGCGATTTCATTGACCTGCTGTTCCACATCCGCCGCCAGGCTGGCGATACTCGCCAAGTGTTCGCCGGCAGACTCCACCTGTTCGACACCGGTGTGCAGGTCCGCCGACAGCTGGCGAATCTGCTCCACCACCTGGGCCGTGCGCTGCTGGATATCGGCGACCATCACCCCAACTTCACCGGTGGCTGTGGCCGTACGCCCGGCGAGCCCGCGCACTTCATCGGCGACCACGGCAAACCCGCGTCCATGTTCACCGGCCCGCGCCGCCTCGATCGCCGCGTTCAGCGCCAACAGGTTGGTCTGGCTGGCGATAGACTGGATCACCAGCGTCACGCGCTGGATTTCCTCGCTGCGCTGGCTCAACGCCTCGATCAGCTCACGGCTGGCATCGGCACGCTGGCTGAGCTGATGCATGCGGGTGATGGACTGCACTAGCACTTCACGGCCTTCGCTGCTGCGCTGGTGGGCCTGGCTGGCCGCGCCCAGGGCCTGGCGGCTGAGTTGGGAAGTGACTTGTTCGGTGCCGATCATCACTTGCGCGCTGCTGACAATCTGTTGGGAGGCGCTTAGTTGCGATTGCAAGCGCGCAGCCAACTGCTTGACCGAATAAGCCACACCTGCGGCGGAGAGTGCGTTGTGGCTGGTGGTATGGGAGAGGTCGCGCGTCAGCTCGCCAATGGCATCGCTGGCTGCAGCGTGCGCCACCACAGGCTTGGAACTTTTCAGGCGAGGTAGCCAGATCACCAGCAAGGCCAGCGGCAGGCAGAGATAGAGCGGCAAGCGGGTAAATGCCAGACCCAGCAAGAGCAGCACCAGGGCGGTGCTCTGCACGAGCGGTGTCAGCCAACCGGGCAGCACGCGTGCCACCGTTTGCGGTGGTACTGCCGCGCCCATCAGCGATCCGTCTCCAGCCATTGTCGTTACCCCGCTGCTTGTCGTTATTGTGTCTGCATTAAACGCCAGTATCGGGCCATTATCCATGGGCCTTTAGTACGGGTGCTTGCAGTAGATCAATAACCAGGGCGTAACGAATAACTCTCTGGGGAGCCGAGCATGCGGCCCCCCGTACACCGCATCAGGCCTGACGCTGGTGCTTGTCGATCTGCTCGTGGCGCTCTTGGGCTTCGATGCAGTATTTGGTGGTGGGGCTGATCAGCAAGCGCTTGAGGCCGATAGGCTCGCCGCTGTCATCACACCAGCCAAAGGAATCTTCCTTGATGCGTTCCAGGGCACGCTCCAGCTGCGGCAGCATGCGCTGGTCGCGGTCGATGGCATTGACCAGCCAGGTGCGCTCTTCTTCCACGGAAGCGGCGTCGGCCGGGTCGGCCGGGGTGTCCAGGCTTTCAATGGCGATACGGTTCTGTTCGATGCGTTCGTGGTGTTCCACTTTCATGTCTTGCAGCAACTTCTCGAAAAAAGCGTGCTGTTCGGCATTCATGTAGTCATCCGCCGGCATGGCCAGCAACTTTTCCTTTGTCATTGATTTCTCTATAAAAAATACGTGCATTAAGGCGAATAAGGGAGCGTTCCGGTCGACCTCTGCAGGTCTCGGAAAGGCGCCATCCATTCCAAGCGCCACCCGGCACTCAATTTACGAGGGGCGGCAGTCTAAGGCCGACTGGAAGGCGCAGCAACTGAAATGACAGGCATTTTTTCCCGATCAACCCCCAAAAGCTCCAGGACGGGCTCGGCGAACGGTCATCGGAGTGCGTTTATAGCAAGAAATTCAGTCCAGTGGAGCTATATAGAAGACAAACGGTTAATACGGATGGCATAGAACTAAAAATGTGGGAGGGGGCTTGCCCCCGATAGCGGTCAGCCAGACATGGATGTGCAAGCTGACACAACGCCATCGGGGGCAAGCCCCCTCCCACACTTGACCGGTGCTGTCCTCAATATTGTCTCAACGCTTGAGCTTGCGCTTGTTGCGGTATTGGTCGATCACCACCGCCACCACGATGATCAGCCCCTTGATGATGTCCTGGATATACGCATCCACTCCGACAAAGGTAAACCCGCTGGCCATCACGCCGAGGATCAGCGCGCCGATCACGGTGCCGGTGATGCGCCCTACCCCGCCCGCCAGGCTGGTACCGCCGATCACCGCAGCGGCAATCGCGTCCAGCTCATAGGACATGCCCATGCCGGCCTGGCCGGTCGCCGCACGGGCCGAGGCCACCACGCCTGCCAGGCCTGCCAGCAACCCGGCGATGCTGTAGACGATGATCAGGTGCCGCTTGACGTTGATCCCCGAGGTGCGCGCCGCCTGCATGTTGCCGCCGATGGCGTAGGTGTACTTGCCGTACTTGGTGTAGCGCAGGGCGATATGGAAGATCACCGCCACCACCAGGAAAATGATCACCGGCATCGCGCCATGGCCGATGGCCGTGTACGAGTCCGAGAGCATGCTCACTGGCTGGCCTTCGGTGTAGTAGCGCGCCAGGCCACGGGCCGAGACCATCATGCCCAGGGTCGCGATGAAGGGCGGAATCCCGGTCACCGCAATAATGCTGCCGTTGATCGCCCCCGCCAGCAGCCCCACGCCCAGGCCCATGGCCACCGGGATCCACACCGGCAAGTCGGTCAGGGACGGAAACACCGCCCGGGAAAAGTCGGAAGTCTGCGCCAGGCTCGCAGCGATCATCGCTGACAAGGCCAGCACCGACCCGGAAGACAGGTCGATCCCGGTGGTGATGATCACCTGGGTCACGCCGATGGCCAGCAGGCCTATGATCGACACTTGCAGGATCATCAGCACCAGGCGCTGGGAGTTCATCAAAAAGCTCTGGTCGCGCACGATCCAGCCGAACAGTTCAAACACCAGGCCGATCCCGATCAGCACCAGGAAGATGCTCAGCTCGGTAGGCATGCGTCGACGGCTCTTGACCGGTGCCATTGCCGGCTTGTTGTCTGTTATTGCGTTCATAGCCAATTACCTTCTTATTCTGGAGTCAGTGGACCGCGGTCATACCGGAGGCCAGTTGCATGACTTTTTCCTGGGTGGCCTCAGCGCGATCCAGGGTGCCCATCAGTTCGCCTTCGTGCATCACCATCACCCGGTCGCTCATGCCAAGCACTTCGGGCAGTTCCGAAGAAATCATGATCACCGCCATGCCCTCGCTGGCGAGAAAGGCGATCAAGCGATAGATCTCGGCCTTGGCGCCCACGTCGATGCCGCGGGTCGGCTCATCGAGGATCAACAGACGCGGGTTGGTCATCAGCCAGCGCGCCAGCAGCGCCTTCTGCTGGTTACCGCCGGACAAGGTGTCAATGCACTGTTCCAGCGAGGGGGTTTTCACCCGCAGCTTCTTGCACATGTCTTCGCACAAGGCGCGCAAGGCCTTTTGCTGGATGAAACCGTTGCCCGAATAGTGCGGCAGCACCGCCATTTCCATGTTTTCCAGCACCGACAGGCACGGGAACAGGCCACTGAGCTTGCGGTCCTCGGTCAACAGCGCGAAGCCCTTTTCGATGGCCATGTGCGGATCGCTGATGCGCACCGGCTTGCCGTCGAGGGTGATCTGCCCGCTGCTGCTGGGGGTGATGCCGAAAATGGTTTCCGCCACGTTGGTGCGGCCCGAGCCCATCAGCCCGGCGATGCCGAGGATTTCACCGGCGTGCAGGTCAAACGAAACGTCCTTGAATACGCCGTCCAGGCTCAAGTCGCGCACCGACAGCAGCAAGTCACCGACCGGCGTCTCGCGCACCGGGAACAACTGGCTCAACTCGCGGCCAACCATCATCGAGATCAGGCTGTCGCTGTCCATGCTGTCGGCACGTTGCAGGCCGATGTACTGGCCGTCGCGAAACACCGCCACTTCATCGGCGATGGCAAACACTTCGTTCATCTTGTGCGTGATGTAGACGATGCCTTTGCCCTGAGACTTGAGGTCGGCAATGATCGAAAACAGGTGGGCGACTTCCTTTTCGGTAATCGCCGAGGTCGGTTCATCCATGATCAGGATGTCGGAGTCGTACGACACCGCCTTGGCGATCTCGACCATCTGCCGTTCGGCGATGCTCAGGTTGCCCACTTGCTCCTCCGGGTCGAGGTTGATGCGCAGGCGCGCCAGCAAATCGGCGGTGCAGCGGTGCATTTCACGGTGGTTGACCATGTGCAGGCTGTTGAGCTGCTCGCGGCCGATCCAGATATTTTCGGCGATGCTCATATGCGGCATCAGGTTGAGTTCCTGGTGGATCATCGCAATCCCGGCCTTCTGCGCCGCCAGCGGCGTCTCGAAGGTGATCGGCTTGCCCCGCAGGCGAATTTCGCCGGCATCGGGCTGATAGATGCCGGCGATGATTTTCATCAGCGTCGACTTGCCCGCACCGTTCTCGCCCATCAGCGCCAGCACGGTGCCGGGGCGCACTCGCAACTGCACATCGTCCAGGGCCACGACGCCGGGAAAGCCTTTGCTGATGTTGAGAATTTCCAGCAGGTAGGGTTCGTCCTGCGCCAGCGGCTGGGTACCCGGCGGCTGCGAGACAGTGGCATGAGCGAGCATAGGAAGGTACTCCATCTGCAGGGCGGCCGTGACCGCCCTGCCGGCTTAGGGTTGTGAGGTCAGGGCTACTTGAAGTCTTTGACGTTGTCCGGGGTGATCAGCTTGAACGGGATCACCACGTTCTGCTCCACCGGCTCGTTCCTGGCCATCTTGCGCGCCGCTTCCACCGAGCCCACGGCCTGGCCCTTGGCATCCTGGAACGCCGAGGCGGCCATCTCACCCTTGGTGATTGCGTTGAGGCCGTCCGGCGTGCCGTCGACCCCGGCGATCAACACGGTGCCAGGCTTGGTGCCTGCCGACTTCAGCGCCATCGAGGCGCCGATAGCCATCTCGTCGTTGTTGGCCAGCACGGCATTGAACTCGCGGCCCTGGGTCAGCCAGTCGTTGACCAGGGTCATGCCCCTGTCACGCAACCAGGTACCCGTCTGTTCCTGCTCGATCTTGATGCCCGGATAGTTAGCCAACACTTCCTTCACGCCCTTGGTACGGTTGGTGGTGGAGTTGTTCGCCAGGTCGCCGAGCAGGATCACGATCTTGCCTTTGCCGCCGAGTTTTTCGGCGATGTACTGCATTTGCAGCTTGCCGGCCTCAACGTCATCGGACGTCACCGCGACCACGTCCTTGGGCAAGTCTTTCTGGTCGGGACGGCGGTTGACGAACACCAGCGGAATCTTCGCCGCGGTGGCGGCCTTGATGATATTCGCGGTGGATGCGGTGTCCACCGGGTTGACGATGATGGCGTCGACTTTCTGGCTGATAAAGTTTTCGACCTGGCTCAGTTGCTTCACCACATCGGCGCGGGCGTCTTCGAACTGCAGTTGCACGCCGTCGCCCTTGGGATAGGACTTGGCCTGCTTGTCCATGTCTTCACGCAGGTAGGTCAGAAAGGTGTCATCGAAGGCGGACATGCTCACACCCACCTTGATGTCAGCGGCCGTGGCCACGCCGCTGGCGAGCAGCATTGACAAGGCCAGCGCGGTAAAACGGATCGGGGTCTTCATGAACGGTCTGTCTCCACTTTCTTGTTGGTTTTATGGACGTTACGTTTATCAGCGCTCAGCGGGCACCCGCACGACAGGCGCGCCTGGAATGCAGCAGACCAGCGCGCCCTGGTTTTCGACGCACAGCACATTGAGGAAGGAGAAGTAGAACGGCCGGGCGCGGGGCAGTCCGCGTGGCGTGTGGGCAGGGCGTAAAACTCGCAGTACAGCGTTGAAGATTTTCATCTGACGGTACCTGGTTGTTTTGATCTTGTTTTTGTTGAGTCGCCGGGGTCGAGCCCTAGGCGTACTTTATGCAACCTGGAAAAGACTTTATTGGAAAATAATTTCCATATCAACCTGTTTTAGAATTTTATTCTATTTTTGTCGAAACCACCTGTTGGCGCTCGGCGCTGAGGCGTGCGGCGTCCAATATACGGGTGGTTTCCAACGCCTCATAGGCGTTCACCGGCAGCGACCCCTGACCTTGCACGGCGCTTTGCAACTGCCGATAGAACTGCGTCCAGCAGCCTTTTTCCGACGGCACCCTCTCGCGCTCCGGCCCTTGCTCGAACCAGCCCCAGCGTCGATGCTCTTCGGCGCCCCAGTGCTCACCTTCGGTCTTCGGCGTCTTGCCGGCCATCAGCGCGGCTTCCTGCCCATCCAGCCCGTCCACGGTGTAACAACCCAGCGTGCCGCTGACGCGAAAGCGCGGTGCCTGGCTGTTCTGCAGCGCACTGCCCCACAGGTGCGAAACCACCCCGTTGGCGTGGGTCAGCGCGACGAAAAACCCGTGATCGAGGGTGGGATGCTCGGCGGTGAATTGCAATTGCGCGAATACCCGGTCCACCGGGCCGAACAGTTGCAGGGCCTGATCCACCAGATGGCTGCCGAGATCGCGCAACCAGCCACCGCCGCTGGCATTGCCGACTGCTTGCGGGGTGTAGCGTTCGACGCGGGATTCAAAGCGGGTGATTTCACCCAGGGCACCGGCATCGATGAGTTTGCGCAGGGTCAGGTAATCCGAGTCCCACCGCCGATTCTGGTAGACGCTGAGCAAGGTGCCTTGACGTTCAGCAGCAGTGATCAAGGCCTGGGCCTGCTCGGCGTTGGCGGCAAAGGGCTTGTCGCTGACCACCGCCACGCCGTGCTCGATGGCTTCAAGCACCAGCGCCGGGCGGCCTTTGAGGGTGGTGGAGATGACAAGGGCGTCGATGCCGGCCTCGACGATCTGGCCGATGCTGTCGAAGGCCTTTACCCCTGGAAGATCGGTATTCAGTTGCTGGCGCCGCTCGGGTGAACGGGTGACCACCCCCACAAACGTGGCGCCCGGCAATGTTGCAATCAGCGGCGCATGGAAAAAGCGCCCTCCATGGCCGTAGCCGACTAGTCCGATTCGCATGATTCACTCCTTCTTTGAAGTGCAAACCCAATCAAATGTGGGAGGGGGCTTGCCCCCGATGGCAGTGTGTCAGGTACAGATTTAGTGACTGACACTCAGCTATCGGGAGCAAGCCCCCTCCCACATTGACCGAGTGTTAGCCGTAGAAATGCGGGCGATCCGGCAGGCTGACCTTGACGATCTGCCCACTGCCCTGCGCTTCAATACAGGCATCCGCCGCCACCGCCGCCGCAAACCCGTCCCACGCCGACGGCCCGCCTACTTGCCCGGCGCGCACGCTGTCAATGAACGCCTGCAATTCCACGTCATAGGCGCCGATAAACCGGTCCTTCCAATCCATCAGAATCGCGTTCGACAGTTTCGCTTCACGGCGCAGCTGCACCTGGGAAGGCTCCGGCAACTTGGCGATGCCGCTCTCCCCCACCACTTCGCACTGGATGTCGTAGCCGTATTGGCAGTTGACGAACACCTCCACGTCGATGCGCGTGCCCTTGGCGGTCTCCAGCAGCACGATCTGCGGGTCGCGCAGGTGGGCCAGGGCCTTGCTGGTCTTGCGCGGGAACACCACCTGCACGGAGACATAGTCGTCGTTGAGCAACCAGCGCAGTACATCCAGCTCGTGGATCAGGGTGTCGGTAATCGCCATGTCGGTGTTGTAGTTCTCACCCACCGTCGGGTTGCGATGGGCGCAGTGCAGCATCAGCGGTTCGCCAATCTGGCCGCTGTCGATCACGGCCTTGAGTGCGCGATAACCTTCATCGTACGGGCGCATGAACCCGACTTGTACCAGGCGCTTGCCGTAGGCGACTTCGGCTTCGACGATTTTGCGGCAGCCTTCGGCGGTCACCGCCAGGGGTTTTTCGCAGAATACCGGTTTACCGGCCGCGATGGCGGCGAGCACGAACTCCTCGTGGCTCGGCCCCCACGAGGTCACCAGCACCGCTTGCACCTGCGGCGAGTTGATCAGCGCGTGGCCATCCGGGTACACCTCGGCGTCCAGCTTCAGGTCAGCCACCACCTTGGCTGCCTGCTCAAGGTTGATATCGGTGACCGCCACCACCTGGCTGTTGAGCAGGGTCTGGCTGCAACGACGAATATGGTCACGGCCAATGGCACCGGTTCCGATCACTCCAAGCTTCAACGACATACAAACACTCCTCTTGTTATTAGTACTGCCGGGCCTTGGCCAGGTGTTCATTGAGTTTTTTCGCGGCGGCATTGGTGCGTTCGCTGGTGGACACCTGTGCCACACCCACCCGCCACCACGACAGGTAACCGTGGACCATGGTTTTGGGCAGCACCTTGATATCGATCAGGGTCGACACGGTCTGGGTACGCGCATCCGCCAGTGCCGCTTGCAGTTGTTCCACGCTGCTGACCTTGTAGGTCTTGCACCCATAAGCCGCAGCGCTCATGGCGAAATCCACCGGCACCAGGCCGCCGTCGAGCTTGCCGCTCGCGGGGTTGCGGTAGCGGAACTCGGTGCCGAAGCTGTCCATGCCGTTGCCGATCTGCAGGTTGTTGATGCAGCCGAACGCCATGTTGTCGAGCAGCACCACGTTGATCTTGCGCCGCTCCTGGATCGAGGTGGCCAGCTCCGAATGCAGCATCATGTAGGAGCCATCGCCGACCAGCGCGTACACCTCTTTGCTCGGCTCGGCCAGCTTGACGCCGAGGGCGGCGTTGATCTCGTAGCCCATGCACGAATAGCCGTATTCGACGTGGTAGGTGTTGACGCCCTTGCTGCGCCAGGCGCGCTGCAGGTCGCCGGGCAGGCTGCCGGCGGCGGCGACAATGATTGCGTCGTCGGCGAGTGTCGCGTTGAGCACGCCCAGCACCCGGCTCTGGGTCAGGCACGAGCCGGTCAGCTCGATGAATTCGCGCAGTACCGCGCGGTCCAGGTGGTCGTCGACTTCAGGGACGAAATCATCGCCCAGGTACTCGACCTGGTGCACGCGGTCCACTTCAGCCTCCAGTTGCGCCTTGGCGTCGCGCACCTGCTCGCCCCAACCGGAGCGGTAATCGCCCAGGGCATCGGCCAGGGCTTCCAGGGCCGCCTTGGCGTCGGCCAGCACCTGCACACCGTCGAGTTTCAACGCATCGCCGGGGCAGATATTGAGGTTGAGGAACTTCACCTCGGCGTGTTTGAACAAGGATTTGGACGAGGTGGTGAAGTCGGTATAGCGGGTGCCGATACCGATGATCAGGTCCGCCTCGGGAGCCAGCAGGTTGGCCGCCAGGCAGCCGGTCTCGCCAATGCCACCGACGTTCAGCGCATGGCTGGACACCACCGCGCTCTTGCCCGCCTGGGTTTCGGCGAAGGGAATTTCGAAGCGCTCGGCAAAGGCCTGCAGCGCGGCGTTCGCGCCAGAGTATTTGACGCCGCCGCCGCAGATGATCAGCGGCTTGCGCTTGCCACTGAACGCCGCCAGCGCATCGCCGAGCATCGCGCTGGTCGGCGGACGCCGGTCAATACGGTGCACGCGCTTTTGCAGGAAATAATCCGGATAATCCCAGGCTTCGGCCTGCACGTCCTGGGGCAATGCCAGGGTCACCGCGCCGGTTTCAGCAGGGTCGGTGAGCACGCGCATGGCCTGAATCGCGGCCGTCATCAGTTGCTCGGGGCGGTTGATGCGGTCCCAGTATTTACTGACCGAGCGGAACGCATCGTTGGTGCTGATGCTCAAGTCGTGGAACTGTTCGACCTGTTGAAGCACCGGGTCCGGTTGGCGGCTGGCGTACACATCGCCAGGTAACAGCAGCAACGGAATACGGTTGGCGGTTGCGGTCGCCGCAGCGGTGAGCATATTCGCCGCGCCGGGCCCCACCGATGCGGTGCACGCGTAGATCTTGCGCCGCAGGTGCTGCTTGGCGAAACCGATGGCGGCGTGGGCCATGCCCTGTTCATTGCGGCCCTGATGCACCACCAGGTCGCCGCTGTCCTGCTCCAGCGCCTGGCCCAGGCCCAGCACATTGCCGTGGCCGAAAATCGTGAACACCCCGGCGACAAACTTGCTCTGCACGCCATCGACTTCGATGTATTGGTTATCCAGGAACTTCACCAGGGCCTGGGCCATGGTCAGTCGGGTTGTGGTCATGTTGCGCCCCTTAACGTTTTTGCAGGTGGGCGATGCTTGCCCCCAAGGCCTGCCGGATATCTGCCAACTCATGCACGCTGGTCGCAAACGGTTCGAACGACAGGTAGCCGCGGTAGCCGCTGCTGAGCAAGGTGTCGATCTGCGCGGCATTGCCGAGAATATCGCCCTCGCCCACCAGGACGCGGTGGCCGTCGCGGATCGAGTTGAGCGGCGCCTCGCTCTCTTCCACGCCGGAGATATGCACCAGCCCGGTCAGCTCAGGAAAGAACTCGTGCTCGCTGGCCAGGTGGTGATGGAAGGTGTCGTGCACCACGCGGAACACATCCAGGCCGCCGATGAACTGGATCGCGTCCACAGCCACGCGCTTGCGGCGCAGGGCGCTGACTTCGAAGCCCAGGGGTTCGACAAAACCAAGAATCCCGTACTCACGCAGGATCGGCGCCAGTTCGCTCAGGGCGGTGCGCAAGCCGGCGGCGCGCTGGGCCTCGTTGCGCGTATCGCCCGGCTCGTTGAACGGGCACATCACCAGGCCCTGGGCGCCACATTCGCGGGCATAGGTGGCCAGTGTGATCGCCTGGGCACGGCGTTCGTCGTTCCAGACGTCAAAGGGGTACAGCGCGTTGATCGACAGCACCGTGATGCCGTGCACCGCGCACAGCTCGCGCACGCGGCTGGCAGGTGTGCCGTATTCGATCTGGCGGTCCTTGAGGTCATTGCGGATCTCGATGGCGTCGCACTTGAGCGACGCGGCCAACTGGATAAAGTCCGGCAGGGACAGGTTGGGCGCGACCATGCGGTTAAGGGCGAAACGTAGCGGCGACTTCATTATTGTTGTTCTCCCGTGCAATACCGTTCAGAGGTCCAGCAGCCAACTGTGCTGCGGGTCGTTATGGAAATGCCAGGCGCGCTTGGGCCCGGCCATCACGTTCAGGTAATAAGACTCGTAGCCGTACGGTACGCTGACCGGGTGATAGCCCTTGGGCACCACCACGAGGTCACTGTTTTCCACGGCCATGGCCTGGTCGATACTGCGGTCGTCGGTGTACACCCGCTGGAACACGAAGCCCTGGGGCGGGTTGACCTGGTGGTAATAGGTCTCTTCCAGAAAGCTCTGGTGCGGCAAGTCATCAAGGTCGTGCTTGTGCGGCGGGTAGCTCGACGAATGCCCGGACGGCGTGCGCACCTCCACCACCAGCAGCGAATGCGCCGGCTCGCTGTCGGGCAGGATGTCGCACACGTAGCGGGTGTTGGCGCCTTTACCGCGCACGCTGCGCTTGCATTGTTCGGGGCGGATCAGGCGCGGTTCGTAACCCGGCGCACCGGGCGCGGCACACACCGCAATCTGCACGTCGCTCAAGGCCGTGACTTGCGCCGTGGTGCCGGGCGGCAGGTAGGCGGCAAACGGCGATTTGTCTTCGAACACCGACTGGCGATCCCCCAGGTTCTGCCAGTCGAAGCCCTCGCCTTCGATGTTCACCCGGCCACTGAGCAGCACCAGGCACAGTTCCTTGTCGCCGGCGCTGACCGGCAGGGTCTCGCCCAGGCTCAGGCGGTAAGCGGAAAAACCCACGTATTCCAGGCGCCCTGCTTCCAGGGCGACCATGGTTTGCCCGCGTGTATTGCTCTTGACCAGCAAGCTCATGGTTAAGTCCTCTCGTTGAGCAGCGCACGCAAGGTGTCATAGCCCTTCTTCGCATAAACATAACTGGGCGCCACGGCCGGGTCCTGCTCGGCCTCGACCACCAGCCAGCCCTCATAATTGGCGGCCACCAGCACATCGAGCAGCTCGGCAAAATCGATGTCGCCATCGCCGGGTACGGTGAAGGTGCCGTTGACGATGCAGTCAGGAAAGCTCCACATCTGGTTGCGCGCCAGTTGCACCACAGGCTTGCGCACGTCCTTGAAATGCACGTGGCAGATGCGCCCGATGTGTTTGCGCAGCACCTCAAGGGGTTCGCCGCCGCCCATGTAGCAGTGGCCCGAGTCGAACAACAGGCCGACTTCCGGGCCGGTGCGTTTCATCAGTTGGTCGATATCCTCGGGGGACTCGACATAGGCGCCCATGTGGTGGTGGTAGGCCAGGCGTACGCCCTGGGACAGGGTGAAACGCGCCAGCTCAGTGAGTTTGTCGGCATACGCCTGCCACGCCTGCTCGCTGTGAAAGCGTGGGCGTTCGATCAAACGGATGCGCGAACCCTGGATCGAATCGGCGACTTCGCCGTACACCAGCACGGTTGCGCCGTTCTGCTTGAGCAACTCGACGTGGCCGGCGATGGCGTCGATTTCTTCGGCCACCGAACGACGCGCCAGGCGGCTGGAATACCAGCCGGAGACCAGCGCCAGATCGTAGGGCCGCAGCACGTCGCCGACGCCTTTGGCGTCCTTGGGGAATTTGCCGTTGAGTTCAAAACCTTCGTAGCCGATCTCCTTGCCTTCGCTCAAGGCCGTACTCAGCGGCGTTTCACCGCCCAGGGCCGGCAGGTCGTCGTTGCTCCAGGAGATCGGGTTGATGCCAATTCGGATTGCGGGCATGGCTGCACCTTTATTGTTTTCAACTAACACTGAAAATCTGCTTTATGTGGGAGGGGCTTGCCCCCTCCCACATTTGATCTGATTTAATTTCGGGCGCTGCGCCAGGCGGTAATAAGCTGTTCGAAGGTGGCCTGGACGCGCTGGATTAGGGTCTCATCATCAATCTCCCCCGCCATCCACGCGCGGCTCGGTTCCTGGAAGATCGTGCGGCCTACGGCAAACCCTCGGCACGTCGTACTCTGGCTGGCTTGCTGGAAACCGTCCGCGAGGCATTCGGCCGACGCATTCAACCCCAACAGCACCACGCCGCGGCAGTACGGATCGCGCTCCTGGATCAGTTCGTCGAGCTTTTTCCAGTCCTCGGCCGATTGCGCCTCGATCTTCCACCAGGCCGGGTAGATGCCCAGGTTGTACAGGCGCTTGAGGCTGCGGTAGAGCACGTCCGGGTGGGTTGAGGGGTGATCCTTGGGCGGGATCACTTCCAGCAGCAGTTCGTGGCCGCTGACGATCGAGGCCTCGTACACCGCCTTGAGTTGCGCTTCCTGTTCCAGGCGCAGCAGCGGTTCGTCATCGGGATGAAATTGCACCAGGCACTTGATGATCTGTTCCTGAGGCCAAGCGATCAGGTTGCTGCCGATCGAGCGACCGTGTTCGAACGCCAACGGCCGCGCGTTCTGTACTTCCACCGGGCGGGCGATCCACCAGCCGCGGCCGCTGGCCGCATTGAGCGCGTCCTGACCGAAGCGCTGGTCGGCGAGCAGGCCGACGTCGGCTTCTACGCCTTGATCAGCCAGTTTCTTCTCGACGCGTTCGATGGCCTGGATAAACAATTGTTTGGCATCACTGATGCGCGCCAAGTCCTGGCCACCTTTCTGCGCCAGGTCCACCAATTGCCAGCGATGGTCGAAGGCGAACACGAACAGCTGCTTCCAGGTTTTGCGCGGCACGCTGACGCGGTGCAGGCGTTGCAGGGTTGCGTCCTGGTCCGGCCGGGTGATCGGTACCGGGCTGCTGAACAGGTACTCCAACTCGGCGGGTGTCGGCATGGCCGGTGCGCAGGCGTGACGCGACACCACCAGGCCGCCGCAGGCATTGGCCAACTGGCTGCAGCGTTCATCAGTGGCGTCATTGAGCCAACCACTGAGAAAGCCCGACATAAAGGCATCGCCGGCGCCCAGCACATTGAGCACTTCCACGAGCACGCCGGGGTAGATCGCACCGTCTTCCAGGCGCTGTGGAATGGCGCCGTGGATCACCGTGCAGCCTTGCGGGCCGAGCTTGACTACCAGGGTCGCCGGGGTCAGTTCGCGCACGGTACGCAACGCGCCGAGCAGGTCTTCACTGCCACCGGCGATCAAGAACTCTTCTTCGGTGCCGACGATCAGGTCGAAACGCGGCAGGATCTTCTGCACATGCTGGCTGACGTTCTGGTCGGCAACGAAGCGGGTTTCGCCGTCCGCCTTGCCGGCCAGGCCCCATAGTACGGGGCGGTAATCGATGTCGAGCACGCGTTTGACGTTGTGCCTGGCGGCGTAATCCAGCGCCTGGAGGCTGGCCTTGTACACGCCATCGGTGGAGAAATGGGTGCCGGTGATCAGCAGCGCTTTACTGGAAGCAATGAAAGCTTCGCTGATGTCCTCGGCGCGCAAGGCCATGTCGGCGCAGTTTTCGCGGTAGAACACCAGGGGGAAGGTTTCGCGGTCCTTGAGGCCGAGCAGCACCAGGGCGGTGAGGCGCTCCGAGTCAACCTTGATCGCGCTGACGTCGCAGCCTTCACGGGCCAGGGATTCCACGAGAAAGCGGCCCATGTGGTCGTCGCCCACACGGCTGAGCATCGCCGACTTGAGCCCCAGCCGCGCGGTGCCGAAGGCGATATTGGCGGAGGAACCGCCGAGGTATTTGGCAAAGCTGGACACGTCCTCAAGCCGCGCGCCTACTTGCTGCGCATAGAGGTCGACGCCCAGGCGCCCGAGGCAAATCAGATCCAATTGACGCCCACTGGCAAAACGAGTCTGGCCCATGCTGGCTCCTGTTATTTTTATCAGCCTGCGCTGTGCCGCCATGACGACGGCAAACGCTCTTGGTGGGAGCAGACTAGAACGTCCGGCGGCGGCAATCAATATTTATTCCATAATTATTTTTAGTGGAATATTTTTTCCAATAAGCCGTCATAATGTTGCGGCAGCCGGCGTGCATCGTTTCAGCAGCCCACGCGGGCCGTGATGCCGAGGTATTTTTTTGCGCCTACCCTGTAGACTTGCGCCACCCATCAGCGCACCAGACGAACACGCCAGAAGGATTGCCCATGTCCCGCACCGATCCCGAGACCAACCTGGAAGATACAATCGCCAGCCCTCCGATCAATGCCGAACGCCTGTTGCAGCTGATCACCGACGAATACGAAAGCCTGCCGCGCCAACTCAAGCGCATCGCCAGTTACATGAGCCAGCAGAGCGACCGCATCATGGTCGACCGTATCAGCGATATCGCCCGGGAATGCGAAGTGCACCCTTCGGCCATCGTGCGCTTCTCCCAGCGTTTCGGCTTCAGCGGGTTCAGTGAGATGCAGGCGCTGTTTCGCGAGGCGTATACCCACAAGACCACGCCGGTGCAGAACTACCAGCAGCGCATCCGCAGCATGATCGCCAATAAGTCGCAAAAGGCCAGCGGCGGCGACCTGGCGCGCGAGTGCGTCAACGCGACGTTGTCCGGCATTGAGCGCCTGGGCATGGAGCTCGACGACGTGGCCTTCGACAAGGCCGTGGACCTGGTAGTGAATGCCGACAATATCTACGTGGTCGGCGTACGCCGCTCGTTCGCGGTGGCCGACTACCTGGTGTACAACCTGCAGCACACCAACAAGCGCATTCACCTGATCTCCGGCCTGGGCGGCAGCTACCGCGAACAGATGCGCAGCGTGCGCGCCAATGACTTGGTGATCGCCATCAGCTTCACGCCCTACGGCAAAGAGACCCAACACTGCCTGCGCATCGCCCAGCATCACCAGGCTAAAACGCTGATCATCACCGACAGTAACTTGTCGCCGTTGGCCAAGCGGGCCAACGCGGTGTTGTTGGTCAATGAGGGGTCGTCGTTTGCCTTCCGCTCGTTGAGCGCGACCTTGTGCCTGTGCCAGGCGTTGTTCATTGCGGTGGCGTATCGGTTGGAGCTGAAGGTGGATGAGATTCACGAGCAGGTTGGGTTTGACGACTGAAACAAATGTGGGAGGGGGCTTGCCCCCTCCCACAAGAGACCGAGCTGGCTCGGGTTTAGTGCATGAAGATCGCGATCAGGATGATCACCGGAATCGGCACGCCGAGGAACCACAGCAGTAATGAGCGCATGATGTTCTCCTTGAATTAACGAACGTAGTTTTCGGTTTCGACGTACACCACGGCATCCCGGCGGCGACCGCCGAAGGTGGCGGCGAAGCTGGCGAAGAACGCACCGATCAGCAGCGCAACGAAGGTCCACAGCGAGGTGTAGGCAGCCACTTTTGCAGCCGTGTCAGCGGCTTGCTTGGCTTTGACTTTGGCGTCTTCGATGGCTTTGCGGGCATCGCCATACACCTTGTCGATACGTGCTTCGGCATCGGCCTGGCTGAGGTTGGTGCGCTGGCTGATCAACTGGGCCAGGTAGGTACGGTCTTCCGGCGCCAGTTGGCCATCATTGCTCAGGGTACGGGCAAAAATGCGGCCGACCACGGCATGGGCGGCGTCATCGCTGACGGCTGCCGGGCGGTCGTCGCGGAACAGGCTGTCGACGTAGTAACCGAAATCACCACTGTGAGCGCCCTTTGCTGCGCTGCCGGCAGCTTGGCTCATGCTGCTGGCGGCGCCCGAGGCAACGCTGGCGCCGGCTTTCACGCCGCCGCTGACCACGCTGCTGACCGAACCGACCACCAGCATCGCCGTGATCAGTGTCGCCACGGCCCAGGCCAGGAAGCCGTGGGCGGTATCGCGAAAGTACACCTCGTCGCCATGCATATTGGCCCACTTCACACGCAACCTGCCGGCGATGTAGCCGCCCAGGCCAGACGCGACGATTTGGGTAAAGGCCAGCCAGACAATCGTGGAAATGCCAAGCCCCTTGGCGCTCATGCCGCTGTCAGCCCAGGGCGACACCGCCGAAAAACCCAGGCCAAAGCCCAGCAGCACCAGGATCAGGGACAACGCCGCCGCCGCAGCGGCACCGGCAAAAATCGCCCCCCAGGAAACCCCGGAGAGCGCGCTCGACTCTTGCAGCGTGGATGAGGATGTGATCATTGTTGTTTTGCTCCAGGCATGAAAAATAGTGTTACAAGTCTCAAAAAGGACAGTGCAGGCAGCGTGCCAGCGCAGACTCAAAATAAAATTCTTATATTTCAGCAACTTAACTAAATTGAACTTCGTGAAGTCATGCAAGTTGCAAGAATTGCCTGTAGGGAGCGGGCGTTATGCATTCCTTGTGGGAGGGGGCTTGCCCCCGATAGCGGTGTATCAGGTAAGCATTCACAGAATGAGCCACCTATATCGGGAGCAAGCCCCCTCCCACACTGAATTGGGCAAGGCTTGGAAGTACCGGTTTTGCCAAATGAAGTTTTATTTAGGAAACATTCAGCAACTTCTTGGCAAAATGCCTCCCACTTCTAGTGTGAACGCTCACCAGGTAATCCTATGACCCGCATTTTGACCATCGAGGATGACGCCGTAACGGCTCGCGAGATCGTCGCCGAGCTGAGTAGCCATGGACTGGACGTAGACTGGGTGGACAATGGCCGCGAAGGCCTGGTCCGTGCCGTGAGTGGTGATTACGATCTGATCACCCTCGACCGCATGCTGCCCGAACTGGATGGCCTGGCCATCGTCACCACGCTGCGGACCATCGGGGTGTCGACGCCGATCCTGATGATCAGCGCCCTCTCCGACGTCGATGAACGTGTACGTGGCCTGCGCGCCGGCGGCGATGACTACCTGACCAAACCCTTCGCGTCCGACGAAATGGCCGCCCGCGTCGAAGTGCTGTTGCGGCGTAAAAGCACGGTCAAGGAATTCGAAACCGCGCTACGCGTGGCCGACCTCGAATTGAACCTGATCAGCCGCGAAGCCAGCCGCGCCGAGCAGCCGTTGAGCCTGCTGCCCACCGAGTACAAGCTGCTGGAATTCCTGATGCGCAACACCGGGCAGATCCTGTCGCGGATGATGATCTTCGAGGAAGTCTGGGGTTATCACTTCGACCCCGGCACCAACCTGATCGACGTGCACATCGGTCGCCTACGCAAGAAAATCGACCCGCCGGGCCTCACGCCGCTGATTCGCACGGTACGAGGCTCGGGATATGTCATTGCTGAACCCCTCTAAGGGCTGGCGCTCTTCCAGCAGCCGGTTGCTGGCGCTGTACAGTTCGCTGTTCGTGGCCTGGAGCTGCATCCTCATGGGGGTGCTGTATTACGAAGTGTCGGGCTATCTGAGCGACCTGTCGCGCCATTCGCTGATGCAGCGCCAGCATCTGTTCCAGCATTTCGACGGCGAAGAGCTGGTGGACGCGCTGACCACCAGCATGACCTTCGACATGAAGGGCGTGGATGCCTATGGCCTGTTCGATGAGCAATTCCGTCCCTTGAGCGGGCCGATCCGTGCGGTGCCGCCCGACCTGCCCCTGGATGGCAAGATCCACGCCCTGGCCAACTGCGTCGACTCCGACGACCCGAAACTGCCCAAGGACAGCTGCGACGCCGTGGCCACCCACACCGAAGACGGCCGCTGGCTGGTGCTGGTGCGCGCCAACGGTTCGCTGTTCGGCGTGACCCGGATCATCTGGCATGCCCTGCTGTGGGCACTGTCGCTGACCATCATCCCCGGCGCCGCTGGCTGGCACTTGCTGCGCCGGCGTCCGCTGCGACGCATTCGCAAGATCCAGGCGAGCGCCGAAGCCATCGTCGCCGGCGACCTGACCCACCGCCTGCCGCTGTCCGACCGGCGCGATGAACTGGACATGCTGGCGGCCATCGTCAACGCCATGCTCGACCGCATCGAGAAGCTGATGAACGAGGTCAAGGGCGTGTGCGACAACATCGCCCACGATCTGCGCACGCCACTGACGCGCCTGCGGGCGCAGCTTTACCGCATCAAGCAACAAGCGGAGGAGGACTCGGCGCACGCCGTGAAGCTGGATGACGCGATTGCCGAAACCGATACCCTGATGGCACGCTTTCGCGGTTTGCTGCGCATTTCCGAACTGGAAGACCACCAGCGTCGCTCGGGCTTTTTGTTGATGGACCCACTGCCGCTGCTGCGCGAACTGCACGACTTCTACCTGCCCCTGGCGGAAGAAGGCGAGCTGGAACTGCTGCTGCAGACGCCGGATTCACTGCCCTGGATTACCGGCGACCGCGCCCTGTTGTTCGAGGCCCTGGCCAACCTGCTCAGCAACTCGATCAAGTTCACCCCGCCCGAGGGCAAAGTGATCCTGCGCGCGGTCAATGACCTGGGAAGCACACGCATCGAAGTGCTCGACTCGGGGCCGGGCATTCCGGCAGCCGAACGCGCTTCGGTATTCCAGCGCTTTTATCGGGTCGATGAAAGTGATCAGCAAGGCGGGTTCGGCCTGGGCCTGTCGATTGTGGCGGCGATCATCAACCTGCACGGCTTCAGGCTGGACGTCGGCACCAGCGAACTGGGCGGCGCACGCCTGGCGCTGGAATGCCGCCAGCAATTGATGCCGGAATAAATCCAGTCAAGAGCACACCAATCCACTGTGGGAGGGGGCTTGCCCCCGATGAGGGTGTGTCAGCGGATACATGCTTGACTGACACTCCGCCATCGGGGGCAAGCCCCCTCCCATACTTGCCCGTGGGTGGGCCCCCGACCCTGCTTGCACAGCTGCAACTAGAGCCGGAAAAAACCCTGTGAAGACACGCCGATCCAATGTGGGAGGGGGCTTGCCCCCGATGAGGGGGGGTCAGCGGGTACATGCTTGACTGACACGCCGCCATCGGGGGCAAGCCCCCTCCCACATGGGTATCGGGCCATTCAGTTCTACAGCACAGTACCCATCGCCTTGATCAGTACCGGGTCGCGGGCATAGATATCCGGCGCATACACCAGGCTGCCCTGGCGATCCACTTCCACTGTCCAGTACCCCAGCAGCACCGGTACCGGCGTGGCCAGCCTGAACTCATGGGTCATACCGGTCGCCAGCAACTCATCGGTGCGCGTGCGTTCAGCCGGGCTCACCAGCAGGTCGCGCAACAGCAGCGGCTGTTCGACCCTCACGCATCCCGAACTGAACGCCCGCGGCCCCTTGGTAAACAGCGGCTGGCTCGGCGTGTCATGCAGGTACACCGAATACGGGTTGGGAAAGCGCATCACGATCTTGCCCAGCGGGTTACGCGGCCCCGCCTCCTGACGCAGCAGGATATTGCCGGGGCGCGCCCAGTCGACCTGATCCGGTGTCAGCGGGTGGCCTGCGGCGTCGAGCACTTGCAGGTTCTGCTGGCGCAGGTACTCGGGGTTGAGACGAATGGCCGGCAGCTTGTCCTCGCGCATGATGGTGGGCGGGATGGTCCAGGTCGGGTTGAGGGTCAACCGCGTGATACGCGACTTGAGCAGCGGCGTCTGGCGCTCGGCGCGGCCTACTTGCAGGCGGGTTTGCCATACCGGGATGCCGCTCTGATACACGCTCAGTTGCGCGGCCGCGACGTTGACCACCACGCCTTCGGGCTCCAGGTCCTGGGCCAGCCAGCGAAACCGCTCCAGGTTGATGCGCAACTGGTCGCGGCGCATCGCCGGGCTGATATTGAGTTCGGCCACGGTGCCGGTGCCGATCACACCGTCGGACTGCAACGAGTGGCTGAGCTGGAACGCCTTGACCGCAGCGACCAGTTCGGGGCGGTACTGCTTGCCGCTGCCCTTGGGTTCGACGGCGAGGTAACCGCCGCTGTGGAGCCGACGCGCCAATTGCGGCACCCGTGGGTCTTCCATGCCGGGACGCAACAGCGGCCCGTCACCGACCGCTTCCCATTGCGGCAGCGGCTGCTGGCGCACGCTGGAATAGGCATTACGCAGGCTGCGATACAAATCCGCGCTGGGGCGCGCCTGATCGAACGCCAGGGCCATGTCGCGCAAGCCGGTGGCGGCAAAGGCCAGCACGACCGTGTTGGGATCGACGGCAGGCGGCTGGGAGTGCCAGAGCGGTTCGAAGCGCGATTGCTGCAGGCGCCCGTAGTGCAAATCCTGCAGGGCTTGCAGGTACTGCTGACTGACCGCGATATCGCTGCACAGCACGTTGGCCCTGGCATCCAGCGAAGGCAAGCTATAGTGGGTGGGATCGAGACCGTCGTCGGCCAGCATCAGCAACTGGCTGTGCAAGGCTTGCCGACGCTCATCTTCCGACCACAACGGCGTGTCGCCCTGCTGCTGGTAAAAGGCTTGCAGACGCGCCTGTGCGGCCGCATCGATACGCGGCGCGAGTTGGGGACAGACGCTGGGCAACTGCGCCAGCGCCTGTTGCAGCGGCGCCAGATCCACCGGGGCTGGCGTTGTGACCGGCAATGGCTCCACCGGCAGCGCTTCGGCTGTGGCGACCAATGGTGTAACGAGCAGGCAAATGCTCAAGTAACATGCGTGTTTTTTGAACAATTGACTTAGCTCCACTCCACAGCGGGGACTCGACTGTAGATGCTGACTTTTATGCGCCGGCTCGGCCTGACCAAACTGGGCTTGATCACCGGGAGCCTGGCGTTACTGAGCAATGTTGCGCTCGCCGCCAACGGCCCCCTTCCTTCTTTGTATAGCAGCCTGGCGCGCTCGGCTCCAGAACTCAATCCCATCGTTCTCAAAAGTGCCCTGAGCGCGGTGCAGTGCGCCGTCAGTAATGGCGAGGAACGCTCCGATCGCCTGGCGGTGATTGACTACTCCCAGCCCTCGACCGCCCGTCGGCTGTGGATTTTCGATTTGCGCAAAAAGACCCTGGTCCTGCGCGACCTGGTGGCCCACGGCGCCAAGTCGGGCGAAAACTTCGCCACCCAGTTTTCCAATCTCGAGGGCAGCCACCAGTCCAGCCTGGGCCTGTTCCGCACCCAGGAAAGCTACCTCGGCACCCACGGCTACTCGCTGCGCATGGACGGCCTGGAGCCTGGCTTCAATGACCAGGCCCGCGACCGCGCCATCGTGATTCACGCCGCCGACTACGTCAGCCCGCTATGGAGCAAGCGCGAAGGCCGTATCGGCCGCAGCCAGGGCTGCCCGGCGGTGCGCCCGCAAGTCGCCCGCCAAGTGGTGGACAAGCTCAAGGATGGGCAGTTCATGTTCTCGTGGTACCCCGACCAGCGCTGGTTGAAGTCTTCGGCGTATCTGAACTGCAAACCCCAACAGGTGGCGAGTAGTCGTACAATCCGTGGCGGATAGCCTGTCCCCACCGATAAGAGAGAGCGTCGCATGCTTCTACACAAATCCACCTGGATCGAGATCGGACAGTTTCTGGAGCGCAGCCGCACGGTGGTGATCCCCATCGGCTCCAACGAGCAACACGGCCCCACCGGCTTGCTGGGCACTGACTGGATGTGCCCGGAGATCATCGCCGTCGAGGCGCAGAAGACTGCCGATATCCTGGTCGGCCCCACCTTCAACATCGGCATGGCCCAGCACCACCTGGGCTTTCCCGGCACCATCTCGCTGCGCCCTTCCACCTTTATCGCCGCCATTGGCGACTGGGTGCGCTCGCTGGCCGGGCATGGTTTCGACAAGATCCTGTTCCTCAACGGCCACGGCGGCAATATCGCCACCATCGAAGCGGCGTTTTCCGAACTCTATGCCGAGGCCAGCTATGCCCGCCGCCCGGCCGGGTTCGCGCTGAAGCTGGTCAACTGGTGGGATCTGGAGGGCGTCACCGACCTGGCGCAGCGCCAGTTCCCGGTGGGCCATGGCAGTCACGCCACGCCGTCGGAGATTGCAGTGACGCAATGGGCCTATCCGGACTCGATCAAGTCCGCCGATTATTCGCCGAAAATCGCCAACACCGGCCCGATCCGCGAAGCGCTGGACTTCCGCGCACGCTTCCCCGACGGCCGCATGGGCTCGGACCCGGCGTTGGCGACGGTGGAAAAAGGCGGTGAATTGGTAGCGCTGGCGGCGCAGGGGCTGATCAAGACGGTGAACAGCTTCAGCAACGAAGCAAAACCCTAGATCACTGCGCATCTAATGTGGGAGGGAGCTAGCCCCCGATGGCAGCGTGTCAGTCAGTTATGTATGGCTGATACACCGCTATCGGGGGCAAGCCCCCTCCCACATTTTGTGTCAGTGTGATCCGGGGGTTACTTGCAGTCCTGCGCCGCCTGCTCGAGGCGCGATGGCTTGAGCGCCGAAGCCAGGGGCTTGCGCTCATACAGGAACACTTTGGTGCCGTCCTGGGACTTGTACGCTTCCAGCACATCATCGGCCGCGATCTTGCTGGTCAACAGCACCTTGGCGTGACGCGAGTTCTGGGTCACGGTGGAGGTGATGCCGTGCTTTTCAAGCTTGGGCAATACGCACTGCACATAGCCTTCAGGTGTCTTGGCGGTCTGCAAGGTCAGCGAGGGAGCGTTCGGAGCCGTGATACAGCCGGTCAACAGCAAGGAAGCAGAGGCCAGGGCCGGGGCGAAAAAAGAGCGCATAGACATTCCTGAAAATAACCAATAGATCCCTGTCGATCCGCGTATCAACCGGCGCGGACCAGGGCTTTAAGCGATGCATCGAACTGCTTCAAGGCATCTTGTTGTACATCTCGCTGCTGCTCGATCTGCGCGGCAACTTCCAGTGCTGACTTGTCATGCACCCATACCGACGGCACTTGCCTATCCACCGAGCCTTCGGCCTTGGCGATGTATTGCAGGTCGGCGTCATAGAACCGCGCGGTAAAGCGCGCCTCGACTACGTCATTGCGCTGGGTCAGCAACTGGTTATGGGTATCGAGCACCACCACCACGTCCGGATGCGCCTGCACCAGATCATCGAGGCTGGGGTAGACAGTTACCGAGACGAACGTGCCCTGCAGGGAGTTCATCAGCCAGTCGATGGCCAGTTCTGGATCGGAGCTGTTGACGAACGCCTGGCGAATACGCCCATCCAGGGCATCCTTCGCGCCATTCATGGCCATGGCATGGTAGCGCTCAAGGTAGTTCTGGTTGTCCCGCGTGTTTTCGCTGTACAACACCCCCACCGACTGCGCACGCTGCAGGGAGTTTACGCTACCGACGAGGGGCAGCAAATGGCCTGTACGCAGCTCATCGGCAATCGCCGGGTTGGCCAGCACTGCGCTGCCAAGCATCAGGGTCATCAAAGCAAACTGGATTATCGTCCTCATCGCGCATTTCCTTGAGCAGCGTTTCGATGAGCGGATTTTGCGCTTTTGCCATAAAAACAGAACTTGTGATCCTTGATGGTGACTATCATTTGAACCGATAGTGTCAGGCAGCCCAGCCCCATAAAACTATAAGGACCGTGCCATGAAGCCTCACCAGAAAACCTTCGACCGCATCCGCGAAGCTGTACTGCCAGAGTTTCGCGAGCGCGTCGCCGAGTACCTGGTCGACTATGAAAACGTCCTGCTGGACCCGACCCGTGACGCCGACGAGCAATCCGCCAGCGCCCAGCAACTGCGCGGTTACCTGCGTGGCTTGAACACCACCCGCGTGCTGGGCATGGCGGACTGGGAGGACCTGGACCGGCGTGTCGCGCAAATCAACGAACCCGTTACAACCCAGGGCGTGGCTGGTTGACCCATTCCTGCACCGACGGCCGTTGCCACTGGCGCCGGGCATAGGCCACCAGCTCGGCAGGCACGGCGTCGCCATTGAGAATCAGGCGATTGAGCATCACGGCCAGGTCCACGTCGACGATCGACCAGTTGCCGAACAAGTAATGCGGGTTACCCGCCAACAATTGCTGCGCCACACTGATCAACTTGCCGGCCGCCGCCTGCGCCACTGGCGACAAGGGCGGCATCTGTTGACCGCAGAACACCACCAGGGTCGAACGCTCCTGGCGAATCGGCAGCAGGTCGCTGCGCAGCCACGCCTGCACCTGTCGAGCCCTCGCCCGCTGCTGCCTGTCAGCCGGGTAAATGGGGGTGTCGGGGTAGGCCTCATCCAGGTATTCAGTGATTGCCGAAGATTCCGATAGGGAGAACTCGCCTTCCTCCAACGTCGGCACCCGCTGGGTCAGCGACAAGCGAGCGTATCCCGCGGCCTGATGCTGGCCGGCGTCCAGGTCCAACGGCACGGTTTCGAATGCCAAGCCCTTTTCGCGCAAGGCGACGAACACCGACATCGCGTAGGGGCTGGTGTACAGCGAATCAACGTAGAGGCGCAGCGGAAGGTGGCTCATGGGCGATCTCCTTGAATGAGGCCTAACGCTACGAGATCCGGGGAAATAAAGACAATGCGCTGTTTTTATGGGGGCATTCCTGATGGGAATAGCGCTGGCCTAACCCGCAAAGCCTCCAGCGCTGAGGAAGTCGTGTTCTTCATCCGTGGTTTCTCTTGCCAACACCGCATTGCGATGGGGAAACCGCCCAAACCGCTCGATGATTCGCGCGTGCTCCTTGGCCCAGCGGTAGGTGCTGGCATCCAGAGGCTGGTTAAGCACGACAGAGCGTTGCTGGTCCTTCGGGTCTTCCGAGTGTTCGAACGGCAGGTAACAAAACGCGCGCAGCCCGGGCTCGATCAAGGCGTCCAACCCGGCGTCCACCATCCGCCGTGCATACAGGCGCGCCAGTGGGTCGGTGGCGAACATATGCGCGGTACCGCGAAACGCGTTGCGCGGGTACTGGTCCAGCAGGATCAACAAGGCCAGTGCGCCGTGGGGCGATTCCAGCCAATCCTCCAGCTCGCGCCGCGCCGCTTGCAGGTGCGTGGCGTAGAAGGTGTCGCGAAACAGCGCGTCGAACCTGTCGTCCTTCGCAAACCAGCGCTTTGGGCCCGCCTGTTTCCAGAACTCGATGACGGCCTCGGCCGATTGTGTGTCTGAAGTGGTCATTCGTGCCTCCGATAAGTTCGCCTTCGCGGCGCGGCAATGTGCCGGTTAATGTTATAGGATAACGCCTCTTTTTCGCCCGGCCTTGTGAACCGTTCCCATGACTGATGCTGTTGCGCCACGCCCTCGCCTGCTTTCCATCGACGCCCTGCGCGGCCTGGTGATCCTGTTCATGCTGCTCGACCACGTACGCGAAACCTTCCTGCTGCACCGCCAAGTGGGCGACCCGATGAGCATCGACACCACCGAGCCGGCGCTGTTTTTCAGCCGCACCCTCGCCCATCTTTGCGCCCCGGTGTTTGTGCTGCTCACCGGTTTGTCGGCCTGGCTGTATGGTCAGAAATACCAAAGTCGGCGCGCGGTGTCGGCATTTTTATTCAAGCGCGGGCTGTTTCTGGTGGTGCTGGAGTTCACCCTGGTCAACTTCGCCTGGACCTTCCAGTTACCGCCCAGTGTGATTTACCTGCAGGTGATCTGGGCGATTGGGGTCAGCATGATCGCCCTCGCCGCGCTGGTATGGCTGTCGCGCCCGCTGCTGATCGCCTTGGCGCTGGCGACCATTGCCGGGCATAACCTGCTCGATGGCGTGCATTTCGCACACGGTTCGGCACTTCAGGTTGTGTGGTCGATCCTGCATGAGCGCAGTTGGATCGAGGTGTCAGACAGCCTGCGCCTGCGCGTGACTTACCCGGTGCTGCCATGGATCGGCGTGATCGCCCTGGGCTACGGCCTCGGCCCTTGGTTTGCGACGGCCGCGCTGCCCGCCGTGCGCCAGCGTTATTTGCTGCTGGCGGGTGCAGGCGCGTTGCTGGGTTTTGTACTGCTGCGGGTGGCCAACGGGTATGGCGAAAAACCCTGGCACGCCTATGAAAGCGCCGTGCAGACAGGCATGAGCTTCTTCAACATCACCAAATACCCACCTTCGCTGTTGTTCCTGGCGCTGACGCTGGGCATCGGCTTGCTATTGCTGCTGGCATTCGAACGGGCTGGGCAGAAACGCTGGATCAGCATCCTTGCGGTATTTGGCGCGGCGCCGATGTTCTTTTATCTGTTGCACCTGTATGTGCTGAAAATCCTGTATGTCACTGCTGTGGCGCTGTTTGGGCTTGATCACGGCGATTACTTCGGCTTCGACAGCATTGGCGCCGTGTGGCTGGCCGCGATGGCGCTGCCACTGGCGTTGTACCTGCCGGTACGCTGGTTTGCCGGGCTGAAGGCGCGGCGCAGGGATATCACCTGGCTCAAATACCTCTGACGCATCGGCGTGCGTTCAGTGACTCAGGGTCGTTGAAATTGGTCGCGCAGCGCATCGATGCGCTCACGGCAGACGCAACCGTGCAGGTGATCATTGACCATCCCCATCGCCTGCATCAGCGCATACATCGTGGTCGGGCCGACAAAGGTCCAGCCACGTTTCTTCAGGGCCCTGGATAACCGCTCCGACGCCGCCGACGTCGGGTTGGCCGTCCAGTACGCCAGGTCCACCACGGCCGGGCGCTCCTGTGGGCCGGGCTCGAACGACCACAGCCAACGCGCCAGCGAACCGGTCTCGCTCACCAGCTCGCAGGCCCGGCGTGCGTTGTTGATGGTGGAAACAATCTTCGCCCGGTTGCGCACGATACCGGGATCGTTCATCAAGCGTTCGATATCCGCCTCGCCATATTGCGCCACCTTGTGAAAATCAAAGCCGTCGAATGCCTGCCGAAACTGCTGGCGCTTGCGCAATATGGTGATCCACGCCATTCCCGCCTGAAAACCCTCCAGGCAGATCTTCTCGTACAACTGGACGTCGTCCGCCACGGGCACGCCCCATTCATGGTCGTGGTAATGGAGATATTGCGGCGCGGCGTTGCGCCAGGCGCAATGGGTGCGTCCGGCGTCGTCCGTTGTCAGTCCTGTTGGATCCATCTGTCACCTCTCGCCTACCGAGCACGGATGATACGCAAAAAAAATTCTGCCCCGCCAACCGCTCAAGCATCGCACTTGCCGACCAACTGGTCAGACCGCAGCCCATCAACCACCGAATATTTGCTTGTAGTTTGAAAAAAACCGAGCGTAGACTGGCCCCGCACTGGACTTACCGGTAAGACCACAACAATTAAGCCCTGGAACCACCAGGGCACCGAATAGAGATCCTTCCCATGCTCAGATGGTGCTCGCGTTCGATTTTCCTGCAAGTCGTGATTGGCCTGATGCTTGGCGTCATTTGCGGCCTGGCCCTTCCCGAATTCTCCTCGCAACTCAAACCCCTGGGTGACGGCTTTATCAAGCTGATCAAAATGCTGATCGGCCTGATCGTGTTTTGCGTGGTGGTCAGCGGCATATCCGGCGCCGGCGACTTGAAGAAAGTCGGACGCATTGGCTTGAAGTCAGTGATCTACTTTGAAGTGCTGACCACCGTGGCCCTGGTGCTCGGCCTGATCATGGCCTTCAGCACCGGCATCGGCAGCGGCGCCAATATTCATCTGGATCAGCTCTCCTCCGCCGGCCTGAATGAACTGGCCGACAAGGGCCAGCACATCCGCGGTACCAGCCAGTTCCTGATGGAGCTGATCCCCAACTCGGTGATCGGTGCCTTTGCCGACAACAACGTGCTGCAGGTGCTGTTGTTCTCCGTACTGTTCGGCAGCGCGCTGAACCTGGTGGGTGAAGCGGCCTCGGGCATCTCGCGGCTGATCAACGAACTGAGCCATGTGATCTTTCGCATTATGGGCATGATCGTGCGCCTGGCGCCGATCGGCGTGTTCGGCGCCATCGCGTTCACCACCAGCACCTACGGCCTGGACTCCCTGCAACACTTGGGCAGCCTGGTGGGCCTGTTCTACCTGACCTGCTTTGCCTTCGTCGGGCTGATCCTGGGCCTGGTGATGCGCCTGTCCGGCCTGCGCATGCTGCCGCTGCTCAAGTACCTGCGTGAAGAGCTGCTGATCGTGATGGGCACGGCTTCCTCCGACGCCGTGTTGCCGCAAATCATGCGCAAGCTCGAGCACCTGGGCATCGGCAGCTCCACCGTTGGCTTGGTGATCCCCACCGGCTACTCGTTCAACCTCGACGGCTTCTCCATCTACCTGACCCTGGCCATCGTCTTTATCGCCAATGCGACCGGTACCCCGCTGTCGATGACCGACTTGCTGACCATCCTGCTGGTATCGTTGATCACCTCCAAAGGTGCCCACGGTATTCCGGGCTCGGCGCTGGTGATTCTGGCGGCCACGCTCACGGCGATCCCGGCGATTCCGGTGGTCGGCCTGGTGCTGGTACTGGCGGTGGACTGGTTCATGGGGATTGGTCGAGCCCTGACCAACCTGATCGGCAACTGCGTCGCCACCGTGGCCATTGCCCGCTGGGAAAAAGACATCGATATCCAGCGCGCCAACAAGGTGCTGGACGGCCAGCAAGGCTATGCCTTCCAGGCCAAGAAACCGGTATTACCGGCGCATCAGGAATTCTGAAAATGACATAGACCAATGTGGGAGGGGGCTTGCCCCCGATGGCGGTGTTTCAGTTACAGAATCATCAACTGGTAAATCGCTATCGGGGGCAAGCCCCCTCCCACATTTTGTTCATCATCAACCTGGCAATCGCATTTGCAATTTAAAGGAGGCGTAGACGTGATCAGCACCTCGACCGTCGTCAATTCAGTGGTAGAAAAACTGCGCGCCGCCCTGGCGCGCGGCCAGTGGCGGCGTGGCGAAATGCTGCCCGGCCAGCGTGAACTGGCCGAACAGCTGGGCATCAGCCGGCCGAGCCTGCGCGAAGCGGTGATTGTGCTGGAGACCCTCGGCCTGGTGCGCTCCATGCCTGGCAAAGGCGTGGTAGTGCTGGAAACCAGCGTCAGCGAGCCGCAGTCGAGCGACGCCGTGGCGGATGCCAGCCTGGAAGACATCCTGCAACTGCGCTACACCCTCGAACCCTTCATCGTCGGCCTGGTCGCCCAGTCCATCAGCAGCAAGGAGATCGGCCAACTGCGCCTGACCCTGATGGACATGCGCGAAGCCCTCGAGGCCGAGGATGCCGAAGCCGGCATGAACGCCTATATCGACTTTCACGAAGAACTGTTCGCCCTGACCTCCAACCCGATCTTCCAGAACGTGGTGCAACAAACCAGCAACGCGCTCAAGCAAAGCGCCCAGGTGCTGCGCAATTCCCCCGAACATCTGGCCGAGCGCCTGCGCGAAAACGAGGCGGTGGTACGCGCCATCCGCAACAAAAACAGCGCCCTGGCCAGTGCCGAGATGCGTCGGCACATCCTGCAGGAAGGTCTGCGCATGGGTATTCGCTTGAACATCCCGGACGACCATCTGGGCAGTTGATATTTTTGGAGAACGGCCATGAACGCTCCCGCGCTGCAACGCAACCCCATCCTCCCCGCACTGCGCCTGGTGGCGGGCAAGAAGCCTTCGGTCGATGACATCTACCCTCGCCTGTTCGATGCGATCCTCGAACAGCGCATCGCCCCGGCCAGTCGCTTTACCGAAGAAAGCCTGGGTGAAACCTTTGGCGTAAGCCGCAGTGTGATTCGCCGGGTGCTGGCCAAGCTTTCCCACCAACAAGTGATCATCCTGCGCCCCAACCAACGCGCCCAAGTGGCGGCGCCGGATGCCCAACAGACGCGGCAGATCCTCGAAGCGCGGCGCATGACAGAGATCACCGTGGTGCAACTGGCCTGCGCCCAGGCTACCGGCGCACAGCGACGTCAGCTACGGGACCTGATCAGCCGCGAACGCGAATGCATCGAGCGCGACCAGCGCGGGCCGGCGATTCGTTTGTCGGGGGAGTTTCACCTGCTGCTGGCCACCATCGCCGGAAACGGCCCACTGGCACAGTTCCTCAACAGCCTGGTGCCGCTGACGTCCTTGGTCATTGCCCAATACGAAGCGAAAGCCTGCACGTATTGCGCGTGGCAGGAGCATGTGGCGATTGTGGATGCGATGGAGCAGCGGGACACGAGTACGGCGGTGGGGTTGATGACCCAGCACCTGGATCACCTGGAAAGCAAATTGCTCAAACACCGCTGGCCTTCAAATAAATGAAGAGCCAAATGTGGGAGGGGGCTTGCCCCCGATAGCAGAGTGTCAGTCACCACCTACGTGACTGACTCACCGCTATCGGGGGCAAGCCCCCTCCCACAGGTGTTTCACCAAGGCATCAAGCCGGTTGCAGCACCGACTGGCCGCTCAACGCCAGGTCCAGCAACTCCCGGTTGGCCACCGCATACATGGCGTAGTCGGTGCCAACCGCAGCACGGATTTCCACCATCATGGCGCGCCAGCGATCAGCCATGTCCTGGTGCTGCTCAAGCCACAGGGCCACGCGGGCTTCCATGTCTTGTGGCGCGTCAGCCATTTGCAGTACCGAAATGGTGATCGCCCGTTGCTGCCAGTCCACGTCGTCGCGGAAGGCTTCGCGGGCCTGAGCCTGCCAGTTGTTGGCCACCGGCAGGTCGCTGATCTGCTGCAGGTACCACGGCAGGTCCAGGGCGCTGCCGACGGCGAAGTAGGCCTTGGCCACCTCGGCGGCGTCATGCCCGGTCACGTCGGCGGCTTCGATGATCGGCAGCAGGGTGTACAGGTGTGTCGTACCTGCAACCATGCGCGCCAACAACTCCGGTACGCCGGCCTGGGTGTAGGCCTGGTAACGGTTCTGCCAGCCCTCACGCGTCGGGCCTTCGAGCAATTCGTCGAGCTTGAGGCCCAGCGCCGCCAGGTGCGGACCGAAGTGTGCAGTGTCACGCCCGGCGTCCTGCTCGTTGCGACGGCTGCGCAGGAACCAGCGCGTGGCGCGACGGCCCAGGCGCATCAGTTCATCCATCAACTCCAGTTGCACATCGGCGGACACCTGGTGGTCCAGGGCTTCGATCTGACGGAACCAGTGCGGGAGGTGGAAAATGTCGCGCACGATCACATAGGCGCCCGCCACGTTCGCCGGGCTCATGCCGGTCGACTCTTTGAGTCGTTGAACGAAGGTGATGCCCATGTGGTTGACCAGGTCGTTGGCAATCTGGGTGCTGACAATTTCGCGCTTGAGACGATGGCGACGCATGGCTTCGGAGAACTTGGCCACCAGGCTCGGCGGGAACGCGGTCTCCATGTCACGGGTCAGGTACTCGTCGTCCGGTACCAGCGACTTGAGCAGCGCTTCCTTGAGGTCGATCTTGCTGTAGGAAATCAGCACCGACAGCTCCGGACGCGTCAGGCCCTTGCCATTGGAGGCGCGCTCGATGAGCTGCTCTTCGGTCGGCAGGTACTCGATGGCGCGGTCCAGCTTGCCACGGCCTTCCAGGTCGCTCATCAGGCGCTTGTACTCGGCAGCACGCTCGTAAGCCTTGCGCGCCGCCAGGGACAGGGCCTGGGTCTGCTTGTAGTTGTTGCCCAACACCAGGTTGCCGACTTCGTCGGTCATGCTCGCCAGCAACTGGTTGCGTTGCTTGTCGGTCATGTCACCGGCCTGCACCACTTCGTTGAGCAGGATCTTGATGTTCACTTCGTGGTCGGAGCAGTCCACGCCACCGGCGTTGTCGATGAAGTCGGTGTTGGAGCCGCCGCCATTGAGGCCGAATTCCACACGACCCAGTTGGGTCATGCCCAGGTTACCGCCCTCGCCCACCACTTTGCAGCGCAGCTCGTTGCCATTGACGCGCAGCGCGTCGTTGGCCTTGTCGCCCACGTCGGCGTGGCTTTCGGTGCTGGCCTTGACGTAGGTACCGATACCGCCGTTCCACAACAGGTCCACCGGCGCCTTGAGCAAGGCGTTGAGCAGTTCGGTCGGGGTCAGCTTGTCGGCCTGGATGTCGAAGCGTTCTTTCATCTGCGGCGAGATGGCAATGCTCTTCGCGCTGCGCGAGAAGATACCGCCGCCTTCGGACATGATGCTGGTGTCGTAGTCGGTCCAGGCCGAACGCGGCAGTTCGAACATGCGCTGGCGCTCGACGAAGCTGGTCGCCGGGTTCGGGTTCGGGTCGATGAAGATGTGCAGGTGGTTGAAGGCCGCGACCAGTTGCAGCTTGTCGGACATGAGCAAGCCGTTACCGAACACGTCACCGGCCATATCGCCGACGCCGACCACAGTGATGCTGTCTTCCTGCACGTTGATGCCGCGTTCACGGAAGTGACGCTGCACACCCACCCACGCGCCCTTGGCGGTGATGCCCATTTTCTTGTGGTCGTAACCGGCCGAACCACCGGAGGCGAACGCGTCGCCCAGCCAGAAGCCGTAGTCGATGGCGATACCGTTGGCGATGTCGGAGAAGGTCGCAGTGCCCTTGTCCGCAGCCACGACCAGGTACGGGTCATCGTCGTCATGGCGCACAACGTTGGCCGGCGGTACCAGGGCACCGTCTTTCAGGTTGTCGGTAATGTCCAACAGGCCGGAAATGAAGATGCGGTAGCAGGCGATGCCTTCGGCCGCGATTTCGTCACGGCTGCCGCCCAATGGCAGGCGACGCGGCAGGAAGCCGCCCTTGGCGCCCACGGGCACGATCACCGAGTTCTTCACTTGCTGGGCTTTTACCAGGCCGAGCACTTCGGTACGGAAGTCTTCTTCACGGTCTGACCAGCGCAGGCCACCGCGAGCGACGTTGCCAAAGCGCAGGTGCACACCTTCAACCCGCGGCGAGTAGACGAAGATTTCAAACTTCGGCACCGGCTTGGGCAGTTCAGGGATGGCGCGCGGGTCGAACTTGAAGCTGAAGTACGACTTGTTCTGGCCGTTGGCGTCAGTCTGGTAGAAGTTGGTGCGCAGTGTGGCCTTGATCAGGTCCAGGTAGCGACGCAGGATGCGGTCTTCGTTGAGCACCTGAACGTCGTCCAGGGCGCTGAGGATCGCTTGTTCCAGACGCTGCTGCTTGTCTTCCAGGTCGTCGGCGGTGAGCTTGCGCGCCAGGTAGAAACGGGTCTTGAACAACCGCGTCAACTCGCGGGCGATGTCGGTGTGGTTGTTCAGGGTGCTGGCGATGTAGCCGAGGTCGAAGCCCAGGCGGATCTGCTTGAGGTAACGGGCGTAAGCGCGCAGCAGCGCCACGTCGCGCCACGGCAGGCCAGCGGTGAGTACCAGGCGGTTGAACGCATCGTTTTCGGCATCGCCGTGGACGATATGCACGAACGCGTCCTGCAGGGTGTCGTTGAGCTGCTGGATATCCAGGTTCACGCCTTCGGCGGCGATGAACGCGAAATCATGGATCCAGAACTCGCGGCCATTGGCGTGGCGCAGGCGGTACGGGAACTCGCCCAGCACGCGCAGGCCGAGGTTTTCCAGGATCGGCAGCACGTCGGACAGCGCCAGCGGCGTGTCGGCGTGGTAGAGCTTGCAATGCAGCTCACGCTGGCCGGAGACCTGGCCCAGCGGCTGGTAGAAGCTCATCACCAGCGGATTGGCTTCGGTCAGGCTGTTGAGGTGCTGCATGTCGACCACGGCCGAATGCGCGGCGAAACGCTCGCGGTAGCCAGCGGGGAAGCCTTTCGGGAAATCGGCCAGCACGTTGGTGCCTTGCGCTTCGCCGAAGCTTTCCACCACCAGGCTGGCGTAGTCGTCCTGCCAGCTGCGGCAGGCCTGCACCACTTCTTTTTCCAGTTGCAGCGGGTCGATGTCCAGGCGGTTCTTCGGGTCTACCCGCAGAATCAGTTGCACGCGGGCCAGCACGGATTCGGAGAAGAACGTCCAGAACTCGCAGTCCGAGGCTTTCAGGCGATCCATCAGCACTTGCTGGATCTTCTGGCGCACTTCGGTGGAATAGATGTCACGCGGCACGTAGGCCAGGCAGTAGCAGAAACGGCCATACGGATCTTTGCGCAGGAATACGCGGATCTTGTTGCGCTCCTGGATCTGCACGATCGACATCACTGTGCTGAACAGCTCATCGACCGGGGTCTGGAACAGGTCGTCACGCGGCAATACTTCAACCACTTGGGCAAGCTCTTTACCCAAGTGCGCCTTGGCCTGGAAGCCCGAACGGCGTTCGATTTCCGCGACCTTGCGGCGGATGTAAGGGATCACCCGTACGCTTTCGCCGTACACCGAGGAGGTGTACAGGCCCATGAAACGGTGTTCCTTGATGACCTTGCCGTCGGCGCTGATCTCGCGGATCGACACGTAGTCCGGATACGCCGGGCGGTGCACGCGGCTCGGGTGTGCCGCCTTGGCGAACGACAGCACGCTCGGCTCGCGCAGGTAGGCGACGGCGTAGTCTTCGATGCGCAGGTCTTCGGCGGTGAGGCCGGCGCGCAGCAGCTTGGTCAGACCGAGGAAAGAGCTGGCGTCATATTCGATATGACCGCCGTCCGCCTCGTCACGTACCACGAACTCTTCGTAGCCAAGGAAGGTGAAATGGTTGCCCACCAGCCATTCGAGGAAGTTCTTGATCTCGGCTTTTTCTTCGCCGTCGATCACGAACGCGCTGGCGTCGACACCGGCCAGCAGGTCCTGGACCTTGGCTTTCATCGGTTCGAAATCGGCCACGGCCACGCGCACTTCGCCCAGTACCTGCTCGAGCTCTTTGCTCAGCACATTCAGTTCGGCGGCGTTGGCGCAGCGGTCGATCTCCAGGTACATCAGCGATTCTTGCAGGATGCCTTCGCCCTGGGTGCCCTTGGGCAGGATTTCCAGCAACTCGCCCTTGCTGCCACGGCGCACGCTGAGCACGGTGGTCTGCAGGGTGTGGATGCTGTAGCCACGGCGGTTCAGCTCGGTACGTACCGAGTCCACCAGGAAGGGCAGGTCATGGTGCAGCACTTCGACCGCGGTGTGGGTCGACTGCCAGCCATGACGTTCATAATCGGGGTTGTAGACCCGCACTTGCGGTTGGGTGTGATCGAAGCGCTCAAGCAGGCGCCAGGCAGACAGGGTGCAACCGGCCAGGTCGGAAAGGCGACGCTGGGTCAGTTCGTCCAGGGAAATGATGCCGAAGAATTGCTCAGCGAACAGCGCCACTTGTGGCAGTGCCTGTTCACTGATGTGCTGCGCCAGTGCCGCTTGCAGTTGATGCTGGAAGTCGGCCTTGCTGGCTGCGGTGAAGAACGCCATCTGTGGTACTCCGCTTGGGCTTGTTATTGATGGAAGCGTCGCGTGTTATCCCCTTGCGGGGAGACCGTCAGCTCAGTTCGCTGGTATGGATGACAAGCACCATAAACCAATCAGAGTGACAGGTGGGTGAAGCTGGACAAGACAGTCAGGTCACATACAACTTCCACAAGATGCACACCTTGCCGGGTGACGGTACGACGGGCAGGTCAGGCGCCTGGCGCGGGGCACATCCGTTGCGCAGCTTAACGAGTGTAGGAAGCCCACTGCTTGCGGTGCTGCGACATATTCGGTCATCGGTAAGCAGGCGCTGGGTTGCGACTTGTGCAACCAGCCGTTTACGAGGAAAAAAACCAGCGACATTCGCGCTCGCCGGTATCGAAAATGACTGGTTTGGTCCGTCAGGTCATACAGCCGGTCTGACACACAATGCAGCACAAAATTCGCCGCAATGGCACAATTGCCTGCGTAACGCCCTACCCCAGACAGGATTCCCCATGCTGCAACTCAAAACCGACGCCCTGATGGCCACGCCGTGTGACGACGAAGAAGACAACATGGCCATGCTCTGCTGCCACGGCAAGAACGGCGAGATGTTCATGCTCAGCCGCTACCCGGATGAAGACGAGGTGGAACTGACCTGGGATTACGAGCCTTCGACCCTGGATGGGCTGAAAGTCACCTTGAGCGACTCCACTTTGCTGATCGAGCTGGCAGCCGGCGACACCGATGCACTGGGGGGCAAGGATCAACTGCAGATCACTCACGCCACTGCCGCCTCGGATATGGCCGAAGTGGAGCAAACCCTGCAGAACATCCTCAAAGGCACCGGCACCTATAGCCGAATTTAAGACCACCACAAATCCAATGTGGGAGGGGGCTTGCCCCCGATAGCGGTGTGCCAGCCAGCAGAAATATTGACTGACCCACCGTCATCGGGGGCAAGCCCCCTCCCACAGTGGTCCTCATCCACCTTGAGGGCGTTCACAGCAGAAAGCACACCCCCTACACAAAAATCCTACAAGTTTTGCCAAAAATACCCGTTACGCCGTTAGTCGCCACACCCCGCGATGCATTAAAGTAAGCGCCCCAGGCCGGTGTTTTTCCCTGACACCCGGGCTCATCTTTCCAGGAACCGTCATCGATGGAACATCGTGAAGCGCTGCTTGCGCTGCGAACCTTTCTTTCTACGCAGATTCTCGGCCAGGAAAAACTCATCGATCGCCTGCTGATCGCCCTGCTCGCCGATGGCCATATGCTGGTGGAAGGCGCGCCGGGCCTGGCCAAGACCAAGGCGATCAAAGAGCTGGCTGAAGGTATCGAAGCGCAGTTCCATCGCATCCAGTTCACCCCCGACCTGTTGCCCGCCGACATCACCGGCACCGAGATCTATCGTCCGGAAACCGGCAGTTTCGTGTTTCAGCAAGGGCCGATCTTTCATAACCTGGTGCTGGCGGATGAAATCAACCGCGCACCGGCCAAGGTCCAGTCGGCCTTGCTCGAAGCCATGGCCGAGCGCCAGGTCAGCGTGGGCCGCAGCACCTACGAGCTGTCGCCACTGTTTCTGGTGATGGCCACGCAAAACCCCATCGAGCAGGAAGGCACCTATCCGCTGCCGGAAGCCCAGCTCGACCGTTTCCTGATGCACGTCAAGATTGGCTTCCCGGACGCCGCCGTCGAACGGCGCATCCTGCAACAGGCGCGTGGCGAAGCGCTCAATGGCGAAACCAAGCCCGAGCGTCGCGTCAGCCAGCAGGCGATCTTCGCCGCACGCAAGGAAATCCTCGGCCTGTACATGGCCGATGCGGTGGAGGAATACCTGGTGCAACTGGTCATGGCCACACGCACTCCGGCCAAGTTCGACCCGGAAATGGCCGAGTGGATTGCCTATGGCGCCAGCCCGCGCGGCTCCATCGCCCTGGACCGCTGCGCCCGCGCCCATGCCTGGCTGGCCGGGCGCGACTTCGTAAGCCCCGAGGATATCCAGGCGGTGCTGTTCGACGTGTTGCGCCACCGCATCATTCTGTCGTTCGAAGCAGAAGCCGCAGGCGTTGACCAAGACCGCGTGGTGCAGCGCATTCTTGACGTTGTTGCCGTCGCTTGAAGCCGATGAACGCGAGCGCGGGTATCCACGTCACGCTCAGCGAGCTGATCGAGATGCGCCATCGCGTGCGCGAAGTGCAGTTGTTTTCCACCCCCGGCCAGCGCAGCCCGCTGATCGGCTTGCACCATTCCAAGCTGCGCGGGCGCGGTGTGGACTTCGACCAGGTGCGCGTGTACCAGGCCGGGGACGACGTACGCACCATCGACTGGCGCGTGACGGCGCGCACCCAGGAGCCGCACACCAAACTGTTCCACGAAGAGCGCGAGCGGCCGATTTTCATCATGGTCGAGCAAAGCTGCCGGCTGTTTTTCGGCTCGGGTCAGATGTTCAAGTCGGTGCTGGCCGCCCAAGCCGCCAGCCTGATCGGCTGGGCGGCGCTGGGGCATAACGACCGCGTGGGCGGCCTGGTGTTCGGCGACAGCGAGCACTACGAAATCAAACCCCGGCGCAGCAAGCAAAGCCTGCTGCAACTGCTGAACCGCCTGGTGCGGGTCAACCAGAGCCTGAACACCGAAAGCCGCCCGGAAGCCGACGCCTTGGGCATGGCCCTGCGCCGTGGCCGCGAAGTGCTGCGCCCCGGCAGCCTGGGCATTGTGATCTGCGATGAACGGGCACTCACTGAAGGCGCCGAGCAACAGTTGAGCCTGCTGTCACGCCATTGCGACCTGTTGCTGCTGCCCATCTCCGATCCGCTGGACCACGCCCTGCCCGCCGCCGGGTTGCTGCGTTTCGCGCAGCGCGGTGCGCAACTGGAACTGGACACGCTCAACTACGAATTGCGCCAGGCCTACAAGGCCCAGGCCGAAGCACGCATTGCCCGCTGGGAACTGCTCGCGCAAAAACTGCGCGTATTGTTGATGCCACTGAGCACCCAGAGCGAAATGGTCGAGCAACTGCGCGAATACCTCAACCCGCAACGCCCGGTCAAAAAACAATGAGCAGCCTCGACCAACTGCAACCGCTGATCGCGCCACCGCCCATCGGCTTCTGGCCGCCCGCGCCGGGCTGGTGGCTGCTGTTGCTGGTGATCCCGCTGCTTGGCTGGGGCCTGTGGTGGCTGCGCCGCTTCCTGCCCACGCGACGCCCCGTGGCCCGCGTCGAACAACCGCTGGACCCGCTGCGCATCGCGGCCCTGGCCGAGCTGGCGCTGATGCCCAAACCCTACGACGGCGCGCCCGCCGGCGCCTGGTTGCAACAGCTCAATGGCCTGCTCAAGCGCCTGTGCCGCAACGACTACCCCTACAGCCAGAGCCACACCCTCAACGGCCGCAAATGGCTGGCGTTTCTTGACAACCGCTGCCCCGCCGCCGGCCTCACGCGCTGGATGGTGCTGGTGGAAGGCGCCTACAAGCCTGAATGCAAACTCGACGACAAGGCCATCGCCGGCCTGACCCAAGCCGTCGACACCTGGATCCGCAAACATGTTTGAGTTCGCCTGGCCGTGGATTTTCGTCCTGCTGCCGTTGCCATGGCTGATGCGCCTTATCCTGCCGGTGGCCGACAGTGGCGAACCCGCCTTGAAGGTCAGCTACCTCAACGACCTCGAAAGCCTGGCCCGGCGCCGCGCCCGAGTGAACCTGCCGGGCTGGCGCCAGCAGGCACCGTTCGTGGTGCTGTGGCTGCTGCTGTTGACCGCCGCCGCGCGCCCCGAATGGCTGGGCGAGCCGTTGCCGATTGCCGCCAGTGGCCGCGACTTGCTGGTGGCGGTGGATGTGTCCGGCTCCATGGATTTTCCCGACATGCACTGGCAGGACGAGGACGTCAGTCGTCTGGCCCTGGTCAAGCACCTGCTCGGGGATTTTCTTGAAAGCCGTGAAGGCGACCGCGTGGGCCTGATCCTGTTTGGCAGCCAAGCCTATCTGCAGGCGCCGCTGACCTTCGACCGGCGCACCGTGCGCACCTGGCTGGACGAAGCGCGCATCGGCATTGCCGGCAAGAACACGGCAATCGGCGACGCCATCGGCCTGGCCTTGAAGCGCCTGCGCCAGCGCCCGGCGCAAAGCCGCGTGTTGATTCTGGTGACCGACGGCGCCAATAACGCCGGGCAGATCGACCCGCTCACCGCCGCGCGCCTGGCCGCCGAAGAAGGCGTGAAAATCTACCCGATCGGCATCGGCGCCGACCCCGAGCAAACCGGTTCGCTGGGCATTCTCGGCGTGAACCCGAGCCTGGACCTCGACGAACCGGCGCTCAGGGCAATCGCCGAGGCGACTGGCGGGCAGTATTTCCGCGCTCGAGATGGCAAGGAGCTGGAGCAGATCAAGGCAACCCTCGACACGCTGGAGCCGGTCGAACAGCAACCCACTCAGGCCCGCCCCGCCCACGCCTTATACAGCGGCCCTCTGGCCCTGGCATTGATCCTCAGCCTGTTGCTGGTGGTGCAGGAGCGCTGGCCGAACAACGCCTTGCAGCGGCTGTATAACAAACTGTCGAGCAAGGGCATGTTCCTGCCCCAGAGCCCTGAATGGCGCCAGCGCCTCAAGCGCCTGCGCTTGCGGAGGCGTCGATGATCGCCTTGTGGCCACATTGGTTGCGCCCCTGGTGGCTGTTGCTGCTGCCGCTGCTCGGCTGGTTGCTGTGGCAGCTGTGGCACCGGCAAAAGCGCGCCGGGCGCTGGCAGATCATCCTGCCGCCGGCGTTCCATGCCGTGCTGCTGAGTGGCGGCAACGGCCGCGAAAGCAAATCCCCCTGGGTGGTGCTGGGCATCGCCTGGCTGCTGGCGTTGCTCGCGCTGCTGGGGCCCAGTTGGCAACGGGTTGAACAACTCAGCCAGAAGCCTTCCGACCCGTTGGTGGTGCTGCTGGAACTCACCCCGCAAATGCTCGCCACCGACAGCCCGCCCAACCGCCTCGAACAGGCGCGGCGCAAGCTGTATGACTTGCTGCAAGCGCGCACCGATGCGCAAACCGCCATCGTCGTGTATGCCGGCAGCGCCCACACCCTGGTGCCGCTATCGGATGACCTGGCCACCAGCCGCAACCTGCTCGAAGCGCTGCGCCCCTCGATCATGCCCGAGCCCGGCCACCGCGCCGACCTGGCGGTGGAAAAGGCCCTGGCGCTGCTCAAGCACGGCGGCCTCGGCCAGGGGCGCCTGCTGCTGATCGGCTCGTCGCTGTCCAAGCAGGAGCGCCAGGGTATCCGGCTGCTGTTGCAAGGCAGCCAGGCGCCGAGCTTGTCGATCCTCGGCATCGGCAGCCGTGAAGGCACGCCGGTGACCCAGGAAAGCGGCGAATTCTTGAAAGATGAACAGGGCGCGATCCTGATCCCACGCCTCGACAGCCCGACCTTGAAGGCCTTTGCCAGCGAAATGGGCGGCCGCTACCGGGCCGCACGCCTGGACGAGAAAGACCTGCGGCAACTCGGCGTGCTCGACCCGCCGCAAGCCCTGCGCGACGACGGCCAGCTACTGCGCCTGGACACCTGGGCCGATCAGGGCTACTGGCTGCTCCTGCCGCTGCTGCTGTTGGCCGCCTGTGCCGGGCGCCGCGGCTGGCTGTTTTGCCTGCCGCTGCTGTTGATGGCCGCACCGCAGCCCAGCTACGCCTTCGAATTCCAGGACCTGTGGCTGCGCCCCGACCAGCAAGGCCAGTACCTGCTCAAGAAAAAGCGCCCCGCCGAGGCCGCCGAACGCTTCCAGGACCGCCAATGGCAAGGCGTGGCCCTGTACCAGGCCGGTAACTATGCCGAGGCCATCAAGCGCTTTGCCGAAGGTGACGACGCCTATGCCCACTACAATCGGGGGAATGCCCTGGCCAGGTCCGGCGCGCTGGAAGCGGCGATCGATGCCTACGAACAGGCCCTGGAAGCCCAGCCCGACCTGCAACCGGCCCTGAAAAACAAGGCGCTGGTTGAACGTCTGCTCCAGGAGCAAGCGCAATCGGAGCCCGACGAACCGGAAAAAAACCAGGATGACGAAACCACCCAACCCGGCCAAACTGCGCAACCGGGCGCTGACGGGCAAAACGCCAAGGGCGGCGAGCAATCCTCCCAGGGCCAGGGCGAGGCCGGCAACGGCACGACCGACACCGCCGCCACGCCACCAACCGGCAGTAACGAAGTGCCCGGCAGCGAACTGGGCGACGAACAAACCACCACGCCGCCGCTACGCCCTGCCGATACCAGCCTCGAAGGCGAGCAACGCCAGGCGCTGGAGCAATGGCTGCAGCAGATCCCGGACAACCCCGGTGAACTGCTGCGACGTAAATTCTGGTACGAACAGCAACAACATCAGGACAAGACTCGATGAGCCGCCGCACCACCCTTCTGCTCATGCTCGCATTGTCGGCAGGCCACGCCCAGGCGGCGAACCTGGTCGCCAGCGTCGACCGCAGCCGGCTCAACTCCGGGGAAACGGTGGAACTGACGGTGGAATCCAGCGATGTGACCCAGTTCGGCAAGCCCGACCTGTCACCCCTGGATGCGCAGTTCGAAGTCAGCGGCACGCGCCAGATCAACCAGCTCACCACCCTGGGCGGCGATAACCACGCCACCACGCGCTGGATCATCACCCTGCTGCCCCGGGAAAACGGCACCGTGGTGATCCCGCCGCTGCAAGTGGGCGAACTTACGACCCAGCCGATCACCCTGCAGGTTGTAGAGACCGCCAGCCAGAACACCAGCGCCGAGCTGGCGCCGGTGTTTGTCGAAGCCAGCCTCGACCAGACCAGCGTCTATGTGCAGGCCCAGGCCCTGTTGACCGTGCGCGTGTACCACTCGGTGTCGCTGTATGACGACAGCAGCCTTACGCCACTGCAAATCCCCGACGCGCGCGTGGAGCAACTGGGCGAGTCGCGCACTTATGAAAAAGTCATCAACAGTATTCGCCATGGCGTGATCGAAACCCGCTATGCCATTTACCCGCAGCACAGCGGCGCGTTGACGATTGCGGCGCAGACGTTCAGCGCCACTTTGGTGGAATCACGACCGCCTCAGGAGAACACGCTGCAAGGCACCAAACCGGGCAAGCTGATCCACGCAAGTTCGGCGCCGCTTGCGTTGACGGTCAAGCCCAAGCCCGAGTTCTACCCCGCCGACACGCCATGGCTGCCGGCGCGCAGCCTGAGCCTGGACGAAGCCTGGAACCCCACGCCCGAGCATGTGCAGGTCGGGGACTCGCTGACGCGCAGCCTCACGGTCAAGGTCGAGGGCCTGTCCAGCGCGCAACTGCCGGCGCTGCCCAGCACTGAGGTCAACGGCCTGCGGCGCTACCCGGATCAGCCGGTACTGGGCAACCAGACCAGCGACCGCGGCCTGATCGGCAGCCGCGAGGACCGCGAGGCCCTGGTGCCAACCCGTGCCGGTGCGCTGGAACTGCCCGCGGTGGAAGTGGTGTGGTGGAACACCCACGAAGACCACCTTGAACGCACCACCCTGCCCGCTCGCACCTTGCAGGTGGCGATCAACCCGAGCCTGGTGGTGGACACGCCCGCCACGCCGACCGTCATCACCGCGCCGGATGACGAGCGCCTGTGGCTCTGGCAGCTCAGCACCTTGCTGCTGGCCTGCACCACCTTGCTGGGCTTCGGCCTGTGGTGGCGCGCCCGCCGCCAACCCGCCGTGCAGCGCGCCGCGCAAACCGGCCCGAGCCCACGCACTCTGCTCGACGACCTCAAGCGCGCCACCCAGGCCAACGACCCCCAGGCCACCCGCCAGGCCCTGGATGCCTGGGCCCGGCAGCAACCGGAAACCCTGGCCGACATGGCGGCGCGGTTCGTGCCATTGTCGGATGCACTCGACGGCTTGAACGGCGCGTTATACAGCGAAAGCGGCCAGTACTGGCTGGGTGAAGACCTGTGGCGGGCGATCAAGGCCATCCCCGTGGCCGAGCGCCAACAAGACCCGGCCACCGACACCACCAGCTTGCCGCCGCTCTACCCCAAGTAATCTCCTGACGCCACAGTTGACCCGCATCGCCTGCTGGAAATGGCCCGCACTTTGGCGGACCGGGCCTTCGAGTGCCTGCAGCCCCAGGCATAACGCAAAATCCTTGTGGGAGGGGGCTTGCCCCCGATGGCAATCGATCACTGACAGGTGTATTGACTGACACACCGCCATCGGGAGCAACCCCCCTCCCACACTTGACCTGCGCCGCCTGAAGCAGCGTGTTCGCATAACAGGTAAACTCCCCTCCTTTTCATCTTCTCCACGGAGTTCGCCTTGCGTCTGTTTCATACCTCCGACTGGCACCTTGGGCAAAACCTGCACGGCCAGGAACGCGACTTCGAACACGCCTGTTTCCTTGAATGGCTGCTCGGCCAGTTGAAGGCCGAGCGCCCGGATGCGCTGCTGATCGCCGGCGATATCTTCGACACGGTCAACCCGCCGCTCAAGGCGCAGGAGCGGCTGTATGACTTCATCATCGGCGCCCACGAACAAAACCCGAACCTGACGATTGTGATGATTGCCGGCAATCATGACTCCGGTTCGCGCATCGAACTGCCCGCCCCGCTGATGCGCCGTCTGCGCACCCATGCGTTGGGCCGCGTGCTGTGGCTGGATGACGGCCAATTGGATGCCGAACGCCTGCTGATCCCTCTGCCGAACGCCAAAGGCAAGATCGCCGCCTGGTGCCTGGCGCTGCCCTTCCTGCGGCCGGCGGAAGTCACCGGCGCACACCTGGGCGATGACTACCTGCGCGGTATCGGCCAGGTGCATGAATGGCTGATTGCCGCCGCCAACGCCAAGCGCAACAAAGGCCAGGCGCTGATTGCCATCAGCCATGCGCACATGGCCGGGGGTTCGGTGTCGGAAGACTCCGAGCGCAGCCTGATCATCGGTAATGCCGAGGCGCTGCCGGCCAGCCTGTTCGATAGAAGTGTCGGCTACGTTGCCCTGGGCCATCTGCACAAGCCGCAAAAGGTGAATGGCGAAGAGCGCATTCGCTACAGCGGCTCGCCAATTCCGCTGTCGTTTTCCGAAATCGGCTACAAGCACCAAATTCTCGACGTGCTGTTTCAGGGCGAAAGGCTGGTCAGCGTCGAACCGCTGCTGATTCCGCGCTCGGTCAACCTGCAGCGCCTGGAGGCGGCGCCGCTGGCGGATATTCTCAAGGCCCTGGCCGAGCTGCCCGACATCGACCTGCTCGCTGAAACCCAGCGTCACCCCTGGCTGGAAGTGCGGGTGCTGCTCGACGAACCGCAGCCAGACCTGCGCCAGCAGATCGAAACCGCGCTGCAAGGCAAGGCCGTGCGCCTGGTGCGCATCGCCGCCGAATACGCAGGCATTGGCCCGCGCGAAGACGGCGACGAAGGCCGCCTGGTCGAACTCGACCAGCTCACGCCCCAGGAGCTGTTCAGCCGCGCCTGGCAGGACAGCTACGGCAGCGAAGTGGACGAACAGACCTTGAAGGACTTCGCCGTGCTGCTCCAGGAAGTGCAACAGGAGGGCGAACAGCCATGAAGATCCTCGCGATCCGCCTGAAAAACCTCGCCTCCCTGGCCGGGCCGTTCGAAATCGACTTCACCGCCGAACCGCTGGCCAGCGCCGGTCTGTTCGCCATCACCGGGCCCACCGGCGCCGGTAAAAGCACCTTGCTCGATGCCTTGTGCCTGGCGTTGTTTGGTGCGGTGCCGCGCCTGGGCGATACCGGCCAGGCGAAGATGCCGGACGCCGACAGCGATATTTCCATCGGCGATGCCCGCACCCTGCTGCGTCGCGGTACCGGCGGCGGCTATGCCGAGGTGGATTTCGTCGGTGTCAGCGGCCGCCGTTACCGCGCGCGCTGGGAAGCCAACCGCGCCCGCGACAAGGCCAGCGGCAAGTTGCAGGCCAGCCGCCAAAGCCTGATCGACCTGGACAGCGAGCAACTGCTGGCCAGCCAGAAAACCGAATACAAGACCCAGCTGGAACTGGCCCTGGGCCTGAACTTCGAGCAGTTCACCCGCGCCGTGCTGCTGGCGCAGAGCGAGTTCAGCGCCTTTCTCAAGGCCAACGACAACGAGCGCAGCGAACTGCTGGAAAAACTCACCGACACCGCGCTCTACACCCAGCTTGGGCGCCACGCCTTCGACAAGGCCAGGGACGCCAGGGACGCCCACAAGCAGTTGCAGGACCAGGCCACCGGCGTGGTGCCGCTGGCGCCCGAAGCCCGCGCCGAACTCGACCAGCAACTGGCCCAGGCGCAACAACAGCTCAAGAGCCAGCAGGCCCAACTCAAGCAGCTGGAGCTGCAACACACCTGGCTCAAGGAACTGGGCGAATGGCAGGAGCGCCAGCAAAGCGCCGCCGAGCAGTTGCAACACGCCCAACAACACTGGGACAGCCAAGGCCAGCAACGCCAGGATTTAACGCGCCTGGAACAGCTCGCCCCGCAGCGCCACTACTTCGTACGCCGCGCGGAACTCGACGCATTGCTGGCCCCGCTCGCCGAGCAGATTCAACAGCACCTTGACCAGCAAACCGCGCTGCACAGCCGCCAGGAACAGGCGCAACAGCAGCAGGCCAGCGCCCGATCGGCACTTGCCCAAGCCCAGCACCACCAGACGAACGCCGCGCCCTTGTTGCGCCAAGCCTTCGACGCACAGACCACCCTCGCCCACCTGACCCGAGAGCTGACCAAGCGCACCGAGGACAAGCAGCAGCACGAAAGCGCCTGCAGCGAAGGCCAGGCCTTGCTCACGGGCCTGCAAGCCAGACAGGCCGAGGTCGCCGAGCGCCTGCAACGCCTGGCCGCCGAGCTTGAGCGCAGCGCCGACCTTGCCCCGTTGAGCGATGCCTGGAGCGCCTACCGCGACCGCCTGCAGCAGTTGGTGCTGGTCGGCAATCGCCTGAACAAGGGCCAGGCCGAGCTGGCGCAGCTTGAGGCGCGCGCCACCGCCGCCGCCGAACAGTTCGCCCAGCAACGCGACGCGCTGAACCTGCTGTATCAGGAAGCCGGCGCCGAACCGCAGGCCGTCGCCGAGCAGATCCAGCTGCTCGCCAGCCTGTTGCAAGACAATCGCAAGCAGCAACGCGCCTTCGAAGACCTCACGCGCCTATGGGACAGCCAGCAGCAGCTGGATCAACAGGCGGCCACCCTCACGCAAAAACTGGCCCACGCGCAGCAGCAACGCGAACAACTGAACCAGACCGGCCTGCACACCAAGGCCGAACTGGCCGTGGCCGAGCAGACCCTGACGGTGACCAAGCAGTTGCTGGAACGCCAGCGCCTGGCCCGCAGTGCCAGCGTCGAGGAGTTGCGCGAGCAGTTGCAGGATGACCAGCCGTGCCCGGTGTGCGGCAGCCATGAACACCCGTATCACCAGCCTGAAGCGCTGCTGCAGAGCCTCGGCCGGCATGACGAGAACGAAGAAGCCACGGCGCAGAAAGCCGTGGACAGCCTCAAGGAAAGGCTCACCGAACTGCGTGGCGAAGTGGGCGGTTTGATCGCCCAGCAAAAGGAGTTTCTGCAACAGCAGGAGCAACTGGCGACGCAACAGCAAGGCCTCACGCCGAGCCTGCACGCGCATCCGCTCGCCGCCGCCCTGCTCAACCAGGATGCCGCCAAACGCAGCGCCTGGCTGGCCCAGCAACTCGATCAGCTCACACAAAGCATCAGCCAGGATGAACAGCGCCAAGGCGCCCTGCTCAACCTGCAGCAAAACGCCGGGCGTTTGCAGCAACAGTTGCAAGCTGCGCAGGACGCCAGCCAGCAAGCCCGCCAGTTGCTGGTGGACCAGCAGCGCGAACTGGCCAGCGACCACGAACGCCTCGAGGCCGAACTCAACGCCTTTGCCGGCCTGTTGCCGGCCGAGACGCTGGAGGGATTACGCAGCGAACCGGCGGCGACCTTCATGCAATTGGACCAGCAGGTCAGCCAGCGCCTCGACCAATTGAGCCACCAGCGCGATGAGTTGGCTGAGCAGCACGAGCGCCAGCAGGCCATCGAGAAGGAACAGACCCATCAGCAGCATCGCCAGCAGCAACTGGATGCGGCGCAGCAGCAGGTGGCTGATCTGGCCCGGCAGCAACAGGCCGCGCAGGAAACACTCAGTGGCCTGCTGGGCGACCACGCCAGTGCCGAACAATGGCAACTGCAACTGGACCAGGCGCTGGACCAGGCACGCCAAAGTGAAGTCGACGCCAACCAGCAGCTGCAAGCGCTGCACGATGCCCTCATCCAGCTGACCGCCGACCTTAAAGCCCAACAGGAACGCCAGCAGGCATTGGCCGCCGAACAGCTAAGCCTCGACGTGCGCCTGGGCGAATGGCGCGCCCAGCACCCGGAACTGGACGACGACGGCCTGGCCCACCTGCTGGCCTTTGATGAGGCGCAGGTCAATCAACTGCGCCAACAGGTGCAACACAGCGAAAAGGCCGTGGAACAGGCCAAGGTCCTGCTGCACGAGCGCGAGGAACGCCTCGCCGGGCACCAGGCCCAGCACAATGGCAACCTCGACGCCGAGCAGTTGGACGCCGCCCTCGCCGCGCTCAATCAGCAGCTGGCCGACAGCGAGAAACACTGCGCCGAATTGCGCGCGCGCCAGGCCGAAGACCAGCGGCGCCAGGACGCCAACCACGCCCTCGCCGAGCAGATCGCCAGGGCCTATGACGAGTGGCAGCGCTGGGCGCGCCTGAGTGCGCTGATCGGTTCGGCCACCGGCGACACCTTCCGCAAGATCGCCCAGGCCTACAACCTCGACCTGTTGGTGCACCACGCCAACGTGCAATTGCACCAACTGGTGCGCCGCTATCGCCTCAAACGCGGCGGCAGCATGCTCGGGTTGCTGGTGATGGACACGGAAATGGGCGATGAATTGCGCTCGGTACATTCGTTGTCCGGTGGCGAGACGTTCCTGGTCTCGCTGGCCCTGGCCCTGGGCCTGGCGTCGATGGCGTCGAGCACACTGAAGATCGAGTCGCTGTTTATCGACGAAGGTTTCGGCAGCCTGGACCCCGAGTCGCTGCAACTGGCCATGGACGCCCTCGACGGCCTGCAGGCCCAGGGCCGCAAGGTGGCGGTGATTTCCCATGTGCAGGAAATGCACGAGCGCATCCCGGTGCAGATCCAGGTCAAACGCCAGGGCAACGGCTTGAGCACCCTGGAGGTCAAATGAGCGAAGTGCTGCTGTATTCGTTCCGGCGCTGCCCCTATGCAATGCGCGCACGGTTGGCGTTGCGCTATGCAGGCGTAGCGGTAGACATCGTCGAAGTGAGCCTCAAGGCCAAGCCGGCCGAAATGCTGGCGTTGTCGCCCAAGGGCACGGTACCGGTGTTGAGTGTGGAGGGTCGGGTGATCGAGGAAAGCCTGGACATCATGCAGTGGGCGTTGGCGCAAAACGATCCCGACGATTGGCTGCTGCAAGGCGACCCTGCGGTGCTGGCGTTGATCGCCGAGAATGATCAGGGGTTCAAACATCACTTGAATCGATACAAGTACGCCGAGCGCTACCCGGAACAGCCGATGGTGCATTATCGGGCCGAGGGCGAGGTGTTCTTGCAGCGTCTGGAGGATTTGCTGGCGGACCGTGACTATTTGCTCGCCGCGCACCTGAGCCTGGCGGACGCGGCCGTCGCACCGTTCGTGCGCCAGTTTGCCCATGTCGATCGCGAGTGGTTTGCAGGCACGCCATATCCACGGCTACAGGCGTGGTTGCAGCGGTTTCTGGAGTCGCCATTGTTTACATCGATCATGGCAAAAGCATAAATCGCGACTCGGTCCTATGTGGGAGGGGGCTTGCTCCCGATAGCGGTACATCAGTCACACCTGCAGTGCCTGACAAACTGCTATCGGGAGCAAGCCCCCTCCCACATAGGGCTTCTGTAGCGTGATGCTCAGTGCTGGATTTTGTGATCCAGTGCTGCGTAGAAATTGGCGCTTTGCTGCAGGTATTTCTGGGTGTAGGCGCTGGTGCTGGATTTTTTGCCGGTGACTTCAACGCTGGCGGCGGCAGGCAGTGCAACGGTCGCGGAAACAGCGGAAGCGGCGATGATCGAGAAAAGATTGAAGTTCATGATGGTAACCCTCGTGTTCGTTTGGTTGGGTAGCCGTTGGAGGCCTTGGAACCCAACTTACGCCCGAGGGTTGAACCTTTGAAATGCTTTGAAACAGTAGCCGCTATCAATACAATTAATACAACGGCTCAGGCCCCGCCGAGCGGGGCCTGTGGCTTATTGACGCACCAGGAACTTGAGGTCGCTGGGCGCATCGATCGGCTGTTTCTGCACGGTTTTACCCAGCAGGCCGGTCTTGGGGTCGCGCTCGATCACCACGATTTCGTTGCTTTTCTGGTTGGCCACCAGCAGGAACTTGCCGCTGGGGTCCAGGCTGAATTCACGCGGGTGATCGCCTTCGACGGAACGGCGTTGCAGTTCCTTCAGGTGCGCGGTGGCCGGGTCAATGCTGAATACCAGCAACTGGTTGGTGGTGCCACGGTTGCTGACATACAGGAACTTTCCGTCGCTTGACGCATGCAGGGCCGCTCCCGCCTTGTCGGACACCGGCTGGCCGGCGGCAAAATCCACCAACTGGGTTTGGCTCAGCTTGCCGTCGTGGTAATCGAACACCGCCACTTGCGCGCTCATTTCAGTGGTCAGCCAGGCGTGCTTGCCGTCGGCACTGAACAGCAGGTGACGCGGGCCGCTGCCAGGTGGCAACTGCACGGCGGCCGGGTCGGCCGGGGTCAGCGGCAGCTCGTGATTGGCCTTGGGGTCGTAGCGGTAGGCGAAAATCTTGTCGGCCCCCAGGTCCTGAACGAACACGTACTTGCCGTCCGGTGACGAGACCACCGAATGCACATGGTTGGACGCCTGGCGCTCGGGGTTGACGCCGCTGGCCGGGTGCCCGCTCAACTGCACCGGCGCCGACAGCTTGCCCTGGGCGTCGACGGGCAGGATCGCCAGGCTGCCGCCCGGATCCTGCAGCACCGAATAGTTGGCCACGAACAGGTAACGGCCATCACCGGCCACGCTCGAATGGGTCGGCTCATTGCCCAGGCTCTGCACTTGGTTGATCAAGGTCAGCTGGAAGGTCTGGGGGTCGATGCTGTAGCTGCTGACGCGGCCGACCGGGTCCTTCTGGCCCGGGCCGTTTTCATTGACCACGAACAAGTGCTTCTGGTCCTTGGAGACCGTCAGCCAGGACGGGTTCGCCGCCTTTGCCGCCAGCACCGGCTTGCCTTGGAACTGCCCGGCGCGGCTGTCGAACTGCAACCGGTAGATGCCTTCGCTGGTACCGGCGGTGTAGCTGCCTACCAGCAGTTCATAGGTGTCGGCGGGCGCGGCTTGCACCGACATGGCGCCGACACTGCCCGCCATCAGCAGGGGCCAGAATTTACGCATGTTCATCCGTTTCGTCCTCGTCGTTATTGTTGCCGGTGATCGCGCTCATGCACACAAGGCGGTGTTCGCCCGAGTCATCCGCGATGATCCAGCTGTGCAAGGTTTCATCGAACGTCGCGGCCCGTACCTGATCCAGGCTGAAACGCCAGTTTTTGTTTTCGCGGCCGTCCATGGCAGTGATCAGAAGCTGCGCCTCATCAAGGGTGAAATCGAAGGCGTGCAGGCCGTCGACCTCAAGCATGTCGCTGCCAGCCAGGACGGTCATCAGATTATTAGTCATCACAGTCTTTCATCAGGTTCAAAGGGCCAATCATAGGTCAGTTTACCGCTCAAGCCTAAACACATGGCGATCTCAGGCCATAGCGGGCTACCACACCGCACGCGGCGCCTGCCTTTACCGTGGAGGAAACCTTATTCACCTGCAAAGGAACCTGCACATGCCTGACCCGACTCAAGCCCCCACCGCCAACCCCATCCAGCAATCGGTTGCCGCGCAGTTTCGCACGCGCCCGACCTTACGCTCGGTCACCGCCAAGATGCTGGCCGATAACCTGCGCGAAAAATACCCACCGCTGACACAACCACTCGACAGCCTGCGCCTGGCACAACCGCGGTCCGGTGGCGGCCGCGCACTCGTTCCGCTGCTCGATATTGCGCTGGACCACCTCGCAGAAGGGAGCTTCCCCGACCTTTCAGCACGCGACGGGCTGGACTGCTACCTCAGCGACGCCAGCGGTACCCGGCTCACCTACACCACCGATCAGCCACGCGACTATGACCTGCAGGTGATCGCGCAACTGATCGGGGAACTGCCGCGTATTATTTTCGTCGGTTTCCAGGACGCCCTGGCCGCGTACTGGGGGCAATCGAGCAACGCCGGCAACAGCCGCTGGAGATGGCTGGCGCAGGTGCTACAGGGCCGTATGCGTCGTGCGGCCGTGCAAGACGTGGGCGCCGATAGCCAACACTTGCAGATGCTGAGCGTGCTGACCCGCTATCCCGACCGGGAAAACCGCGCCCGCCAACCAGAGCCGGGCAACCGGATCCACGCCTATACCCTGGAAACGCGGCTGGAACGCGCCGGCAGCGACCTGACCGTGCAGTCCAGCGACATTCTGTTGGTCAGTGGCACACAGGTGCTGCTGTGCGGGCTGGCGGGGCGGATTGAATCCTTCGCCAGCCTGGATGCCTTCGGCCTGGCCTGGGGTACGCGCATGAACGAGCGGTTCATCGCCGATAAAATCACCTGGCGGCAATACGAGCCCGATGGCGATATCTTCGAGGTGCAAGCCGCGTTGATCCTCAACCAGCACCTGGAGGATCTTGCCGCCCTGCCCTTGCCGGGCAACTCGAGTGTGGCGGCGCTGGAGCAGGTCTTCACCGACCTTACGGATCCGGCGCGCGATTTGGTCGACGTGCCGGTCATGTCCCGTGCCGTCACCGAAGACGCCTTGCCCGACTGGCTAAAGCAAGCCACCCCGCAAGATCGCTTTGCCTACCACCAATGCCTGCTTGAGCAAGCGGTGATCAAGCGCCAGATCCTCGGCGATCACGACCTCGACCCGCTGGATACCATTGAGACCTATGCGGCCAACCATCTGGAACACCAAATGTGCCTGGACCGCAATGAGCACCTCTACGGCAAACGCAGCTGCAGCGAGGAAGCGCTGGCTGGCGGTTACAAGGCCGCCGACCTGAAGCTGACGTTCCATGTTCCCGTCGGCTCCCTGGAAGGAGGCTACATCGAACAGGTGCACATGAGCCTGGTCGAGCTGGCGCTGAAAAACCTTTCCGGCGCGCCCAAGGGTCGCCTGGAACTGGGCCACACCGGTGACCGTGAGCTCGAAGACTGGCTGACCGCCGATTACATCCTGCAACTGGTGCAACGGGTCAATGTCGGCCACAACTACCCTGAATACCTTCGCCAGCAACTGCAGGGCGACAACCCAGTCGCGCAAAAACGCCGGCGCCTGTTCCGTGAGCAGCGCCCTGTGCAACTGAAGACCCAGGCGCTGGAACTGGCAATCAAGGGCGAAGCCGGGCTGACCCACAGTGGATTTCGCTGCGTGAGCGCGGTGCTCAATGCCGACCGCGCAGACCGCTGGGTCGGCAGCGACGAAATCGTCATGCGACCACTGGCACTCTTGCGTAAACCAGGGGCCGACGCCGATGTCGTGCAGAACATGTTCATCATCGAGCCGCTGAACCTGGACCACGGGCCACACCTGCTGTTTCGCCCGGCCTATCCGGACCCACTGCACGAATATGCCAGCCGCGCAGACCTGCTGGCCGCCATCGCCACCCCTGGCGCGCTGCAAGACAGCGTGCTGACCTGGCTGAAAGACAGTGTTCAATCGATTTACAACGACGGAGGATTCAAAGAGCCACGCTACCTGCGCTTTGGCACAGGCTCGGACTTCGACGCTCTGCCCCAAGTGCCAACGCCAGCCACACTGACGGGCGCCGATGATGTAAGCGGCATCGAAATACGCAACGCACAAAACAGCGGCAAGCTGCTGGACTATCTCTTCGGGTGCGATGCCCAGCAATTGCTGGACCGGGCTGACAATGCGTCCACGTCCAATGATGAAAGCCGCTGGGCGCGGCTCCTCGAAGGCCTGCAACTGGGCTTCAACACGCTGTTGATGGCGGTACGCGGACCGATAGCCGCCGTGGGCTGGCTGTTGCAGCTGGTGCTAAGCCTCAAGCACGACCTGCCGGCGCTTGAAAGCAAAGACCCGACGGCCCGAGAACTGGCCTGGATCGATTTGCTGATGAACATCAGCATGTTGCTGATGCACCACCAATCATTGGGCGAACCACCCGCGCGGCAACCGACTGAAAGCATCGATACCGAACCGGCGCTCGCCAAGTTGCCGTTCAGGCGCCCGTCGCACGACCCGATGCCGGCGACGACTACGGTGATCGAGCGCGGCGCGGTAGGCCTGCCGTCCGAACCTCCGGGGTCGGGCAAGACCTTGCTGGACTTCGATCGCTCGCTGGCCGGCGACAACGCCTCGGCGCGCCTGTTGGAGAAGCTGCTGGGCTATAACGTGCCGTGGCCCAACCCGGTACCGGCGCCCATCGAGATCGGCGCCTATAAAGGCCTGTATCGCATCGACGGGCAGCTGCATGCATCAGTAGGCAGCCTACTGTTCCGGATCAGCATCGTGCCGGGATTTGGCGAGGTGTTTATCATTCACCCGGTGAAAATCGACCATCCGGGAATCCCGATCAAAACCGACGGCAGCGGCCACTGGAGCCTGGACCGGGGCTTGAAACTGCTGGGCGGTGGCCCGAAGCGACTGGCCGACCTGCGCCAGAAAAACAGAGAGCAGATGCAAGAGTTGCTCACGCGTGTCCAAGCCAGCGATATTCTCACCCGCGATGAGCTCGAACCGCCGGTCAAGCAATCCATCGAACAAATGACCATTGCCAGCCAGAACCTTACTGAGCAGCGCAGGAAACTCACGATAGTGTGGAAGCTCGTGGAAGCGGCCACCCCCGCGCAAAAAGCTGCGCTGGATTCGCGGCACCAGACTGAGATACAGAATTATGAGCGACGGTCCACCCAGTATCGGATTCTGCTGGATACCTTGAGTGAGCGCGCCACGAAGTTGCTGGCCGCCCGCAAGGAGAAATTCAAGCTAGGCGAGGAACTGACCAAAGTCGCAGGTGCGGGCACCCACATTCAGAAAATGGAAGAGGTACTCGAGAGCAGCTTGGGGGATGCCCTTCGCCTCTACGAATATGAACGCGAGTGGCTCAATGGTCTCCAGGTGTCCAGAACCGGTGAACCTATGCGCCAGATGGTACATAGGGCCATTATCGAAGCAGCCCTGGGTGACCGCAGCAACTATGAAGAGTACACCGCTAAATCCTTGGAGAGGGCTGACACATGGGACCGCATGGCCCGCTCCACCTCCTCGATGGAAGACTTGCTCGACCAGCTAGGGAAATTTTCACCCGCCGGGCGAACCAAACGTGATCAATGGCTGAACAAGTTCAGCGCGCCCCAGATGTTTTTCTCCGCGAACCTCAAACTCTACGCTCTGGTGCCGCTGGCGCATGCGAGCATTGATATGTCTCAGGTTATCCTTTCGCCGCAGGAACGCCTGTACGCAGACCGGCTGCAAGACCTCGACCTCGACCAAACCTCGCTCTCCCATATCGAGGTACGCAGCAGCAACGACTACCCGCTCAACGAGCAACGGGATCTCTACGAGTCACTCCTCGAAAAGTATCGGCGCTATGAAACGACGTTCCAGGCCCTCAAGGGCCTTGATTCCACACGCGTGGACTCTGCGGCGTCAACGCGACTTCTGGAACGCCTGCAATACGCCCAGGCCCTGGCCGAGAACGAATTGGAAACCGTGGTGCGCAAGCAGGAGGAACTGGAGGTAGAACTGCCGGTGTCGAAAACCCTGCGCCCCAAGGCAGCGACAAAGCGGCTGTTCAAGACCCGCAAAAAAGAATACTTCATTGGCGATGTGAAACCTGCCAGCGGACGCGTTCCCAACGAACAAATACAAATAGCCGACCCGTTGACCGGTGAGGTGCTTGCCGCCTTTGAAGAGCATGAGGATGGCTGGGTCGACACGACCGAGAAAGAAGCCGAGCCGCCACCGGCCGTGACGGGGTTGTCACTGGCGGCCCTTCGAAGCAAGGGCCAGGAACTGATCAGCGAGCGCCGCGGCATTGAGGCCGAGATAAACACCCAGCGTGAGAAAGTCGAAGATCCCGCCACGCGGCAAAAGGTCAACCCGGCCGACTGGGATGCCCTGCTCACCAAGCACGCTGCAAAGTTCACCGCCCTCGCCGATGAGCTGGCCGGCGCCCATTCGGACAAGCCCTCGGCGCAAGGCCTGATCGATGAGTACCGGGCCCAGGCCAGGGACTTGACGCGCCTGGGACAACAGCTGTGCAGCAAAGCCTACAAACTGCAATGGCCGACCCAGGAAAGCGTCACGTACCTCTGGGAGCACGGTGAAATCGACATCAACCTGACCAGCGCCGCCGACCCGGATCGGCCCACCCTCAGTGGGGATTTCTTCGTCGAATACGCGGTGTATGACAAGCGCACCAAACCCCCGCAGGTGCTGTGGTACGCACACTTTCACTACCCAACGGCCAAAACACCGCCGGCCGGCTACAGCCGCGCGCACTTGAAGCTACGAGACCAACGTAAATTCACCCAGAAGGATCTGCTGAAAAAACACGTGCAGGAATATTTGAACAACCTGAAGGAGCCCGGCAGTAGCCCGGTGACCAAAATCATCTACATGCTGATCGAAGCCCCCCTGGACGCGGTGTTCCTGAAGATCGCCCCGACGCCATCCAAGCGGTCATGACAACCGCTTGAATCCAGGCCTTGCCGGGCAGCAGCGCCCGGCAAGGCCCGTGACAGCGTTCCATTCAATGGGCAAACAATGAATTACCCTTCTGCCCCGCCAGCTTCTCGGGCTTGATCAGGAATCGCGCCAGCGCCGGCAGCAGCCATAGCGCACCGAACATGTTCCACAGCAGCATGAAGGTGAGCATCAGGCCCATGTCGGCCTGGAACTTGATCGCAGAGAAGATCCAGGTGCACACGCCGATGGCCAGGCACAGGCCGGTGAACAGCACGGCTTTACCGGTGGACTTCAGCGTCTGGTAATAGGCTTCCTGCAACGGCAAGCCCGCACGCAGGAAGCTTTCAAGGCGGCTGTAGATGTAGATGCCGTAGTCCACGCCGATGCCCACGCCCAACGCCACCACCGGCAAGGTCGCGACCTTGACGCCGATGCCCATGAACGCCATCAGCGCGTTGCCCAGCACCGAGGTCAGCACCAGGGGCAGCACGATGCACAGGGTCGCCGCCCACGAGCGGAAGGTGATCATGCACATGGTGGCCACGCACAGGTACACCAGGATCAGGATAATCAGCTCCGATTCCTTGATCACCTCGTTGGTGGCCGCCTCGATCCCGGCGTTACCGGCGGCGAGGATAAATTCCAGGCCTTCCTTGTTGTTTTCCCTGGCGAAGTCCTGCACCGCATGCACCGCACGGTCGAGGGTCTCGGCCTTGTGGTCGTTGAGGAACACCAGCACCGGGGCCAGGGAGCAGTTGTTGTTGTACAGGCCATCGGCGCGGGCAATGGAGTTGTTCAGCACGTCGGGGTTGCGCGACAGGGTTTCCCATTTCAGGTTGCCCTCGTTCATGCCCTTGATCATCTGCTTGGACACGGTCACCAGCGAGATCGCCGACTGCACGCCCTCGGTGTTCTGCATTTTCCACATCAACTGGTCGATCGGCGCCATGGCTTCATAGCGCGAGCAGCCTTCGGCTTTCGTCTTGACCATCACCACCAGCACGTCGGAGCTGGTGGAATAGTTGCTGATGATGAAGTTGTTGTCCTTGTTGTAGCGCGAATCCGGGCGCAGCTCCGGCGCGCCCTGGTCCAGGTCGCCGATCTTGAGGTTCTGGCTGTACCAGAGCCCGCCGCCAAACGCCACCAGCGCCAGCGCGATGGAAACCGGCGCGACTTTCGGGCTGGCGAAATTCGACAGCAGGCGCCAGAACGGGTGTTCGCGGTTCGCGTCTTTCTTGCTCTTGGCGATGGCGCGCGGGCTGATGCCCACATAGGAAATCGCCACCGGCAGCAGGATCAGGTTGGTGAACACAATCACCGCCACGCCGATGGACGCACCGATGGCCAGCTCGCGGATCACGCCGATGTCGATGATCAGCAAAGTGATAAAGCCGACCGCGTCGGCGAGGATCGCGATCATGCCCGGCAGGAACAGTTGTCGGAAGGTGCGCCGCGCGGCGGTCAGGGCGTTGTCCGCCTCGCTCGACTGCAGGGCGATACCGTTGATCTTCTGTACCCCGTGGGAAATACCAATGGCGAAGATCAGGAACGGCACCAGCATCGAATACGGGTCGAGCCCGAAGCCGAAGAAGTGCATCAGGCCGAGCTGCCAGACCACCGCCACCAGCGTGGTACTCAGCACCGCAATGGTGCTGCGCAGGCAGTTGGTGAACCACAGCAGCAGGATCAGGGTGATGACGAAGGCGATGCCGAAAAACATGACCACCATCACCAGGCCGTCGATCAGGTCGCCAACCTTTTTGGCGAAGCCGACGATATGAATCTTGACGTTGGGGTTCTGCGCTTCGAACTTGTCGCGGATTTTTTCTTCAAGCTCATGGGAGAACTTGCGGTAGTCCAGGGCCAGCAACTTGCCCTGGTCCTGCGGATCCGGGTAGGACTCCAGCAACGGGATATCGACGATGCTCGACTTGAAGTCGTTGGACACCAGCCGCCCGACCTGGCCGGACTTGAGCACATTGTTGCGCAACTGGTCGAGGCTTTGCGGCGAGCCGTTGTAGCTCTGCGGGATCACTTCACCGCCGGCAAAGCCTTCCTCGGTCACTTCGGTCCAGCGCACGCTGGGGCTCCACAGCGACTTTAGCCCCGAACGGTCGACGCCGGAGATGTAAAACACCTCGTCGTTGATCTGCCTCAGGGTCTCCATGTACGCCTGGGTAAAGATGTCACCGTCCCTGGCTTCCACCGAAATACGCACGGTGTTGCCCAGGTTGGCCAGGTCGTTGCGGTGCTCCATCATCTTTTCGATGAAGGGGTGCTTGAGGGGGATCATCTTTTCAAAGCTGGTGGACGGGCGAATCAAGGTCGCCTGCCAGAACAGGAAAATGCTCACCAGCAGGCAGATGACGATCACTGCCGGGCGGTTGTTGAAGATCAGGCGCTCAAGAAAGGTCGCTTTATCGTTGTGATGACTGCTCATGCTTGCCCCGCCTTCTTATTGTTTTATCGGTTCTGCGCCAGTGGGCATGGCGACGCGAACACCACCCTGTCCGGCCAGAATCAGATTTCCATTGCCTGCCGCCGTCACCGCCGACAGCGAAATACGGTCCGGGCGGTTGAATACGCTGAAGCTCTGGCCGTCGTCATGGCTGACCACCACGCTGCCGCCATTGCCCACCACGACGATGGAACCGTCCTCCAGCAGGGTCGCGCCCGACAGGCCGAATTCGAGGGCGCCACGGGCCGCATTCAACTGCACCTGCTCCCAGGTGCTGCCAAAATCGGTGGAGCGGTAAAGGTTGCCGCGCAGGCCGTAGGCCAACAGGGTGTTCGGCTGAGCGGTGCCAATCACGCCAAACAACGAGCCCTCGTAGGGACCTTCGAGTTTTTCCCAGGTCTGGCCGTCATCGCTGGAGCGGAACATGCTGCCCTGCTCGCCGACGATAAACAGGCCGGCGTCCTTGACGGAGGCGATGGCGTTGAGGTGGAACTGGTCTTCGTTGTCGAGGCGCTCGCTGACGTCTTCCCAGGTCTTGCCGCCGTCGTTGGTCTCGATCAGCGCACCGTAGGCGCCCACGGCCAGACCGTGATTGGCGTCGTTGAACCACAGGTCGAGCAAGGGCGCTTCGCGCTTGAGGTCCTGGTACTGCTGGGTCCAGTTGGCGCCACCGTCGCTGCTGGCCAGGATCTGCGCATCATGGCCGACTGCCCAACCGTGCTTGGCATCGACGAAAAACACCGCCGTGAGCAGTTGCCGGGTGGGCACTTTGGCTTGGGTCCAGGTGCTGCCCTGGTCATCGGAATAGAGGATGTGACCGCGATCACCCACCGCCACCAGGCGCTGGCCGGCGTGGACCACGTCGATCATCAGGCCTCTGGCGGCCTTGGGGGATTGGATTGCAAACACCGCCGCGGCGGGGGTATCGCTGGCGGCCTGGGCGACGCCGGGTAACGCGACGCCTCCAAGCAGCGAGAGCGCTGTGGCCAGCAACGCAAGCGTGCGTGCGGCGCGTGGGCGGCAAACAACCCAACCCATGACAGGCTCACTCATAGACCTTTCTCCCATTTATTATTGTTAGGTCGCGGTGCTTTGCGCGGGGCTCTGAAACCTGCAATCTAGAGCGCCTGAGGCAAGCACGGGCCATCCTATCGGGCTTTGGAATCGTCTGACAATCAGCGCTACGTTATCTTTTGTTAACTGGCGGCGTTTGGCCACAGGCTGAATATAGCTGCATCAGCTGAAATGATGGTGGTAGGTGACGCGGAGCGTCCCTGACGGCATTACCACGCGGAGCGTGGGAACGATCGGGTCGTCGCACGCAGGGTGAATTTTTATTCTATCTATTGAATTTTGCGAATATTTATTCCATTAATACGCCTCCTGAAAACAATAATCCAAAGGACCACGGCGATGCGTGAACTCGGAATCGGCTTGATCGGCACAGGCTTCATGGGGCGCGCCCACGCGCTGGCGTTCAACAATGCCAGGGCGGTGTTCGAACTGCCTGTCACGCTCAAGCTGGCGGCGCTGGCCGATGCGGACACCGAGCGCGCGCAACGTTGTGCCAGCGCCTGGGGGTTTGCCCAGGCCCATGCCGACTGGCAGGCATTGATCGAGGATCCCACGGTCGATGTCGTGGCCATCACCACCCCCAACCACCTGCACTACCCCATGGCCATGGCGGCGATTGCGGCCGGCAAGGCGGTGTATTGCGAGAAGCCGCTGGCCGTCAGCCTGGAACAGGCCGATGCCATGCGTCGCGCCGCCAGTGCAGCCGGGGTAGTCACACGCGTGGGCTACAACTACCAGCACAACCCGATGATCGTGCTGGCGCGGCAGATGATTGCCAGTGGCGAGCTTGGCCAGATCATCAGTTTCCAGGGCGAGTTCAGCGAAGACTTCATGGCCGATCCGGCCTCGCCCTGGTCGTGGCGTTGCGAGGTGGAACACGCTGGCGGCGCGCTGGCCGACCTGGGCAGCCATTTGCTGTCGATGGCCCATTACCTGATGGGCGACGTGGTGAGCGTGTGTGCCGACACCCAGACCGTCCACGCGCAACGGCCGGCCCTGAAAAGCAGCCAAGAACTGAAGGCCATCGCCGTGGATGATCAGGTCCACGCCCTGTTGCGTTTTGCCAATGGCGCGCGCGGCACGGTGAGCAGCAGTTGGCTCAAGCATGGCTACAAGAACCACCTGAGTTTTGAAATCAGCGGCACCCTGGGCACCCTGGCGTTCGATCAGGAGCGCTTGAACGAACTGCGCCTGTGCCGCGTCGGCCAGGACGGCTTCCAGCGCCTGCTCGCCGGCCCTGCCCTGCCCGGTTACGCCGCGTTCAGCCCGGCGGCGGGCCATCAGTTGGGGTACAACGAGTTGAAGACGCTGGAGGTTCAGGAATTGATCATGGCGCTGGCGGGGCAAGGTGCGCATGGCACTGATTTCGAGGCGGCGTGGGCGGTAGAGCGGCTGGCGACGGCGATTCGCCACGCCGCTCAGCAAGATCGCTGGGTCAATGTGAACTCAGTCTAAATGTGGGAGGGGGCTTGCCCCCGATGGCGGTGTGTCAGTCAGCACATGCAGTGAATGACACACCGCTATCGGGGGCAAGCCCCCTCCCACACTTGGATCACCAGTGGCCTCACGTTAGCGCAAGGCGCGGCGCAGCACTTTGCCTACCGTGGTTTTGGGCAACTCAGTGGTGCGGAACTCCACGTATCGCGGCACCTTGTAGCCGGTCAGATACTCCCGGCAATGGGCGAGAATCTGCGCCTGGGTCAGGCTCGGGTCCTTGCGCACCACGATGATCTTGACCCTCTCGCCGGTCACGCCATCTTCCACGCCAATCGCCGCCACTTCCGCCACACCGGGATGCATCGCCACCACATCCTCGATTTCATTCGGGTACACGTTGAAGCCCGAGACCAGGATCATGTCCTTCTTGCGGTCCACCAGCCGGATATACCCACGCTCATCCATCACCCCGATATCACCGGTCGACAGCCAGCCCTCGGCGTCCAGCACTTCGGCGGTTTCCCTGGGGCGTTTCCAGTAGCCCTGCATCACTTGCGGACCGCGCACTTGCAGCTCGCCCTGCTCGCCGACCTCGGCCATTTCGCCGTCTTCACGCACGAAGCGCACCCAGGTCGACGGCAACGGCACGCCGATGCTGCCGGTGAATTCCATCTCGCGCATCCGGCTGATGTCGATGGGGCTGATGCTCACCACCGGTGAACACTCGGTCAGCCCGTAACCCTCGATGATCGGCAACCCGGTGACTTCCTTCCAGCGCTTGGCCACCGCCGTGTGCGTGGCCATGCCGCCGGCGATCACCATGCGCAGGTCGGAAAAGTCCCGCGCGCAGAATTCCTTGTTCTCCAGCAAACCGTTGAACAGCGTGTTGACCCCGGCAATGCCGTTGAAGCGCTCCTTGCGCAGGATCATCTGCACCCGCTTCACGTCCCGTGGGTTGGCGATCAGGATATTGCGTCCGCCCAGGCACATGAACATCAGGCAGTTCACCGTGAGGGAAAAGATGTGGTACAGCGGCAGCAAGGTGACGTTGGTCTCCTGCTGGTCCTGGTCCAGTTGGTCACCGACCCAGGCCTTGGCTTGCAACAGGTTGGCAATGATATTGCGATGGCTGAGCATCACGCCCTTGGCATCGCCGGTGGTACCGCCGGTGTATTGCAGGAAGGCCAGTTCATCGCGGTTCAGGCTGACCGGCAGATAAGTGAGCGCCCGCCCCTGCCTGAGCACCTGGTTGAAGCGTACCGCGCCGGGCAGCCTGAAGGCCGGCACCTGCTTCTGCACGCTGCGCAGGATGAAGTTCATCGCCGCGCCCTTGAAGGTGCCGAGCAAGTCGCCGATGGCCGCCACCACCACGCGCTTGACGCTGCTGCCAACGATGACTTTTTCCAAGGTGTGGGCGAAGTTTTCGAAGATCACCACGGTCTCGGCGCCGCTGTCCTTGAGCAGGTGCTTGAGTTCATGGGCGGTGTACAGCGGGTTGACATTGACCACCACCGCGCCGGCCAGGATCGTGCCCAACAGGCAGATGGGGTACTGCAAGCAATTAGGCATCATCAGCGCGACGCGGTCGCCCTTCTTCACGCCCTGGCCCTGCAGCCAGGCGGCAAAGGCGTTGCCCTGAACCTGCCAGTCTGCGTAGGTCATGGATGTGCCGATGCTGACATACGCCACCCGCTCGCGAAATTTCTCCAGGTGCTCCAGGAACACTTCGCGCAACGAAGGGTAATCTTCGATAGCGGCATCGATGTCCGCCGGCACGCCGGGCAGGTAGGCGTTCAACCAGATGCGTTCGCTGTGTTCCAGGCTGATGGCGTTCATGGCAGTGTCCTTATTGTTGTTGTGGTTTGGGCTACTTTTCGACGATGGCGGTAATACCCAGCCCGCCCGCCGCACAGATGGAGATCAAGCCGCGACCGCCGCCACGCTCATGGATCGCCTTGGCCAATGCCGCCAGTTGCCGGCCGCCCGTGGCGGCAAACGGATGACCGCAGCCGAGCGAGCCGCCGTTGACGTTCATTTTCGTGCGGTCGATGGCGCCCAACGGTGCGTCCAGGCCAAGCCGCTCGCGGCAGTAGTCCGGGTCTTCCCAGGCCTTGAGTGTGCACAGCACCTGGGCGGCGAAGGCTTCGTGGATCTCGAAGAAATCAAAGTCGGCCAGGCCCAGGCCTTCGCGCTTGAGCATGCGCGGTACGGCGTAGGCCGGCGCCATCAACAGGCCTTCGGTGCCGTCGACAAAATTCACCGCCGCCGTTTCGCCGGTGCGCAGGTAGGCCAGCACTGGCCAGCCACTGGCGGCGGCCCAGGCTTCGCTGGCCAGCAGCACCACCGAGGCGCCGTCGGTCAGGGGCGTTGAGTTGCCGGCGGTGAGCGTGCCGTTCTGGCGGTCGAACGCCGGCGCCAGGCTGGCGAGTTTTTCCAGGCTGATATCGCTGCGCAGGTTGTTATCACGGGCCAGGCCGCGATGGGGGCTGATCAGGTCGTCGAAGAAGCCGCGCTGGTAAGCCGCGTCGAGGCGTTGATGACTGCACAGGGTCAGCTCATCCTGGGCCAGGCGCTTGATGTGCCAGCGCTTGGCCATTTCTTCACAGTGCTCGCCCATCGACAGGCCGGTGCGGGGTTCGCCGTTGCGCGGCAGCAGCGGCTTGAAGAACATCGACGGGCGCACCTTCAGCAAGCTTTTCAGCTTGTCGCCCATGCCCTTGGCCCGATTGGCCGCGAGCAAGGTGTGACGCAACGATTCATTGATGCCAATCGGCGCGTCGGAAGTGGTGTCCGCGCCACCCGCGATGCCTACCTCGATCTGGCCGAGGGCGATTTTATTGGCCACCAGCAACGCCGCTTCCAGGCCCGTGCCGCAAGCTTGCTGCACATCGTAGGCCGGCGTCTGCGCGGACAATGTGGTCGACAGCAGTGATTCACGGGCCAGGTTGAAATCGCGCGAATGCTTGATCACCGCGCCGGCGACGAATTCACCCAGGCACTGACCGTGCAGGTTGTAGCGATCCACCAGCCCTTGGAGTGCGGCCACCAGTAAGTCCTGATTGCTGTCGTGCGCATAGGCGGTGTTGGATCGCGCAAACGGCAGACGGTTGCCGCCGATGATCGCCACGCGTCGAGTCGGCGGCGGATTGAAGTTGTATTCACTCATAGAGGGCGCTCATTCCAGGCGTTTGATCCCATAGCAGCAATCCACGCATATGCGGTTTGTCGCCAGCGGCATTGCGCACTTCGAACTCACGTAGCGGGCCCGTCACAGGGCGGCTCCACAGGGCCACCTGGCCGGGCAGAAAAATCGGCAATTTGAAGTCGCAATGGGCCTCGGCGCGGTCCAGGCCGCCCGGCGGCTGCTGAGCGGCGAGCGCACGGCCCAGGGTCCACATGCCGTGGGCAATGGCGCGGCGAAAGCCGAAGAGCTTCGCGCCCACCAGCGAGGTATGGATCGGATTGAAGTCCCCCGAGACCTTGGCAAACCGGCGCCCCAGATCGGCGGGCAACACCCAGCGCTGGGTGCGTAGCAAGCCGTCTTCCTGTAAGGGCAATGCATTCACCCACTGCTCGCCGACGGGATTTTTCACATCGCGGCGCAGGTACAGGCTGTCGCTTTCCCACACCAGGGCCTCGGCGCCGTAGGCACGGGTCGCGATGCTCAACGCCTGCCCCTTGGGATGGGCGACCCAGCGCTCGCAGAACACTTCCAGACGCAGCGCCTGGCCTTCGTGCAAGCGTTGGTGCTGGCGAATACGATTGGCCAAATGCACCATGCCGCTGGCCGGGTACGGGAAGCTGGGGTGGGTCAGCAGCATCAAGTGCAACGGGAACGCCAGCACATGAGGATAGGACAGCGGCACGCCCTGCTCCGGACGAAAGCCACAGGCACGGCCATAGGCGGTGATAGCGCCGCCCGAGAGCTCCACTGCCGGGCGTACCAGGCGCTCCCTGGGCAATAACGGCGCGGTGTCAGGCTTGGGTTTGCGCAAGCCACGCACACCGTCGAGCAACAGTTGGGCGCGCGAGGGCGGCGGGTCGATGATCTGCGTCACATAGTCCATGGTTCAGGCCCCCAGCAGGCTTTGGCCGCACACCCGCACCACTTGACCGTTGACCCCACCGGACGCCGGATGCGCCAGCCAGGCGATGGTTTCGGCCACGTCGACCGGTCGACCGCCTTGGGACAGGGAGTTCATACGCCGCCCGGCCTCGCGGATCAACAGCGGGACTTTCGCCGTCATCTGCGTCTCGATAAACCCCGGCGCCACGGCATTCACCGTCACCTGCTGCGCCGCCGCACGTGGGGCCAGGCCCTGCACCAGGCCGATCACCCCGGCCTTGGACGTGGCGTAGTTGCTTTGCCCCAGGTTGCCGGCGATACCGGAAATCGACGAGACGCACACAATGCGCCCGCCCGGGTTCAGGCCCTGATGGTCCAGCAACGCCTGGCTGAGCTGCAACGGCGCTTCAAGGTTGACCGCCAGCACACTGCGCCAAGCCGCTTCGGTCATCTTGGCGATGGTCTTGTCGCGGGTAATGCCGGCGTTGTGTACCACCACGTCGAAGGCGCCGTACTGGCTGACGTGCGCCTGCAGTAACGCGGCGGCATCCGGCGCCGTGATGTCCAGGGGCAACGCCGAGCCGTTCACGCTATCGGCGGCCTCTTGCAGTGCCTGCTGGGCCTGGGGCACGTCGATGCACACCACGTGGGCACCGTCGCGCGCCAACACCTGGGCGATGGCCAGGCCAATGCCACGGGAGGCTCCGGTCACCAGCGCGCGACGGCCGGCGAGCGGCGTGTCCCAAAGGATCGCGGGAGTGCTGTCTACGCGCTTTTGCAGGCGTATCACTTGCCCCGACACGTAAGCCGACCGACGCGACAGAAAGAAGCGCAGGCTGCTGTCCAACGCGCCTTCGGCTCCAGGCGCCACGTAGATCAATTGCACGGTGATCGCCCGGCGCAGCTCCTTGGCCAGTGAGCGCACCAGGCCTTCTAGCGCACGCTGGGCGACGGCCTGGGGGATGTCCTGGCAGTGTTCCGGCGCGGTGCCGAGTACTACCACGCGAGCGTGTTGGCGCAGGCGCTTGGCGTTGCAGTGAAAGAAGGTATAGAGCTCGTCCAGGTGCTGCAGGTCGGTCACGCTCGTGGCATCGAACACCGCGCCCTGCACCTTCACCGTGGACGGCGCCCTTGAGGTTGCCGGGGTGGCAACCACGGTCTCAGTGGCGCTGAAAAGGCGTTGCACTTGCTCCGCCACGCGCCCTGCCCCAGCGAGAATGACCGGGTTGACCAAACCGGGTTGACCGCTGCGATGGCGTTGCAGCGCCAAGGGTTGCGGCAAGCCGACGGCCTGGGCCAGACGGCGCCCCCAGGGGGAATTGACGAAAGTAAGGTAGCTGTCACTCATATCACCATCCTGCCTTGAAAACCCAATCACATGTGGGAGGGGGCTTGCCCCCGATGGCGGTCTATCAGGCACATCTGCTTGGGCTGACACACCGCTATCGGGGGCAGGCCCCCTCCCACACTGCCCCGTGTATCCCTTTAGTTCACCGAGGCGTTTTCGCTTTGGCTGTTGCGACGCTTCGGGGCGGGTTCCAACGCCTGCTTGCGCTGTTGCAGGGCCTCCAGCAAACCGAAGTCCTGGGGGAAATCGTCGACCTGAATGCCGTGATCGGCGTATTCCACATAGCGTGCAAGCAACGCGTCTTCGTCGTCGCTGATCAGGTCCAGCGCCCGTGCCTTGACGCGCCAGCCGGTAAAGGCCGCAGACGAGATCGGCATCGGCGCGAGCAGGCCTTGCTTGATGGCGGGCTTGAGCCGGGCCTCGATCAGCTCCACTTGGGGTAGCAAGCGAAAACCCAGTTCGCCATAGGCCAGCTTGTCGATTTCCGGGCGGGGGATGTAGGAATTGGCCAGCAGACGGTCGCGGGTTTCGCCGGGGGTTTGCACCACGTCGGCAACCTGCGCCAACAGACGATCCGACGGTTTGCGCAAAGGAATGCCGAATGGAAAACTCAAGGTGCGCAGCACCGCTGCCGCAGCTTTGGACGGGTAATTGTCGAGCACCTCGGCCAGTGCTTCATGGGCGCGCAGCAAGGCATCCTGGGCCGCCCAATGCACCAGCGGCAAATCGGCCTGGGGTCGGCCATCGTCCTCAAAGCGCTTGAGCACGCAGGAGAGGATGTACAACTGCGACAGCACATCACCCAGGCGCCCGGTGATACTTTCCTTGCGCTTGAGCGTCCCTCCCAGCACGCCCATGGACACGTCCGAGACCAACGCCAGCACCACCGACAGACGATTGGCCTGGCGGTAGTAGGACGCCAGCGCCGGGTCGGTCTTGGCCGGGGCAGCCAGCAGTCGGCCACCGGTCAGCGCATGCACCGCCGCGCGCACGGTATTGGCCAGCACGAAACTCACATGGCCGAACATCGCGCTGTCGAACGCCTCCAGGGCCTTGCGCCGATCCGGGTTGCGCGCCGCTTCCATTTCGCGGAACACATAGGGATGGCAGCGGATCAGGCCCTGGCCGTAGATGATCAGGCAGCGGGTCATGATGTTCGCGCCCTCCACCGTGATCGCGATGGGGCTTTGCTGATAGGCACGGGCCAGGAAATTGTTGGGCCCCATGCAGATGCCCTTGCCGGCGACAATGTCCATCCCATCGTTGACGATCATGCGCGCACGCTCGGTGACGTGGTACTTGGCGATGGCGGAGATGACCGAAGGTTTCTCGCCGGCATCCAGGGACGCCACCGACACCTTGCGCACCGCATCACAGGCATACAGATGCCCGGCCATGCGCGCCAACGGCGCCTGCACGCCTTCGAACTTGCCGATGGGCAGGCCGAACTGTTTACGCATCGCGGCGTAGGCCGTGGTGCCACGTACCGCCACCTTGCCCAGGCCGACGTTGGCCGACGGCAGCGAAATCGCCCGGCCCGCCGCCAGGCATTCCATCAGCATGCGCCAGCCGTTGCCGACTTGTTCGCGGCCGCCGATCACCCACTCCAGCGGAATGAACACATCCTTGCCGGTGGTGGGGCCGTTCTGGAATACCGCGTTCAGCGGCCAATGACGACGGCCGCTGTTCACCCCCGGATGGGCGGTGGGAATCAGCGCGCACGTAATACCCAGTGAGCCCGCAACGCCGAGCAAACCGTCCGGGTCTTCGGCACGAAACGCCAGGCCCAGCACCGTGGCAATCGGGCCGAGGGTGATGTAGCGCTTGTCCCAGGTCACCCTGAAGCCCAGCACCTCCTCGCCTTCATGCAGGCCCTTGCACACAATGCCTACGTCGGGGATGGCCCCGGCATCGGAGCCGGCGTACGGGCTGGTCAGTGCAAAGCACGGGATATCCTCACCCCGCGCCAGACGCGGCAGGTAGTAATCGCGCTGGGCGTCAGTGCCGTAATGCAGCAACAGTTCGGCCGGGCCCAGGGAGTTGGGCACCATCACCGAAATGGCCGCCGCCGAGCAGCGCGTCGACAGCTTCATCACCACCTGGGAGTGTGCGTAGTGGGAGAAGCCCTTGCCGCCGTACTGCTTGGGAATGATCATGCCGAGAAAGCCGGCGTCCTTGGTGTACTGCCAGCCCTCGGGGGACATGTCTTGCCATACTTGAGTGGTTTCCCAGTCATTGGCGATGTCGCACAGGGTTTCGACTTCATTGTCGAGAAAGGCCTGCTCTTCGGCGCTCAGGCTGGCCGGTGCGGCTCGCAGCAGGCGCTGCCAGTTGGGCGTGCCGCTGAACAGCTCGGCGTCCCACCACACGGTGCCGGACTCGATGGCCGCCCGCTCGGTGTCGGACATCGCCGGCATGATCGTCCGAAACAGCCCCAGGGCCTTGCTAGTCAACAGCGCACGGCGCAGGGGCTTGATCGCCAGCAGCAAGGCCGGTAGCACCACCACCACCGCCGCGACGCTGACGCCGAATGCACCGACTACGTTGAGCAGATAACCAGCCGCCAGCCATACCAGACCAACGCCCAGCCACGCTGTGGCAACGGCTTGTCGATACGCCAGGACTATCGCTGCGGCGAAACCCACCAATAACCAGATAACCATGGGATACCTCTACTTGATTCGTGACACCCGCGTGGGTCGCTCGGATTGAGCGACGGCGTAGAGCCACACTACAAACTCGGAAAGACAAATTCAAATTTTGTTTTGAAATTTTTATTTAATGCTTGGGCCAAAAATTTCTGGCCTGAACGAGTCAGCCCAATTGCAGCCGTCGCGTGGCTCCGATCAGGTTCTGCAGATTGTTCTGTAACAGCGCATCAGTGGGCACCGGGTATCAAGATGCGCTAAATACCCGGCTTACCACGCACAGGCGCGTTACTAGAACTTATAGGTCGCCGACAAGCTCACGACGTCGCCTGAGGACTCAGCCTTACCGTCCAGTTGAGCGGCGCCGAGCCGATCGACGTTCTTGGTTTTCAGATTGACCTTTTCGACGAACTGGTGCGAGTACGCGGCATCCACTGACAGGCCTGGCACTGCCTTGATGTCGTAACCGGCACCAAACGCCAGGAAATAACGATCGCCGTCAGGGATCCGCGGGTCACGGGTGGAGTTCCGGGTAGGCGTCTGGTCATAAGCCACCCCCGCACGCAGGGTGAGCTCGTCGGTGGCTTTGTAGTCGCCGCCGATCGAGGTCATCCACGCGTTTCTGTAGTTGTAGGGGATGGCAACAATGGTCGAGCCCTGAGACTTGAGTGTGAGGTCCTTGAACGAGGACCACTCCGTCCACTGGGCACTCACACCCAGCGTCCAGCGGTCATTGAACTGATGGACCCAGTCAATCGCGGCAGTCGCCGGGATATCCAGCTGCGCACTGGCATGCGCGCCATCCGGGAACAGCTTGAGGCCAGGATAGGCCATTTCAACCAGCGTCTCTCCGTTCGGACCAATCGGGTTGGTCATTGTGTTACGGCCGATGGCGTCGGTATAAACGTCGTACTTGCCGGTCATTTTGTTTTTGATCTTGGCGTGATAATTCAAGCCCAGCGTGTCTTGCTGCGTCGGTTTCCACACAACGCCACCAAACCAGCCCACCGAGATGTTGTCGACTTTAACGCGTATCAAGGAATGCCCGACACCGGTCGGAAAACCGGTGCCGCCAAGCCCGGGAGAGACATCTGCGGCAGCCAACACATCAACGTTCTGGCTGACGTTTCCCTGGCTGCGCTGAACGATGGCGCCCCCACCGACCGAAAATTGATCATTGACCTTGAACGACAGGGAGCCTGTGAGGCCAATGGTCTCGATTTTGGTGTCGACGGCGAAGTCGCGCAGCTTTGAGTTTTCGTTCCACGTACTTTTCATGCCTTGAGGTACGACCTGGCTCAGGCCAAAAGCGAAGCGGTCGCCGATGGGCATGACCATGAAGCCGGTGGGTAGCCATGCGGTGAAACCGCCCTGGCCGCCATTATTGGTATTGAGGGTCGGATCACCCAGGTTGCCCTGGTCATCGAGCACTGGCGTATTGGTCACCGGGTTGCCGTTATGGTCATACGCCTGGCCGGAGTATTTGATCTTGATCCGGGCGTAATCGACGGTCTGCTGCACAATGGTTGAATCGATGAACGCCATGGCCGCCGGGTTGTTGTACGCGGCGCTGGGATCATTCTTGAACAAAGAACCGCCACCGAATGCACGCCCCCAACCGGGAGCGCCATACGTGGGCGTGGAGAACCCGCCCGCCTCCACAGGTCCCGCAGTGACCAGGCCTCCCAGCAGGGCCAGCCCCAGTAACGTGTAAGCGTGTTGTTTCTTATTATTCATGCGGTACTCCCTATTATTATGTGCGCCCGGCCCCTGCCGGTGGGTCGTGTAGCCATGGAACGTTGTTCAAAAGCGCCTGTACTGGAACGGTGTATGACAATCAGGGATGGGTGATAAGCGACCTTGACCGGCGCCTCCCGTGGCGCCGGCGTTCAACGGGTGATCAGCCCTTTACGGAGTCACGCGCTTACGGGTTTACCGTCAGCGTCGGGGCCACAACGTTGAGCGAAACCACGGTGCAGTTTCCGCTCAGCGACTGATTGGCGGCCGAAAGGGTTTTGGTCCCTGCAGCCCAAGTGACGGCGATCGGGGTTGGTCCGCAGTTGGTGGCTGGAATCGAGCTGATCTTGTAGCCGACATTGGTCACGGTGCCGGTGGTGCCCGTCGAAGCAGTCAGTACCCAAGGCAGGTTAGTCAGCGTTGGCAAGGCGCACAGACCGCCGCCGGTCAGCGTCGCGCCGTTGATCGAGGCCACGCCACCGCTAACGTTGCCGGTAAAAGTGATGCCGCAGGTCACTGCCGCGCCAAAAGACGAAGGCGACTTCACCACGATGGTGCCGGCGTTGGTCGAGAACGGACCGTCCGGAGAGACGGAAGCCGCACTGGCCATCGAAGCGACGCCGAAGCACATTGCAAACGAGGTTGCACAAACGAGGGTTTTCAAGCTTTTCATTGTTTTTCCTCACATATTAAGGCGATTTATTTCGCCAGGGGTAATGGCCACGAACGAGAGGTCACGGTGAAACTGCAGAACTTCCCTTTCCAGCCAAACTTGAATGCATTTATCGCTCTTGCATTATTCAACAACTTTAAAGTTGGGCGGCATCTTGATCGACACCGTCTTTATCCTACAGTCATCGCCAATCGGTACATCCATGGCTTCTAACTTTCCGGTTGCGTTGTCCCAAGTACCTTCCGCCGTTGAAGGGCCACACTTACCGCCCAGGCCGAAGGCATGCACATCCACACTGATCTTCGACATCGAGCCGCTTTTGGTATCCTTGGCGATCAATACCCAGGGCAAGTTGATGGCTTCTACCCGGCTGCATTTAAGCCCGCCGTCGAATTCAACCTTGTCGACATTCGCCGATGCCCCATCCGCCGCCACCTTGCCGGCCACCTTGATGGTGCAGTCGGCACTGATCAGCTTGCCTTTGGAAAAGCTGATGGGGCCCTGGGCGGTAAAGGTGCTTCCGGCAGGTTCAATACGCGCCGCCTGAGCCTGCTGATAGACCATCAAGCCCAATGCGATCAAAACGATGTGGGTGGTAACCTTGGCAGTTAATTGCATGCGTACGCCCTTCCCTTGAAATTATTGTTGTTCGGGTAACAACTTTATTGCAACTAAACTAGCAAACTTCGGATGACGAAATCTCGCTCGAACTACAATCGATAAGATGCTTTTTATTTCAAATTAAAACGTTTTAGCGTTGCCGCTGTATTTCTGCAGATACTTCAAGCGCTGTGACGGCTGGAGATTAGCCAGGGTTATATCACCGGCATAATGATTCAACACACGGTGATCCATACGTCGCCGCCACAAGTACGGAACATACGCCCATACAATCATACTTGCGTAACCATAGGGAAGTTGTGGCGACTCATCGAAATGGCGCAGCGACTGATAACTACGCGTGGGATTGGCGTGGTGATCGGAATGCCGTTGCAATTGAAACAGGAAGATATTGGTCACAATTCGATTACTGTTCCAGGAGTGCCGTGGCGAACACCGTTCATAACGGCCGTTGGGCAGTTTCTGGCGCTTGAGGCCGTAATGCTCAACGTAGTTCACCACTTCCAGCAACGAGAAACCGTAGATGCCCTGGATGATCAGGAACGGGATCACGGCCACACCCAGCCAGGCAATCATCGCGCCCCACAGCAGTACGCTGTACATCCAGGCGCTGAGCACGGCGTTCTTCCAGTGCCAGGCCGGCAGGCCAAGTTTGCGCAGGCGTTCGCGTTCCAGGTTCCAGGCCGAGCGCGCGCTGAACCATACCGAACGCGGCAGGAACGCCCAGAAGCTCTCACCCAGGCGTGAGCTGGCAGGATCTTCCGGTGTGGCCACACGCACGTGATGGCCACGATTGTGTTCCGTGTAGAAGTGCCCGTAGAACGTTGGCGCCAGGGTGACTTTGGCCAGGAACACTTCCAGTGGCTTGGGTTTGTGTCCCAGCTCATGGGCGGTGTTGATCGCGATGCCAGTAGCGGCCCCCGTGGACATCGCCATGCCCAGATAGGTAAACACACTGACTTCGCCGTGCAACTCGGTGCGCGCGGTGATGAAAGCAGCGGCTCTTGCCGTCCAGCTCGAAGGATCGAACGAGGCGGTGGCATGCAATAGCCCGCCGCCGATGATCCAGTCGATGCCGCCGGCGGCCAACCAACCGGTGATCACTACAGAGGCGATCACAAACAGCACGCCGGTGTAGACGATCCAACGGTAGTAGCTTTGGGATTCAAGGTGGCTGACGGCGGATTCAGGCGGGTTGCTGACATCTTCACCCAACAGGCCGTCGATCAAGGGGATGAGGCCGAAAATGACCAGAACACCGACCCACCACAGTTGCTGAACACCGGTGCCGATAGCCAGGGCGCCGCAGAGCAGCGGGGTTGCCAGGGGCATGATGCCCAGCCACCACAGGTGACGCTTGCCGTCGGCCCAGACGCTTGGAGCTGCCAGGGTCTGGTTCATGGCAACCTCCGAACGCATGCGAAGGCAGCCAAGTGGGTTGCGCAGCGCTGAGTGCTGCGAGAAATCAACCATGCGATAAAAGGCGTTTTTTTCATTATTTTATTCGCTCTTAGGCATTTCAAAAACTGTTTCAAATTAGAAATTGAAATAATTTTTTTAAATAAATAGCGCGGAATCGTTAGGTCGTCAACTAGTTTATCCACGCCTTTTTTCGGTGACCGGACAGTCTCTTTTCAAGACGTTTGGTCAGGTGTCTAGGGCAGGCGTTGGCGTGCTGGAACCGCGTATCGAACGGCATGTTTATTTGCTCGCCATGGCAAACGACGGCTGCAACACCGTGGTGCTTTGCGCAGGTCGGACCCGTTTGGCGATCTGCTCAACCAACGCCGCCACTCGTTCCGGCGCGGTGATGGGCAACATGTGCCCACGATCTTCCACCACCTGCAGCTTCAGCCCGGGAACCTTGCTGGCCAGGCCCTGACCGTGTTTCTGAAAGTCGAGCACGCTATCGCGCGCGCCGTAGATGAGGCCGATTGGCAGTGTCAGTTGCGGGTAGCGCTTGAGCATATCCGGCAAGTGATCATTGACCCGGTTGATCTCGGTAGACGCTGCGTAGAAATTGTCGGGACGCATGCCCAGCAAGCCACCGCCGCGAGTGGCAAAGTCTGGCGGGGCGGCGTCGGGGGCGAACACACCCTTGACCACCGAGCCTTGCGTCAACAGGCCGACGGGCACCGTCAAGGTGCGCGACATCCAGCGTCGCAGCCAGGCGGGGCGTACCGCCAATGACAGGAAGACCAGCGGCAGCATGCGCTGGGGATGGGTCAAGGGCGCCACCAGGATCAAGCCCGATGCCGCATGGGGATGGTCGAGGGCCAATGCCAGCGCAATCGCACCGCCCAGGGAATGCCCAAGCACCAGCGGCTTATCCAGATCGAGGGTCTTGATAAAAGCGGCAATCTGGCGCGCCTGGGCTGGCAGGTCTGCCGCCGTGCCACTCTGACGGCTGGAATAGCCCGACCCCGGGCGATCCACGCTGATGACGCGAAAATGCTCACGTAACTGGCCGGACAAGGCGTAGGTCAGGTTTCGACTGCTGCCCATCAGCCCGTGAATCATCACCAGCGCAGGGCCCTGGCCTTCTTCTACATAATGAAAGCGCTCGCCATCCACCTCGACGAAGCGCCCATTGATCGGAACGGCGGTTTCAATCCGCCGCGTCATCCAGGCGCTGAAAGCCCATAACACAGCGCTCGCGCCTATCACCACACCCGCAGCGACAATCCACTCGACAGCCATAGCTCGGTCCTCTGCTTCCCTGCTGCTGGCGACCTGATCGGGATTGATCAAGGCCTCAACCTTCGTCCGTACCTTGGACCCCAGCTCCATGCTCGTCTGTCGGACAAGTCGCATAGATCGAACAAGGTCCTAGCGTAGGCGAAATTTTCAGGTAGATTATTTAAAATCTTTTTTAAAATAATTAATTCAATTTTCCTTTGCAATGGTGTTCTATCTAAAACACAAAACAAAAACAGGAGCGCATCCGATGCCCACCAAGGACAGCCTATGAACGCCCACAGCGACACCATCGATATCGCCATCATCGGCTCAGGCTTCGCCGGCCTGTGCATGGCGATCAAACTCAAGCAGGCAGGGTTTACCGATTTCTTCGTTGCCGAGCAGGCCGATACGCTCGGCGGTACGTGGCGGGACAACCACTACCCTGGCTGTGCCTGTGACGTGCAGTCCCATGTCTATTCCTTTTCCTTCGCACCCAACCCCGACTGGACCCGCCAATTCGCGCCACAAGCGGAGATCCGCGCTTACCTCGAGCAATGCGCAAAGCGTTTCGAGCTGGCGCCGTACCTGCGTTTCGGCATGGGCCTGCAACGGGCGGTGTTCGATGATCAGCAGCAGCGCTGGCGGCTGGCGTTCAGCGACGGCCGCGAGGTCAGTGCGCGAGTATTGGTGTCGGGCATGGGCGGCTTGTCGCGCCCGGCACTGCCGGATATCCCAGGGTTGGAGAGTTTCAAGGGCAAGCGTTTCCACTCGCAGCAGTGGGACCATGGCTACAGTCTGAAGGGCAAGCGCGTAGCGGTGATCGGCACCGGCGCCAGTGCCATTCAGTTCGTGCCGCAGATTGCGCCGCAGGTGGCGCATCTGGATCTGTTCCAGCGCACGCCGCCCTGGATCATGCCCAAGCCTGACCGGCCGATCTCACGGGTCGAGCGCTGGCTGTTCAAGCATCTTCCGTTTACCCAAAGGCTGGTGCGCGGCGCTTTTTATTGGGCGCTGGAAGGCCGCGTGGTGGGCTTTGCGCTGCACCCACGCCTGATGAAGATGGTGCAGAAAATCGCCCTTCGCCATTTGCACAAACAGGTGGCCCGCCCTTCCCTGCGCAAGGTCCTGACCCCGGACTACACCATCGGCTGCAAGCGCGTGCTGATCTCCAACGACTACTACCCCGCGCTGTCACGCAGTAATGTCGAAGTAGTGACCGACGCCGTGCTGCGCATCGAAGCCGATGGCGTGATCACCAGCGACGGCATCAAGCACCCCGCCGACTGTTTGATCTTCGGCACCGGGTTCCAGGCCGCCGATCCCCTGCCCCGTGATTGCATCATCGGGCGCAACGGCGTCGACCTGATGGACACCTGGCACGACGGCGCCCATGCCTACAAAGGCACGACGGTGCCCGGCTATCCCAACCTGTTCCTGATCGTCGGGCCCAACACCGGCCTGGGGCACAACTCGATGATCCTGATGATCGAGGCCCAGGTCACTTACATCCTTGATGCGTTGCAACAGATGCAGCACCAGCGCATCGCCACGGTGGAGGTCAAACCCGCCGCGGAGCAGGCCTACAACGCGCAACTGCAAGGCAAGCTCAAGCGCACCATCTGGAACACCGGCGGTTGCCAGAGCTGGTACCTCGACCCGCGCACCGGCAAGAACACCACACTGTGGCCCGGCTCGACGTGGCGCTTCAAGCAGATCACCCGGCATTTTGCACTCAGGGACTATGAGGTCAGCCGGGCGCCGGTTGCGTCCATGCCGCGTTCGATGCCGACCCCTCACTCCGCTACAGAAGGCAGCCTGTCATGAAGTCATTCAACGGCCGCGTCGCGGCGATCACGGGAGCGGCCTCCGGCATGGGCCGCGCACTGGCCCTGGCGCTGGCACGAGAAGGTTGCCACCTGGCCCTGGCCGACAAGAACAGCCAGGGGTTGGAGCAAACACGGGACCTGATCGGCACGTCGACCCTGTCGCCGGTGACCGTTACCACTCAGGTACTGGATGTCGCCGACCGCCAAGCCATGCTCGACTGGGCGGCGCGTTGCGCGGCCGAGCATGGCCAGGTCAACCTGGTCTTCAATAATGCCGGAGTGGCGCTGTCGAGCACCGTGGAAGGCGTGGACTATGCCGACCTGGAGTGGATCGTCGGCATCAACTTCTGGGGGGTAGTGCATGGTACCAAGGCGTTCCTGCCTTACCTGAAGGCCAGTGGCGACGGGCATATCGTCAACACCTCCAGCGTGTTCGGCCTGTTCGCCCAGCCTGGCATGAGTGGCTACAACGCCAGCAAGTTCGCGGTGCGTGGCTTTACCGAAGCACTGCGCCAGGAGCTGGACCTGCAACGCTGCGGCGTCTCCGCCACCTGCGTGCATCCCGGTGGGATTCGTACCGATATCTGCCGCAGCAGCCGTATCGACGCAAACATGACCGGCTTCCTTATCCATAGCGAACAGCAAGCGCGCGCCGATTTCGAAAAACTGTTTATCACCGATGCCGATCAGGCCGCCAAGGTGATCCTGCAAGGCGTGCGCAAAAACAAACGCCGCGTGCTGATCGGCCGCGATGCGTATTTCCTCGACCTGCTCGCCCGTTGCCTGCCGGCGGCCTATCAAGCGCTGGTGGTGTTTGCCAGCAAGCGCATGGCCCCCAAACCGCGCACGCCCGTGTTTGAAACCAACGACGAGCCTCGCCTCTGAACAGGAGCACACACCATGTTGCCGATTCGCCGCGATATCCGCTTCGCCCTGCCCGCCGAGCGCATTACCAACTGGCATGAACAAGGCCCGTTCATCACGCACTTTTTCAATGCCCTGTCGCTGCTGTTTCCCCAGGGCGAGCTGTTCTTCATGGACAGCGTGCGCCACTACCGTTCGTGCATCGACGATCCCACTCTCAAGAAGGAGATCCAGGGTTTTATCGGTCAGGAGGCGATGCACAGCCGAGAACATGTGGCGTACAACAACCTGCTGCAAGCAGCGGGCCTGCCGGCGCACAGCCTCGACCGTCGCTTGAAGTTCTTTCTCGACCTGCAAAAGAAACACCTGCCGCCCTCCTTCAACCTCGCGGTGACCATCGCCCTTGAACATTACACCGCAATGCTCGCGGAAATCCTGCTGAGCGACCCCTCGCGTTTTGGCGACTCGCTCAAGGGTTATCGGCAGATGTGGTACTGGCACGCCCTTGAAGAAACCGAACATAAAGCAGTGGCCTTCGATGTGTGGAACACCGTGATCAAGCCTGGGCCCAGGCGCTACTTGCTGCGCACCGGCACCATGCTGTTTACCACGCTGCTGTTCTGGCTGGTGGTGTTCGACTTCCACGTACGCCTGTTGATTGCCGACCGCAAGTCCGGTGGGTATCTCAAAGGCTTCTGGCGCATGCTCAAGTTTCTGTATGGGCCCAGGGGGGTCTTTCCACGCATGCTGCGGCCGTGGCTGGATTATTTCAAACCGAGCTTTCATCCCTGGGAACATGACAATCGGGCACGGTTGAACGCCATAGACGGACTGGTTGAGGAAATTGAGCGGACCAATCGCAGCTACGAGGCGGTCTAGCAAGCTGGCTTGATGAAGTTGAACGGGGTCGACTGCCAGACCGGTCGGCCCCAGGGCTGCCAGATCACGCCAGCGCCGCGCGCTTGCGCACAAACTGCGGCATCTCATCCCCCGGCAGCGCCTTGCTGAAATACCAGCCCTGAATGAACAGCTCAGCCCCCGTATTCAAAAACGCCAGTTGCTCAGCGGTTTCCACCCCTTCCACCACCACGCCCAGTTTCAATGCCTCACAGAAACGCAGCATGCCCGTCAGCACCTGGGCGCCTTTGGGATCCTGTTGGGCAACCACAAAGCTGCGATCGATCTTGATGAAGTCGACCGGAAACTGATGCAGATAACTCAACGCCGAAAACCCGGTGCCAAAGTCATCGATATACACCTTCGCCCCCATTGCCTGCAGTTTCTGGATGGTCTGGCGGGTTGCCTGGATATCGCTGACCAGCGCATCTTCGGTGATTTCCACCGACACCCAACCCCGGGCCTGGGCGAGAATCTCCACCAGGCGGTCACCATAAGCCGCGTCCTTGAGCGTGACGCTGGAGACATTGATGGTCATGGGCAACTCAAAACCGGCCTTCTTCCACTTGTGATACTGGCGTACGGCCTGGGACGCTACCCACACGTCCACATCCGGCATCAACCGTGCCTGTGCCAACCACTGCAGGAACTCCCAGGGCGAGTGCACCGTGCCCTGGCTGTCCCTGGCGCGCATCAAGGCTTCGCAGCCGGTGCACAGGCCAGTGCGGGTGGAGACTTGAGGCTGAAACTCAAGATAGAACTCGTAGTCGCTGATCTGCTGGATCCGGCTCAACTCAGTGGCTTGCCGGGCCAAGGTGCGATGCGAAGCCAGAACCGGGTCGAACTCCAGTAACCGGCCTTTTTCCTCAAGGCCGCGAAAGGTCATGTCCAGCGACTTGAGGTACACCGTGCCGCCTTCGCTGGACTGGCGATGGATCGCCCGTACGTAGGGCGCATACACCAGTGTCCCCAAGACCATCAGCATAACTTGCAGCACCACCGCCGCCACGTCACCCTGGGTGCTGAGGTAAGCATTGAGCAACACCGGCGCGGTAAACGGTACGCTGGCCACTGCCGGTGACACCCAACCCAACTGCACCGCCGCCAATGCCACCGTCATGTTCAACGCCGGCACCAACAGAAACGGTATGAACAACCGCGGGTTGAGGATGATTGGCAAACCGAACAACAGTACTTCGCTGACGTTGAATAACGACAGCGGCAAGCTGGCCATCGCCAGCAATCGCATAGACGAGCTTTTGGAAAACAGCAGGATCGCCAGAAGCAGGCACAACGCGCCGCCCGACCCACCGATAAACGCGAAGCTGCCCAACAGGCCACTGTTGAGCAGGTACTGGACCGACTCTCCCGCCGCCAGCGCCGCGCCATTGAGCACCACGGCCTGGTCCAGCACATCGAACAGCGGTTGCATGGCGTACACGCCGTGAACCCCAAAAAACCACAACAGCGAGTTCATCAAGGTCACGAACAAACCGCTGCCATAAGGCGTCTGCAACACATTGAGTACCTGCGGTCCCTGCAGTTGCGCCACGTAGGGGATCTGCAACAGCAGCGACAACACCATCACCAGCACCAGCGCGGTGATCGCGCCGGGCACTACCATGTTGATCGTGCCCTTGAGGTTGTGCCCGACCAAGTCTTCGTGGACCAGGCGTGTCCAACGCCAACGGTGCAGCCAGGCAATGGCGGGCACGTTGATCAGCGGCGATGCAATGGCGATGAACAGCAGGAAGGTGGCCGAAGCCCGGGGATAGTCGCGCAACAGATACGTGGCCACCACGACATGGGCAAGGCACAGAAAAGCGATCGGCAACTGCGGCAAGCGGTGCTGGATAGCCAGCATATAACCAATGGAAGCAGCGACCAGCAGCGGAATCACCGAGCTGATGCGGTCATGCAGGCCCGCCAGGAAGCTCACTGTCTCTGGGTTGAAACCCAGCACCTTGGCGCATTCAGACAGGATCAGAAAACCGGCAGACACCAACAGGCAGGGCAGGATCCACAGCAATCCCTCCCGAATCGCACGCAACGACTCGATACTGGCTAGCGCCGCCAGGCGCTGGGTAAGGAAAAGTTTGAACAGCCTTTGCGCCATGAGCCGCCCTCTGCCCGTATCCATGGCGTCTGGAGATCAGCGCCCGAGTACGCGTCAACGCTACACGCCCTGATACGGGGAGCGAAAGCTTTTCGCCATGTCCACGGGCGTTTTCGGTAAAAACCCTTGGGCTCGATACAAATTCCTTGGTGAAAAATCGAACTTTCCTACGTGATCCGCCCCCTAAACACGTCTGAGTCGGTATTATCCGCGGCGTTACCGCGTGTTAAAGGATGTTACAACCTGGATAACACCGTGTGTCCACTCAGGGAACATTGCCTGGACAACCCCAGGCACAAAGGAGAGAGAGAGTCTTACCATGCACGATAAGCGGTCCAGCACCATGCGTCCCTTGTTTGTCACCATCCTGTTGTGGCTGTGCAGCGTAGCGCTGCTATTTGTAATCAAGAATGTCATCGAGCTTTACACCGGGCCTGTCGCGGAGACCTGGATAGACCTGACGCTGGTGCTCGTCGCCTACCTGATGTTCTTTTTACTGGCGCCTTTGCAACGCTGGATCCAGCGCAGGTCTCGCAAGCGCGCTCGGCGTCATCTGGGCCGCCACGCCCCCGACGTCGACTCCCACCCCTCTCATTGAGGCGCTAGCCGTTGTCAGCACCTGGCGATAACTATCAACGTGCACTGGACCGGTTCCTGGGCGAACACCCGGACGTGGCCGATGAGCTGAATAACCTCAACCCGTTGGCCGCCCAAGCCAGGGGGGAAACCGTGGCGCAGTACCGTACCGAGCGCCTGTATGAAGCGTTCGAGGCCCAGGCCGAGCGCCAAGGCCTGTTCGCCTGGGAGCTGACCCTCAAGCTGACTGCCGAGTCCAGCGAAGCCTTCGAAGCCCAGCGCCTTGAGGTGCATAAGGAAGTCGCACAGATGGCCGGCATGAGTTGGGCTGACTATTGCCAACTGCATGACTTGACTGGCTGACACTCTGGCTAGCGGTACCAGCGAGGCCGCTGGCAACCGATGGCCTCGCGCAACTCGGCAACCGTCAGGGCCCGGCGTTGTGGGTCCTGCGCCAAGGCGGCGTGCAGCGCAGGCCAGCACCGTCGGGGCAACTGCCTGGGCCGGGACAGTCTGTGGCCCGGCTGGCGTTCCCCCAGGCGATTGCCTTGGGCCAGCTCATACAGGACGCACGCTACGCCATAGAGGTCAGCGGCGGGCGTCAGCGCACCACCTGCCAGTAATTCAGGCGCCGCGTAGGCGCGAGTCCAGGCATTCAACCGGTCGCGACTCACACTCGCCAAGTCCTTCGTAGTCTGCGCAACTGACCGACCTAGGCCGAAATCGAATAGGCGCACGCCCTCTGCACCCACCATGACATTGGTCGGTTTGATATCGCCATGCAGAACGTTGTGTCGATGGGTATAAACCAACGCATCCAGCAACTGCAGGGCAATTGGCTGCAGTTCTGCCCAAGGCAACCCAGCGGGGCACTCCACAAGCAGCCGGTCCAGCGTCATGCCGTGTAGCAGCTCCATGGTAAAAAAGGCAGTCTGGCTGCCCGCATCCACCTCAAACGAATACATCCTCACCACGTGCTCATGCCGCAGGCGACGCGACAATGCAAACTCGCTGTACAGCAACACATGAGCATCGGGGCATGCTGATAAAGACTCGTCCAACAGCTTTAGCGCCACACCGGGGCAAGGCTCGCCGAACTGCTCATGTAACAGGTCGCGCGCACGGTACACCACGCCCATTCCGCCGCGGCCCAATACATGCTCAAGGTGGTAACGCCCGGCGAGCAAAACCGGAAGGGTTGATGCTACGCTCATGACTGCACCACGACGGCGGTCAGATCATCGCGCGTCGGGGCTTGCAGCGCGCTGGCAAACAATCGTTCCACGACATGCTGCGGCCCGCCTGCACTCAACGCCAGGCCCAGTTCGACATGGCTGAGTGCCTGATAGAGACCATCGCTGCATAACAAAAATACGTCGCCAGGGCGGGTACTGAGTTCCAGCACCTCAAGTCGCAAGGGCGAGTGTGCGCCAACGGCTCTCGTCAAGGCTCTGGCATCGGGATAGGCCCGCGCTTGCGTGGCACTCAGCTGACCCTCGTCCATTAGGCGCTGCAACAGCGAGTGATCTTTCGACAACTGGTACAAGCTCTGTTCGCGCCACAAATAACAGCGGCTATCCCCCGCCCACACACACGCCGCACGCCCGTTCTCCAACAATAGCGCGACCACCGTGCTGCCCATCACAGCATCATCGACGGCTCCAGGCCCTCGACGTGCATTCGCCAGCCGATGGTTGACATTCTGCAAGCCCTGCCGAACCGCTTCGACTCGCTGATCAAGGCTTCCCTGCGCCGACAGCGACGCGAGGCTGCTGATCACCCACTGGCTGGCGACATCGCCGTGCCGGTGACCGCCCATGCCGTCCGCCACAGCCCAACACCCTCGCTGCGGGCAATCGAGCAAGGCATCCTCATTGCGCAACCGTGACTGCCCGCGTTGGGTACGCCCGGCACTGCGCCATGTGGGGAGCATCAGGTTCACAGTTGCTCCGGCAGACGGAAGGTGCGCCACGTGTCCATTTCAAATGGGCTGGGTGTGCGTTGGCTGGTCAGCAGGTAATTGGCGCGCAACCCGGCCAGGTCGGCCTTGACGATTTGCGCGTTGCGGTCACTCGCAGGCTCTCGATGCAGCAAATCGAAAAACCGAAACAATGACCAGGCGCCAGTGTTCTTCTCGATACCCAGGGGACGCAGTTCGACGCCCCTCTCCAGTACGAGGCTGGTGCGACCGTTGTCTGCTTCAATGGGCCACTGGAACGTCATGGGTATGACCGGGCCGTGCCGGTATTCCAACTGCTTTTCACCCAAGCGCAAGGTCGCCCGGTTCACCGCCTGATCCAGACTGTAGGGCGCCAAAGTAAAGCCCACGGTCAACTCCGCCTGGTCTTCGCCGAAAAAGCCGCGTCGGATAACCTGGGCTTTCGTCAATTGATCCAGCAGCGAGCGTGAGATGGGCAAACTATGTCCGTCCACCCCACGTAACCGGTAGCGAGTACCCTCTGCGCTGACAAAAGCGCGCAGATACCCCTCGTAAAAACGCGCCAAGACGCCTTGGGGTTTAAAGAACTCACGAAAATCGTCAAGGGCCACATCACTCGTTGCATGGGCATTGAACGGATAGCGCTGACGAATCGCCCTCGCGTAAAGCCCTTGCACCTCGCTCTGATAGCGTAGATTCACATGAACATAGGCCTGGTCCAATAAATGGCGCCACGTCTGCTCGGCAATCCCTTCAAACCAAGCGGCCAGCGGAAGCGGCAAACGGGAGGCCGTTTCACGCAGGCTGCCCAACACGTCCTGCTGGCCGTCCATCCGCCGCTTCGCCCGCAAGAAAGCCGCCTGCTCCGGCGAACCCTCGCGGTTGAGCGCCGCCAATTGCAGATGCAATTGGTCAAGCAGGTGCAGCCCCTGGGTCAGCTCAGCGCTTGGGTTCTGCAGCTCATCCAGCAATTGGTGCAAGGGTTCGAAACGCCGCTGCAAGGCCCGGCGAGCCGAGTCGCCCGAGGCCGTTTGCCCCTGCGCCACCGCAGTCTTGGCGATCACGCCCAACGCGCCTGTCGGCTCGATCCCCGCGGCAGGCAACTCAAGGGCCGGCAGTAAACGGGTATTCTCACGGAGCTGCTGCAGCAGCAAAATGACTGGCGATTGGGCCGACGTCAACCCGGCAAGCCGTTCGGCGTCCTCGCGCAGGTTATCGGTTTGCAGCAGCCTGACGCGACCGAGGGCGTCGCTCCAGGCCTCGGCGTATTCGCTGAAGTAGCGCTGTTGCAGTTCGGTCATCAAGCGCTGCAGATCCTGACCGCTCAAGTCAGTGCCTTCCCCTAGAACCCAGTTATCCTGGGCGATGGTATTCACCAGCCGTGGGCCTTGCGCTTGGAAGTACTGCACATAACGTTTGGTGTAGAAACCCGGCACAGAGGGATCGATGGCGGCGAAAGCCTTGCCCTCGGCCAGGCGCAACGGCGCCAGATCGCGCGATTGTTCGCGCAGTACCCGGTACACCACATCGGCCAGTGATTCGCCGCGCAGTGCAGCACGCGCCTGAGCCACCAGCTCGTCATTGAGGGAGGCTGCAAACGGCTGCTCGAGCAGTCGCGCCCAATGTTCATTCAGGCGTCTCTGTACCGACATATCACCGGAAAACCGCAGCGACCAGTAGCTCGCCATATGCTGCGCCAGCCACGTGGTATCACGGCGCTCCCGCAGATTGAGCATCAGGTAGGCCCGCAAGCTGTCGAGGAGGCGCTCCCGATCGCCGAGGCTGGCGCGCACCTGGTCTTCCAGCAGGGTAACCGTGCGACCCAGCAGTTGCTGCTGCAACGCCTGTTCATAGGCGCGGGCCACCCAAGGGCGGCTGACCTCGCCCTGATACAGGCCGGCTCGCTCGATCAGCGGGGTGTCGTCTGGTGCGGGAAACACCTGGGTCGCGGCCCAGCGAGCGTCCAGCAGCGCCAGAAGTGTCAAGGTTTCATCGCTGGCCTGCATCACGGGTGCGCTGAGTGCAGCGATGTGCGCCAAACGTTGCTGGTTGACCGTATAACTGTGCATCCACAGCCCGCAGGCAGACGCCAGAACCAGCGCAGCGGCCATCCCCAGCAACCCATTGCGCTGCCGGATGCGCTGTTGCTCGCGGGTCTGCAAAGCTGCCAAATCCGCCTCGGCAAAGATCACCCGACTGAACAGCCCCGGCACGAAATGGCTGCGCCTGTCGCTGGCACAGGTCAGGTAGAACCCACGCAAACCGTTGATGCGCTGGCAGCGATGGGTGGAAAACGCCCACTCGATGAACAGGCACAAACGCTCGCCTATGCGCGCCATATGCTGGGGAAAATCAAGCATCTGGCCCCGGCGCTCGACATCACGTTCCTGGTGCAGTCGTTCAATCAATTCACTGTGCAAGCGTTGCAGTAACTGTTCGAACACCTGGCGAACCTGGGTGATGTCATTGCCCGCCGCATCAGCATCCAGAGGCTGCCCCAGCACCGTATCGGCATCGTCCCCTGACGGTGAGTCGAAGTACTCGATGAACCCCGGCAGTCGGTCAGCCTGGGTTAACACCAGATACAGGGGCACATCCACATGCAGCACCTGCGTAATGTCCTGCAAGCGCGAACGGACATGGCGCGCCAGTTGTTCCAGGTCGTGCTCGTTACCGCTCAAGAGCCTGTCCAGCGACACCGTCACCACCACGCCATTGAGCGGACGGACGCGATGCCGCCGCCTCAGCCTGGTCAACAAGGTGGTCCAGCCGGCGGCATCCACCGAACGGTCGGGTTGAATCAGATAGCGCCCTGGCGTATCGATGAGTACACCGTCCTCGGCGAAGTACCAGTCACACTGCGCGCCGCCGCGCTCGGGCCGCGTGTCAGCCTGGTCGAGCGGTGACTGCAAGCCAGCGGCGGCCAAGAGTTGGGTCTTGCCACTGCCCGGTTCACCGATCAACAGGTACCAGGGCAACTCATGGCGCCAGCGCGCGTTGCGCTCCCCGTAGCGGGGCGACGTCTTCAACCGCTGCAGGGCGTCATTGAAACGACCACGAACGTGCTTCTGTTCGTCCTCCACCGCGCTCTCTGGCGGGTGAGCCGTGGGCGGAACGGACCTTTCGAGCCCAGCGGCACGGCGCCCACCCACCAGGACCATTGCCAATCCCCACAGCAGAAACAAAGCGCAAAGGGTGGCCAGGCGGGCAGTCGCGCTTTGCCAGAACCGGTGGTCGTCCACGGCCAACAGCGGCCCGACATACCACACCAGTGCCGTGCAGCAAAACACCAGCACCAGGCTCCAAACCCAAACTCTGCCCAGCACGGCACCCACGCCCTTGAAGAATGCGTTCATTCATTGCTCCCTGCGTTTACACGGGCGTCTGGGTAAGATCCGACGCCGAAAATGAAAGGTGTTGCAGAGCGCTCGCCCTTTCGCGTTCCAACATCCAGGCAAACCCTGCGTACATCGCGAGCAAACAACACACAGTGAAGGCAACAACCCAGCGGGCAGGAATGATGCGTATGCGCCTGCGTCGCGCACGCCCCTGCCCGGCCGGCAGAACAGACACCGACGGCGCGTTGCCACGCACGTGCCTGATCTGTCGATACAGGCCATCGCGAACGGCCTCGAGTTGCAAGCCTCCCCGCGCCATCACCCGATATTTACCTTCGAACCCCAGGGACAGGCACAGATACAGCAGCTCCAGCATCGCCAAGTGTTTTAGCGGGTCACGCGCCAGGCGTTCCAGCAGCTGGAATACCTTCTCGCCGCCGAACGTCTCGTGGTGAAAGCGGCTTAACAGGCTCATCTTCGGCCAGTCGCTTCGAGCCCCCCACGCCGTGGTCACCACAGCTTCGTCGATCACGCTGCACAATACGTAGCGCGCCGACATGACTTGGGTGTTTTCAATGCCTGCCTGCAAGGCACGGGTTTCGAATTGGGTCACCGCCGATGACAATCGGTCGTTGATCGCGATGAGGTTTTCCCGGCCGGAGCAGCCCTTGAGCTGGACCACTTCCGACAATATCCCCCAAGCCGCAACCATCAGGGGATTGAGCGCTGTCGTAAAGCTGTGTGCGCCCAACGCTTGGCTCGCGTAGATCATCCGGTCTTGCAACTGCTCATAGCGCGGCGGCGATGGAAACTCCGTGAGCGGCCCCTGTACGGGTCCATGACCGTCGCGGTCGAGCAGGACGGTTTTCTCATCCTGCGAATATTCACTGTCCATAGCATTCAATTCCTGATGGCCCAGAAGGTAAGCTCAAGCCCGGAGAATTCACCCCCTACATGGAAGGCGAACCCACCCGACTGTTCCAATTGCGCGATATCGCGGGCGCTCATATCCAGCATGAAATAGGTCTTGGCGGCATGAAACGGGATCTGGCGCGGCGCCACAGGCAGTGGTTTGACCTTGATACCCGCCAAGTGCAGATTGACCAACTCGCGTATGCGCTCCACGGGGCCGACTTTCAAATGCGCCGGCAGGCGCTGGCGTAATTCTTCCGAATCACACTGCCCGGTGGCCGCCAGGATAAACGTCGCGCTACCCAGCAATTTCAGGTCGCTGACCGGACAAACCAATACACCGTACTGACGTGGTTGCAGGGTCAACTCGATGGAGTGTTGTTCCAGTACAACCGACAGCACGGCGCGGACAGCTTCCATCAGCCCACGAAAACTGGCCCCCTGGTTGGCGTGCCGGTACTGCACATCCAGCACTGCGCGCTTGCTGTCGCTGGCGAAGGTCGATAACTCACCGAGCAGCGCCAACAGTGCGCGGAACACCGCTTCAGGGCGAACCTGGGCCTGACTCAAGCAGTGCCGCAACTCCAACTCGGTACGATTGATCACTTGCAGCATCAGAAAATCGCCAACCTGCGTACCACCAGCAGTGCTCTCGCCGCGGATGCGCGTCGCGATGGCGTCGCCTCGCGACGCGAGCAAGCCGATCACCTCCTTGAGGCAAGACGCTACATAGCCGCGGTCCTGCATGAAAATGAACGTAGGCACGAACCCCGCATCCAGGCGCACGCCGCCCCCGTCGGTAGACTCCAGCACCTGAGCAATCTTGAGGCGGACAAAGCCCTGTTCCCGGTGCTGCTCACCCAACAGCAGGCGCACGTCAGGCCGGGCGCACTGAATGAGGCAACGAGAGTCGGTCCTGGCGTTGGAATCTCCGACCTCAACCTCACAGCTAAGGTAGCGCGCCAGCACGTCGTCCTGCTCCGGTTGGCGGGTTTCGGTCTGATTGCCTGTCGCCAGCAGCAGCCCCAGGTAAACTGCCTGTTCCCCTGAGTTGGCTGGCACCTGCAATACCAACGGTTCCATGGCGGTGCCGTGATCGAACAGGCTACCGTCCGGCAACACCCCACTGGCTTGAGTGACCACCAATTTACCGAGGTTGAGGTACTGCACATCGAGTTCCAGCGTGAGGAACCCCCAAGCGTCAGGGCTCAACAAACGCGTCTGGTTGAGCTGTTGCTGGTAATGACGGTCGTTGTGCTGCAGGTGCTGTGGCCGCAACAGCATGCCTTCCTGCCAAATGACTTTATGGGCGTGCATATCACTGCACCTCTTTGTCAGAGCGCGGGTCGGCAAGCCGGATACCGTCCTGATCCAGCACCAGCTCGGCACGGTTCAATTGTCGCGCGGCGAGCGGAACGAGCAGCCGCCATTGAACGTGCGGCAAGTCCCGATACGCCGCCAGCACGCCCACAAAACGACTTGTTGGCCCGACGCTCAGCTTGAGCGCCAGTCGATCCCCTGGGCGCAGTTCAATTTCTTCGCTGCTCACCCAATCTTTTGGCAATACTTGCTCGGCGTGGTCATACAGGCTGAAGAAGTCGGCATTCTCAAAGGCTACGCCATGACGCAGTTCAATCAGCTGCAGCACGACTGGGGAGGGTCTGCCATGAAGGTCTGGGTTGACCTGCTCACTGGCGGTCAGCAGCAGGTCGAGTTTGGTCAATGTCGAGAAAGGCGATACGGCACTGCAGCCAGCCAACAGGCCGAGCGTGAGCAACAGGGGCGTGAGGGTGACTCGATACATGAACATCATCCTGGATAATCGCTGTGCAGGGTTGAGATCAGGCGCACCTGTTCTTCATAGGCCCGGTTGTGTTGCAGCCGTTCAACCTCCAGCCGAAACAGGCGCGCCACCTTGATGGCCAGCGCCTTTCGAGCAACGTGATCAAGCTTGCCCAGGTCAAGCCCCAGCGCCGCGGCAAACTCCATCCAGAAGACATCATCTGACGGCGACGCCAGGGCACCAGAATCGACCCTGGGAAGCTCGTTGGCGGGTTCAACCCGGCGCGGCATCGCCACCTGTTCGCGATCGGCGGCATGACGATCCGCCCAAGCCCCAGGCTCGCCAACGCCAGCACTCAATGCCTCAAGCTCATCCGAGGTGCTCTGCCGCTGGTGTTCGAGATCCAGCGCCTGCAGCGGGTCCAGCGCCAGGAAAGCATCATCGGGAATCGGCACTCCCGTGATGACCGGCTGCTCACCGAAAGGTTGAACGGGCTCCATCAACCGCGCGCGTATCGACAGCGCTCCCAGTTCGAATACGTCGCCATCCTCGATCAAGCGCGCCTGTCCTTTGCGCAGACGTTCGCAACTACCTGCCATGCCGATACCGTTGCTGCTGATATCGGTGAGAAAGTAACGGCCTTCCCGGCAACCCACCAAACCGTGGTGACTGGAAAGCAAGCGGCTGGGATCGTGGATTACCCAGTCACAACCGGAGCCACGGCCAATCACGCCGCCCACGCCGTCAAAGACTTTGCGTACCGTGGACACAGGGTTACCGTCTGCCACCTCACATACCTCAAACACAAGCTGCATGGTCAGGCTTCCTCCTTTTCATCGGCCATGGGTCACCGCCTGAGACTCACCCAACGGGCGGTATTGGGCATCATCGAATACATAGTTGGCGTTACAGCCGCCGAGCAAACACAACATAAGCAGGACGAAGCGCCATGGACGATCAGGCATCAGGTTTCTCCAGGGTTAAAAGTTCCGCCGTCTGCTATTGGTGGCGGCAGCAACGATGGGGACAAACCTGCGGCGCACGGCTCAACGCTCCGCACTGGCATCACCGCAGGGAATGTTCAAGCGGGCAAGCCGATACAGCAGCGTGCGCCGTGCGACGCCCAGCTCACGCGCCGTACGGGTTCGGTTACCGCGATTTTTCTGCAGGCAGTCGAGCAGGAATACGCGCTCTACCCGCTCCATGCGCTGGCGTAGCGTTATGTCATCAGCGGTGGTTGGGACCTGTGCCTGGGGTAGCGGCAGGTGCTCCGGCAGAATCACGTTGTCGTCACACAGCAGAACGGCACGCTCCACCAGGCACTTGAGTTCACGTACGTTGCCGGGAAAGGCATGGCTCGACAGTTGATCAAGGGCAATATTCGACCACTCCACAGGTGCCCTTCCCAGGCTGGCGCACGCCTTGTCGGCAAAATGACGTGCCAGTTGCAGCACATCCCCGTCTCGTTCACGCAAGGCAGGCAATTGGATGGGGAACTGGGCAAGCCGGTAATAAAGGTCTTCGCGAAAGCTGCCTTCGGCGACCATGGCGGCCAGGTCACGGTGGGTCGCCGCGATGATACGTACATCAACCTTGTGGGCGGCGCTGGCGCCCAATGGGCGAACCTCCCCTTCCTGCAATACCCGCAACAACTTGGCTTGCAGGGACAGTGGCATATCGCCAATTTCGTCGAGCAGCAACGTGCCGCCGTCTGCGGCGTCGAATAGCCCTGCATAGTTGCGCTCGGCGCCGGTGAACGCGCCTTTTCGGTAGCCGAACAGCTCGCTCTCCAACAAGCCTTCAGGGAACGCAGCGCAGTTCTGCACCACGAAAGCCCTGGCCGCGCGCGGCCCTGCCATATGGATCGCTCGGGCCACCACCTCTTTACCGGTGCCGGTTTCTCCCCGCAGCAGAACGGTATACGGGGTATGCAGCACCTTGCTGATCAATTGGCAGGTTTGCGCCATTGCCGTGCTGCTGCCGATCAGGCCATACGTGTTTGTCAGCGATACTCCGCGCGCTGGCGGTGCGACAGCCGGCACCCACCGCAGGCTGCGCAACAGGGCCAATTGGTGCAAGGCGAAGCTGCCGAACTGGCCAAGCGAGGACGCATAACCCAGCAACGGTGCCGGGTGTTGAGCAGCGCATAGCAGCACGCCCGTGACCGTATTGAGGCGGTTGAACAACGGCACGCTCAAGAGCGCATGCCAAGGTGACGCGAGTTCCGGCAGAAAAGCCGTGTCGTAGGTACTGTTCTGCACATCACTCACGCTGACGACAACGCCTTGGTCGACCGTGTCACGCAGCAAAGACACGTGTCGCCGATCGATCCTGGAAGCTGCATCCGCCAGCGAGGGCGTCGCGCTCGGGTGCTGGGCGATCAGATCAAGCCGCCCAGTCACTTCATCAAGCCGGTACAACTGGCAGAGTTCGCAGTGACTCAGCTGGGCCGCTGCCGAGACGCACGCACCAGGCAGTGAAGCGCTGTCATTGTCCAGGCCTATACAGGTGAAACAGCCAATCAAGGCGCTGGCATGGGCAAGCGGGTCAGGCAGTTGGGTCAGGTTGTTTTCGCTCATTGGCTGAACTCGCAGACAGGCAGGCCGTTGCCATCCAATCGGGCATGAACCAGGGAGACCGGCGCATCCACGGCCATGGCGTCGAGCAGACCGTCCACCATCTGCGGCAATAACTGTCGCTCGAGCCACTGGTCGATGTACCGCGCGCCGCTGTCGTCGTCAGCACAACGTTCGGTTATGTGTGCAACCAATTCAGGTGTGTAGGTGAATGCCAGCTTGCGTGGATGCAACCGTTGGCCAAGGCTGGCAAGTTTGAGTTCCACCACATCGCGCAGCACGTTCTCCTCAATCGGGTAATACGGTACGACACGCATACGGGCGAGCAATGCGGGCTTGAAGTGCGCACGCAGCACCGGGTAGATAGCGTCTTGCAGCACCTGGGGCTCTGGTCGTTGACCGCCGGTGCAAAGCGCGTTGATACAGTCGCTTGCGAGGTTGGAAGTCATCAGCAGCACGGTGTTGCGAAAGTCGATTTCCCGCCCTTCCCCATCATTCGCTCGCCCTTTGTCAAAGACCTGGTAAAACAGGTTCAACACCTGCGGATCGGCTTTTTCCACTTCGTCGAGCAGCACGACTGAATAGGGTCGCTGGCGTACGGCTTCGGTCAGTACCCCACCCTCGCCGTAACCGACATAACCCGGTGGCGCACCGATCAATCGGGAAAGCGCGTGCTTCTCCTGGTATTCCGACATATTGATCGTTGTTACAAACCGTTCACCGCCATACAAAAGATCAGCCAGGGCCAGGGCCGTTTCTGTCTTGCCGACACCACTTGGCCCCACCAGCAGAAACACCCCGACCGGGGCATCGGCCTTGCTAAGTCCGGCGGCGACCGCACGCAAGGCGCGATCCAGGGCCTGCACCGCGTGTTCCTGCCCAAGCACGCGTGCACGCATGGCCTCGGCAAAACCCAGCACTTTTTCGTTCGGTTCAAGGGCCAATTGCGCGACGGGAATACCGGTCCAGGCGCTGATGACCTGGGCTACGCCGCGCGGGCATACTTCAGGTTTTAGCAATGGTTGCCCGCCGTGCTCAAGCCACTGTTGCTCAAGTATCTGGCGCTCAGGTTCGAGGGTTTCCAGTTGCAGTTTCAATGCCTGCAAGGCCTGCGCATCTACCGGCAACCCGACCTCGGCGTCCCGACTCAACGCCCGCGCCTGCCGTTGACCTTCGATCAGCTCTACGCGTAGCGCCTGCAATGCCTCGGGCGGCATTGCCTGACGTGTGCGAGCACTGGCACAAGCAGTGTCCAGCACGTCCACGGCCTTGTCCGGCAGCTGTCGACCGACAAGATAGCGTGCGCTCATGTGAGCAGCCGCCGCCACGGCATCATCACGGATATACACGCCATGACTCGCTTCATAAACAGGCACCAGTCCACGCAGAATCGACACGGCCTGCTCGACATTTGGCTCCTCGACCAGTACCGGCTGGAACCGCCGTGCCAATGCCGGGTCCTTTTCGATGTACTGCTTGTATTCCGACCAAGTGGTGGCGGCGATCGTACGCAATGAGCCGCGAGCCAGCGCTGGCTTGAGCAGGTTGGCCGCGTCCAGGCCTCCCGGCTGGCCACCAGCGCCAACCAAGGTATGGGCTTCGTCGATAAACAGGATCACCGGTTGCGGCGATGCGTTCACTTCATCGATCACGCCCTTGAGACGCCGCTCGAATTCCCCCTTGATGCCAGCGCCCGCTTGCAACAAGCCCATATCCAGGGTCAGCACGCGAACCGCCTTAAGGACTTCAGGCACCTGTAAAGCGGCGATCTGCAACGCCAGCCCTTCAACGATCGCCGTTTTTCCTACCCCGGCCTCCCCCACCAGAATCGGGTTGTTCTTTCGCCGCCGCACCAGAATATCGATCAGTTGGCGGACTTCACGCTCACGGCACAGCACCGGGTCTATCCGGCCTTCACGGGCCTGCTGGGTGAGGTCCTGGGTGAAGCGCTGCAACAGCGACTCAACGGCAATCGGCTGTCTCTCAACTGGCTGGCTCATCAGAAAATCACGCAGCCTGCCAGTGTCCAGGCGGCTGAGCAGCGCATGATAGCCACTGCCCGCGTGCTCCTGCGGGTGCTGTAAAAGTGCCAACAACAGCGCACCGTGGTCGACAAAACGTTGGCCCAACTCTACGTGCGCAACCATCAAGGCTTGTTGTAGCCACCGCACCAAAGCCTGGGCAAACACCGGGTTGCGTGTAGCGCTCTGCTCACTCCTGGGCTGCAAGGCGGCTTGCAGTTCGCCCATGGAAACACTGGCATCCTCCAGGACCTTGGCCATCAGCCCCGTGGGATGCTCAAGCAAGGCCAGAAGCAGGTCTTCCACCAACACTTCACGACCACCACGCGCCATGCAGCGTTCGGCCGAGTGCGTCAGATCCTGACGGGTCTGGGCCGTCAATGTACGGATTAGTTGTTGCAGGTCCACATTAATCATACTCATCGATCCTTAATGAAAATGGCTGGCAAGCGTGATCGCACCATCCGCTCGCTCGTGTTCCAACCAACTGGTCCAACCCAGGCGGCACACATTGCTCTTGCCGATGTGCAATGCCCTGATCTCGCCGGGTGCCAGCACCAGGCGCAGGTCAAATTGCAATGCGTCCGGCGCGGTTAGGCGCACAAGTGAACAGGCAGGCACATAGGCCGTTCCTGTTGGCAAAAAATCGTGAAAGTGCTCCCAGGCCAACCCTGTGATATGCACCCTGAACTTGCCGCTGCGGTCAGCGATCCGATGCCCCAACACCAGATCCTCACCCAGCGCGCAGTTGGCCTGGCCCAGGTCATTGCGCTGCGAATGCACAACGTCCACCGTGCGTTCGACCCATTGCTCGATGAACACCGACGCATGCTTGAAGTAATACCGCAGCACGGTCTCTATCAGCGCAGCCGAGTGCGCTCGCAGGCTCAGCAGCCCGAGGTAAGGCAGCAAGCGCTTGCAATCGAGCCGCGAGACGCCTCGTATCGCGTGACTGCCGAGGCCGATCAGCGCAAACATGTGCTGCGAAAACGCATCACTGGCGCCCTGTTGAAAACAAGTCCGGTAACGGTATTTGCGCCAGATCGGTAGCAACAGACGGTGCAGGCGATGGTGGAACATATCGAGGAAGTCCCGCGTAGGGTTGCCTCCTGCTCGCTCTGCAAACGCCTGTTCAGCATAAAACGCAGGCAAGGGTGAGCCCGCACCGAACAACCCCAGCACATTGATGCGCAGGCGCGCCCGCAAGCCCCTCTGGTCCATGAAAAACTCCAGGCGGTCAATATCGTGCCCCGCAAACCCCAGGCCGGGATTGGCCTGGAATTCCAGCAGGTCGTACAGCGCTTCCTCATCCAGCAGTGGATGAGCTTCACGCAAGCGTGCGATCACCTGTATCACCGCCTGGAACAGGGTGTATTCACGGATAGCACGGCGAAGCTGAGTCAAAGCAGGGGTTGCTGCCCCATCCGGAACGGCCATCGATACACGTCTCCTTGTGTGCTGATCACGCGCAACTCGTGATACGAATTGAGGCTGGCATAGAGCGCAAAGAACTGGTTGAGGACCGAAGCAAACACAAACAGATCGCCTTGGCCTGCAAACCCCTGGGGATCCACCGTCAGGTCCACCCGCAACCCACGAATCGGCAGGCCACGGTGTAACCGGTCAACCGCTTCGTGCTGGATGGAGCGCAGCGCGCCCAACTTTTTCTGGCTGATTTTCAGCGCCTGCCGATCGTGAAAGCGCGGCAGGTCGTAGGTCTCGAGAATCACTTTCAATGCGTTGATATCGGTCAGCGATAGATAGTTGAGCGACATGTTGCTGATTAGCTTCCAGAGATAATCCTGGTCCAGTGGCGGCGCGAAACTCGCGGTTGGCGCGGTGATGTTGCTAAACGTCAATGACTCAGGCGTGCGCTCGCTGGGCTGGTTGATCTCACCTGCCCGTAATTGTCGCGGCAAGCCAGCATTGGTACAGGTCAGCTCAAGGGAAAGGGTTTCCGGGCCCTGTTCGCGCCTATCGCCAACCCCTATCCAGGTATCAAGCCCGTCATGGTGTGCCGAAGGCCGTTGACGGATGCTGAAGCTGGCGCGCGGGCCCGATGCCTTCACATCAATGTCATGCTCGAATGACTCAAAGGGCACGTACGTTTGATGCCCCAAGCCACCGGGGCGCCATCCGGTGACGCGGTCAACCGAAAACACTGCGGCATTTGCGCGAGCATATTCTCCCGGCAACAGCAGGTATTCATCCTGTTTTCCGTCCAGCCGAATGGGTATCGCATCGTGATTGAACAGGTTGACGATCGGCGTGCAGTACAGCTTGACGTTGTCCAGGGTGGGGCGTTGGAGCGCATGGCCCTGGGTGCGCAGCTCAAAGCGCAACCTCATGCCGTGTGCCTGCTTGAGCACATCCTGGGGCAAACGATGCAGTGCATCCAACCCTTGTACATCCACAAACAGGTACTTCTCGGGAAACGTGAAGTACTCCTGCAGGAAGCGATAACCACCGAAGGTATTTCGCGGGTATGGAATAAGCGCGTGTTCCTCTGCAAAGCCCACCGGCTGAACCTGACTGGCGCTAAGCCGTACTGCCGCAGGTTGACCATCAATGCCGTCGAGCGGCAAACCGTTCTGGTCCAACAGCTGCAGATGGATGCCGTTCAGATGTCGCAATAACCCGAGATAGAGGCCTTGGCTCACATAGTGGTCGCCGGCCAGGTGCAGTCGCAACGAACCGAAAGTCAGCGCACTGAAATTGCCCTCTGCGCTCAGGGTCAGGCGAAGGTCTAACCACTCCACTTTGCCCTGGCAGGTGTAATCCAGGCTGCGAAGTTGCAAAGGCATGACATCGGTGGCATAGCACGTTCTGAATCGGCAACGATCACCTTGGATCGGCACGCTTTCCACGGCGGTATCCCGCGCCACTCGAATGCTGGGGCCGGCGCATTTCAGCGGGTCGAATTGCAGGATGCTCAAAGCAGGCATGGGCCGCATGTAATTGGGCCATAACAGATGCATCAGGGAATGCGTCAACTCAGGCAGCTCGTCATCCAGCTTCTGGCGCAGGCGCGCGGTCAGAAACGCAAAGCCCTCAAGCAAACGTTCGACATCCGGGTCCTGTCCGGTCTCGGCGAGAAACGGTGCCAGCGCCGGGTTGCGCTCGGAAAAGCGCCGACCGAGTTGGCGCAGGGCACTGAGTTCGCTTTGAAAGTAGCGGTTAAAGGCCATCTGCGCAGACCTCTACCTGCCCAGCATCAGCCAGGCGCGCATGGAACACGATCGGCTGCGTGCCACCGTCAACGAGCAGCCAGGCATCAATGGCAAATGCCAATGCCAGAGTGTCCTGAACACGCGGAAGCACCCTGACGCGCACATTCACCAGTCGTGGCTCATAATCCTGAATGAAGCGCTCGATCCGCAGGCGCGACTGGGTCAGGGATTCATGCAGGCTGAGCCGCATATCGTTGAGATCGGGCAAGCCGTAATCCGGCAGCGCCAGGACACTGCCGGCGCGGGTGCTGAGCATTTTCGTCAGATGCGCGGCGACGGACATCGCGCGGCACGCGCTGGCGGACGCATCGGTCTCGAGGCGCTCGAAAAGGCTATTGGGATGGCGCATGCCCTGGCCTCGCCTCATTCTTTGTCGAGCTTGCCGACGAGAGACAAGGTGAAGTCCGCCCCCATGTACTTGAAATGCGGCCGTACGCTCAAACTGACGCGGTACCAGCCCGGCTCACCCTCGACATCACTGACGACAATGCGCGCTGCACGCAATGGCCGGCGACCGCGCACTTCGGCGCTGGGGTTTTCCTGGTCCGCCACGTATTGGCGAATCCACTTGTTGAGTTCCAGCTCCAGGTCGGTGCGCTCCTTCCACGAGCCTAATTGTTCACGCTGCAGCACTTTGAGGTAATGGGCCAGGCGGTTGACCACCATCATGTACGGCAACTGGGTACCGAGCCGGTAGTTCAGCTCGGCTGCCCTGCCCTCTTCGCTGATGCCGAACGTCTTGGGCTTCTGCACCGAACTGGCGGAAAAGAAAGCCGCGTTGTCACTGCCCTTGCGCATCGTCAGGGCGATGAACCCTTCCTGTGCCAGCTCGTATTCGCGACGGTCTGAAACCAGTACTTCGGTCGGAATCTTGGTTTCTATCTCACCCATGCTCTGGAAGTGATGCAACGGCAGGTCCTCGACCGCCCCGCCACTCTGGGGGCCGATGATGTTCGGACACCAGCGAAAGCGCGCGAAACTGTCGGTCAGCCGAGTGGCGAAGGCGTAGGCCGTATTGCCCCACAGATAGTGCTCGTGGCTGTTGACCACGTTTTCCTGATAGGCAAAGGTCTTGACCGGGCACTCAAGGGGGTCGTACGGCGTGCGCAGCAGAAAACGCGGTACGGTGAGGCCGATGTAGCGCGCATCTTCGCTTTGGCGAAAGCTCTGCCACTTGGCAAACTGCGGGCCTTCAAAATGATCCTTAAGATCCTTGAGGTCAGGTAGACCGGTAAAGCTCTCCAGACCAAAGAAAGCGGGCCCGGCGGCAGCGATGAACGGTGCGTGGGCCATACCGGCGACACTGGACACGTATTGCATGAGTTTCACGTCAGGCGCGCTGGGTGAAAGGAAGTAGTTGGCGATGATCGCGCCGACAGGCTGGCCGCCAAACTGGCCGTATTCCGCACTGTAGATATGCTTGTAAAGCCCCGACTGGGTAACTTCGGGGGAATCCTCGAAATCGTCCAGCAGGTCCTGTCGCGAGACATTCAGCAGCTCTATCTTGATGTTCTCGCGAAAATCGGTGCGTTCGACCAGCAGTTGCAGCCCTCGCCACGCCGACTCCAGTGCCTGGAAGTCCGGGTGGTGCAGAATCTCGTCCATCTGCTGGCTGAGCTTGGCATCGATCTCGGCGATCATCCGGTCGACCAGACGTTTCTTGACCGGTTCTTCGCGGTTGTGGGGCTTAACCAGTTCTTCGATAAACGCCGATACGCCCCGCTTGGCAATGCTGTAGGCCTCGTCATCGGCACTCAGCAATGTCTGGGCGATGATGTTGTCAAGAATGCTGTGCTCATCGGCGGTTTCGGGCAGGTGCTGCGAGTTGTGCTGGGTAGCTGTCATGGTGTCAGTGTCCTTTTACTGAAGAGGTTCGGCATCGGCGCCGCCGAGCCCCAACTCGGCCAGTACCCGCGCACGGGAGTCGTCATCGGCCAGTGCCTGTTCGATGGCTTTACGAAAGCTCGGGGTGTTGCCCAGTGGCCCCTTGAGCGCCACCAATGCCTCGCGCAGCACCATCAGCTTTTGCAATTGCGGTATTTGCTCGACCAGATTGGCGGGGTTGAAGTCCTTCATCGAGTTGATCCGAACCTGGATCGCCAGCTCTTCAACGTCAGCTTCTTCCTGAAGGCGGTTGGGCACGCTCAATGTCAGGTTAAGGGCCTGTTTGGCCAACACTTCATCTAGGCTGTTCTTGTCGATCCCGATAGGCTTGCGGTCCTCAAGCTTGCGCGGATCCTCACGCTGTGAGAAATCTCCCAGCACCAGCAGTTTCAACGGCAGCTCGACTTCCTCCTGTGCACCGCCGACGGCGGGTTTGAAGGTGATATTGATACGTTCCTTGGGCGCCACCGAACCGTCTTTGGCCATGGTGTTTCTCCTTTTTGATGATGGTTAATCGAGTACTGCTTGCAGATCGAAATGGCACAACCGACGGTGTGTGGCGCTCCTGCTTTCGCGCACGGCGTGGCTTTGTGGCAACAGGTCATAGCAGCGATACAGAAGCCGAGCCACGTGCAGGGCCAGGTCCGGTTCCCAGCGGTCCAGGCCCGCATGCTGTAGTTCGAGGTCCAGTTGTTCCAGCTGGATCCTGCCCAGTTCAGGCTTGCCCGCCCGCATGCACAACCTGGCCAGTGCCAGCCGCCAATGAAAGCGCGCGCGTTCACTGCACGCGCTATGCAAACCCTGCTTGAGCACGCCGACTGCTGCCTTGAGGCCCTCCTTGCGCAAGTTGGGCATGACGGCCTGCAGCGCGGCTTCCCAGGGCTCGCTGCCGACATCGGCGGCCGCATTGAAAGGTTCGGCTTTGTGCAGGTGGCGGGTCACGTGGTGCGCGATCCACTCACGGGTTTGCGGGGCCGCAAATGGCGTACCGTCGGCGAAGCGCAGTTCAGGCAGGTTCGGCAAACGTTGCAATAACAGGGCGAAGCTGGTTTCCAGTTCGGTCATGGCCAGGTTTGCATGCAAAGCTTCAAGGCATTCCCAGACCATGCGCAGCCCATCGAACCAGAACAATGCGCCCGCCAGGCTGCCCTCGAGTTCAAGCAACAGTTCGGCGTGATGACCTTGTCCAAGACGATCCTGATAGCGTTTAAGCTTGTCGGGAGCCAGCGGGCGAAGTGCCGTTACCCCTTCACTGTCGGTATCCGGATAATTGACCAGGCTCAACCAGGCCAGGGTGCGCCCCAAACGCAGGGCCCGCAGGTCGGTGGCATTCTGGCGCAACCACCAGGCGCATAACGGACGGGCCTGCTCCTGTAAGGCGCGCAGCACCTTTTGGGCGTCTCTTTCGTTGTTGATTGGCGCCTCAGGCTTGAGCAACTGCGTGGTCGCCTGCTTGACCTGGGCAATAGCGCCCGCAATGCCCGCTGGCTCAGCCGCACCTTGCGTGGCACGCGCCACCCGCTCCGCCAGTTGTCGCCGGATCGGCAACAACACTGGGGCGTCACTACCAAAACGCTCGCTCAATAGTTCATCAAGGCGCACCAGATTTGCCTCTAGCGCCTGGAACAAGGGCAACGGGTCTACAACAGACAGGTTTTGCGAGAAGAGCGGGTCGAGGCGCGTCACCAGCCAGGCGAACGCGGCGACGCGGGTGCGCAGCTTGGTGGGATAGACCACCTCCCAGTGATGCTCACAGAGGTAAACCAGCAGCACGAGACCGGCCTGTAACCCCTCAAATGAATCGCGCTGGTGCAGTGCCCAGGTGAGCCACACAGCGACGCGCAGATCCTTGGATTGCTCACGCAGCATTCGCTCGCTGAGTTCGCACACCTGCTGCCAATCCGGCAAGCTTGCGCCATGTATGGATTGTGTCTTGGCGACCTCGGCTTCCACGGTTTCAAACTCATTTGAAAAACGCACGTCATTACCGGCGAAACTGCCTGACGAACAAGGTGTTCGTGCAAGTTCCTGGTAATAAACAGAGAGATTTTTCGAATGAACCATTTTTGGGCCGCACACAACTATGAAGGCTGAACAGGCAAACTCGATACCGTGAAGTACGGACAAGAGCTCCGCTTAATGTTCGTTCAACACGCAACGAAGTGAACGAACCTTAGCCATCAAGAAAACAATCAGCAAGCCGTAGATCGGGACTTAAGGAATTTCCTACAGCCCTTTAAAAACAGTGGCTTGCGCAGAGTTTTGCGCACTCAATCAAGTTCTACAACCCAGAATCAACCGCCACCTGCGCCTAACCACTCACTTATCGAAGTGAGCAATTAACTGCGCACTTATGCGCAACTTAAAACACTAAAAACCGAGATAAACCCCACAACTTCCCCCCCTATGAAACTTTGTAAAGCCCCCCAGCTTGATTTCATTGACCCACACAATTTCGGGCACGCTTTTTGTTATAGGTATTTGCCCGACCGGCAATCTCGCCGTTCGGCAGCACCTACTCAATCAGACAAGGAAACCCGTCATGCCAACACCCGCGTACCTCTCCGTCACCGGTGTCAAACAAGGCTTGATCACCGCAGGTACATTCACCCAGGACTCAGTAGGAAACATTTATCAGGAAGGCCATGAGGATCAGATTCTGGTGCAGGCGTTTGCGCATCAGGTGATCATTCCCCGCGATCCGCAATCGGGCCAGCCCACCGGCCAGCGCGTGCACAAACCGCTGATGATCAGCAAGGTGTTCGACAAATCCTCGCCCCTGCTCTTCAGCGCACTGACGTCCGGGGAAGAAGTGGCGTGCCGGCTGGAATGGTTTCGCACCTCTTCGGCAGGCACCCAGGAGCACTACTTCACCATTGAACTGGAAGGCGCAACGATTGTGGACATCCAGTCACGCATGCCCAATTGCCAGGACCCGGACAATGCCCATTTCACCCATCTGGAGGACGTGTATTTCACCTATCGCAAAATCGTCTGGACACATGAAGTAGCCGGCACTTCCGGCTCGGACGACTGGCGCAGTCCAGTGACTGGCTAACCGCGGTTGATGCGGGAACGGTCCAGGGAAGGTACCGTTCCTGCCAGCGCTATACCATGGCCAGCGGGTGCTTGCGCTTGGGCGCGCCAAACACGCGGTCGATCGCGTCCAGGTCATGCTCGTCCAACACCAGCTTCGCAGCAGCGGCATTTTGCCGTATGTGGTCGGGCGTTACTGCCTTCGGGATGGCGATCACGCCTTCTTGACGCAAGACCCAGGCAAGGGAGACTTGCGCGGTGGTGGCCTCATGACGATGGGCGATCTGCTTGAGTGTCGGGCTGTCCAACAGCTCGCCGCCTTGGGCGATAGGGCAGTAAGCCATCAATGGCAAATGGTGCTGTTGCCACCATGGCAGCAGGTCGAATTCAATACCCCGCTCTTCAATGTTGTAAAGCACCTGGTTGGTCGCACAGACGGGGGACGCCAGCTCCTGCAGGTCTGCCACATCAAAGTTGGAGACACCCCAACGGCCGATCTTGCCGGCTTCGCGCAAACGCTCGAACGCTTCGACGGTTTCTGCAAGGGGGTACTGGCCACGCCAATGCAGCAGGTACAGATCAATGTAGTCGGTACCCAGGCGCTGAAGGCTCGAATCGCAAGCGCGGGGCACGCCCTGGCTGCTGGCATTGTGCGGGTAGACCTTGCTCACCAGGAACACCCGGTCGCGCCTACCCTTGATGGCCTCACCGACCACCTCCTCTGCGCCGCCCTCGCCATACATCTCGGCGGTGTCGATCAGGGTCAGGCCCTCGTCGATACCCAGTTGCAATGCGGTAACTTCGGCGCGGCGCTGGTTCGGGTTTTCGCCCATGCGCCAGGTTCCCTGGCCGATGACAGGGACGGGAACGCCCGCCAGATCGATAGTACGCATGACAACCTCCTGATGAGTTGGCGAATTAACAGTGTGGCATTGACCGGACAAAAGGGTTCAATCGCAGTATGGTTGGCCTCTGATCAATCGCCAGGAATCATCCGCAATGCTGTTCGTTGTCATGCTCGGGGGCAAGCACCCCAGGGCCCGGATCGAAGTACACGATGTCGTGTTTGCCGTTGCGGACACGCTTCAAGCCACCTACCCGCAATTGCGCGAAGCCTGGTTCGGCAGCCCCAAGGGCGTGCACATCGATTCGTGGATGGCGGTCGATGGGGTCGATGGCTGGAAGGTCGAACTCAGCCCGTTGGCACCGCACGGCGATGCGCCTCACTTGTATTTCATCAACCTCGGCGGCTACCAGGCCAACCGCTTCGGCGAGGACCATCACTATCTGTTGCTGGTCGCGCGCGACAAACGGGAGGCGATGAGCAAGGGCAAGCAGCAGCTGTTGCGCCATTGGTCCCAGGGGCATTCCGATGCGGTAATGGATATTGACGACTGCCTGCCTATCGACTTGGTGGGCGGCCGTTATATCCATCTTGTGCATGGCCCACACGCCCCCATTGTCCAGCGTAACGACTACATCGTTTTGGCTTGAACCCTACGCGCCAAGCCGTTCGTGAACCGCCCAGGCAAGTGGTGGGAACTTTGCCAGGAAATAACCGCCTGAATCCGGTAGGCTCACCGTCTTTCACTCAAGGAGTTATTCCCCATGGCCAAAGCCACCGCCCGCCACATCCTCGTTTCCACTGAAGACAAGTGCAACGAACTCAAGGCCCAGATCGAAGGCGGCGCTGATTTCGCAGAAATCGCCAAAGCCAACTCCAGCTGCCCGTCCAGCCGTCAAGGTGGTGACCTGGGTTCGTTTGGTCCAGGCCAGATGGTCAAGGAATTCGACACCGTCGTTTTCAGCGCCCCGGTCAATACCGTACAAGGCCCGGTGAAAACCCAGTTCGGTTATCACCTGCTGGAAGTTACCAGCCGCCAGGACTGATCCGGTCTGTGCTGATGCTGTAGACAACGGCCCGCCATTTGGCGGGCCGTTGTGCATGTGATGACTGACGACGCTTAAGCCGTTAACGTACAGCTCTCTATTCTTGTTCATCCGCGCTCAAGGCTGATAATGCGATTGGCTTTTCCAAAACTGTTCAGCATCACCCTGGTCGTGTTCCTGACCAGCAACGCCGTGATCGCGGCGCCCCAAGCATCCCTCACGGTGTACGGCGAGCCGGCCAAGTACGCCGACGGTTTCAGCCATTTCGACTATGCCAACCCCAATGCCCCCAAAGGCGGCAGCCTGCGCCGCTCCGCCCTGGAAATCGGGCGCTTCGACCATGTATTGCCGTATGTCGATAAAGGCATCGGTGTGTCCCAGGTCGATGGCTGGCTCTATGCACCGCTGGCCCAGCGCTCCCTGGACGAGCCCTATACGGTCTACGGCCTGGTCGCGCAGAAGATGGAACGCGCCGACGACGGGCTGTCGCTGCGTTTTTACCTCAACCCCAAGGCGCGGTTTGCCGATGGCAAACCCATCACCGCCGAAGACGTGCGTTACAGCTTCGACCTGTTGATGACCCAAGGCAGTCTGCGCTTTCGTACGCTGTTCGCCGACGTCAAGCACGTCGAAGTGGAAAGCGAGCGCCAGGTGCGTTTCGACTTTTCCAGCAATGAAAACCGCACCCTGCCCCTGGATATCGCCACCCTGCCGGTGTTCCCCGAACATTGGTGGAAGACCCGCGACTTCGCCAACGGAGGCGGCTATGAAGCCCCGCTGGGCAGCGGCCCGTACAAGGTCAGCAAGATCGACGCCGGCAACACCATTACCTTTACCCGCGACCCCGATTGGTGGGGCAAGGATCTGCCGGTCAGCCGTGGCCTGTACAACTTCGATCACCTGAGCCTTGAGTATTTCGGCGACACCGAAGTGGCGCGCCAGGTGCTGCGCGGCGGCGCGTACGATTTCAATCGGGAGTTTTCCGCCACGGGCTATTCCATCGGCTATAACGGCCCGGCCCTCGACGATGGCCGCCTGCAACGCGCCCATCTGGCCAAGGAGATGCCGCAACCGGCCCAGGGCTATGTGTTCAATGTGCAAAAGCCGATGTTCAAGGACCGCAGGGTGCGCCAGGCCCTGGCCATGCTGTGGGATTTCGAATGGGCCAACCGGCAGATGATGCGCAACCTGTACATCCGCCAGCAGAGCTTTTTCTCCAACAGCCCGCTTGCCGCCACCCAGTTACCGACCCAGGAAGAACTGGCGATCCTGGAACCCCTGCGCGGGCAGATCCCCGATGAAGTGTTTACCCAGGTGTTCAAGGCGCCCGTCACCGATGGCAGCGGCATGATCCGCGACAAGCAGCTGCAGGCCCTGGCCCTGCTGGAGGAAGCCGGCTGGAAGCCTGAAGGCGACCAACTGGTCAACGCCGAGGGCGAGCCGCTGGCGTTCACCTTCCTCAATGCCCAGGCGGGCCTGGAACGTCTATTGCTGCCGTACAAACGCAACCTGGCGCAAATCGGCATCACCTTGAATATCCGCCGCATCGACTCCTCCCAGTACGTCAACCGCTTGATGGCACGGGATTACGACATGATCGTCACCGGGTTTCCAGTCACCACCTCGCCGGGCATGGAGCTGTACAATTTCTTCGGCTCCACCGCGGCGTTCGATCCGGGTGCCAACAATTACATGGCGCTCAAGGACCCGGCCGTCGACCGCCTGATCAAGGGCCTGGTCAAGGCCGACACCCAGGCACAGATGCTCACCTACGCCCATGCGCTGGATCGGGTTCTGCAATGGAACTACCTGTGGATTCCCAACTATTACCCGCCCGGCACCTCCGCCGCATGGTGGAACCGCTTCGGCCGCCCGGCCATCGAGGCGAAAAACGATGAAGCCCTGGAAACCTGGTGGGAAGTCAGCCCGACGCCACTGACCAACGAGCAGATGCGCGCCGAGCTTGAAAAACGCGGGGAGGCTCGCTGATGTTTGCCTATATCGTGCGGCGCCTGCTGCTGATAATCCCGACCCTGGTCATCATCCTGCTGGTGAATTTCGTGATCGTACAGGCCGCACCAGGTGGCCCGGTCGAACAAGCCATTGCCCACCTGCAAGGCATCGGCGGCGGCGCTGTCGGCGGTGGTTCAGGCGAAGGCATCAGCGGCTCGCGGGCCAGTCGCGGCCTGGACCCGAAACTGATCAAGGACATCGAAAAGCAATACGGTTTCGACAAGCCTGCGCCGGAACGTCTGTGGCTGATGCTCAAGAGCTACGCCCAACTGGACTTCGGCAACAGCTTCTTTCGCGGCTCGACGGTGATCGACCTGATCCTGGAGAAGATGCCGGTCACCATTTCCCTTGGCCTGTGGGCCACTCTGATTACTTACCTGGTGTCGATCCCCCTGGGCATCCGCAAAGCCGTACGCCATGGCAGCAGCTTTGACGTGTGGAGCAGCACCGCCATCGTGATCGGCTATGCCATGCCGGCATTCCTGTTCGCGATGTTTTTGATCGTGGTGTTTGCCGGCGGCACGTCCCTGAACTGGTTCCCGGTGCGCGGATTGGTGTCGGAAAACTTCGAAGAACTGAGCACCGTCGGCAAGATCGCCGACTACTTCTGGCACCTGGTATTGCCGGTCACGTCGCTGGTGATCGGTGGTTTCGCCACCCTGACCATCCTCACCAAAAACTCGTTCCTCAACGAAATCACCCGGCAGTACGTGGTCACCGCGCGCGCCAAGGGTTTGAGCGAGCGCCGCGTGCTCTACGGCCATGTGTTTCGCAATGCGATGCTGCTGGTGATTTCCGGAATTCCCCAGGCGTTCATCAGCGTGTTCTTCGCCGGTTCCCTGCTGATCGAAGTGATCTTTTCCCTCGATGGCCTGGGCCGCATGAGCTATGAGGCGGCGGTGTCGCGGGACTACCCGGTGGTGTTTGGTTCGCTGTTCATCTTCACCCTGTTCGGGCTCTTGATAAAACTCATCGGTGACCTGTGTTACACCCTGGTGGACCCGCGTATCGACTTCGCCGCGAGGAACGCCTGATGCTCAACCTGTCTCCCGTGGCCCGTCGGCGTTTCGAGCGTTTCAAGAAGAATCGCCGGGGCTGGTGGTCTCTCTGGCTGTTTATCGGCTTGTTTATCCTGACCCTGGATGGCGAATTGATCGCCAATGACAAGCCCCTGGTGCTCAGCTTCAAGAACGAGCTGTATTTCCCGGTGTTCAAGCGCTACACCGAGCAGCAGTTCGGCGGGCAATTGCCGTTCCAGGCCGACTACCGCAGCGACTACGTGCAACGGCTGATCAAGCAGGACGGCGGCTGGATGCTGTTCCCACCGATCCCGTTCAGCGACGACACGCCCAATTACGAGCTGACCCGCCCTGCCCCCAGCCCACCATCGACGGTGAACTGGCTGGGCACCGATGACCAGTCGCGGGATGTGTTGGCGCGGGTGATCTTCGGCGCGCGGGTGTCGATCCTGTTTGCCCTGGCGCTGACCGCGATCAGCGCCGCCATCGGCATCGCCGCCGGGGCGTTGCAGGGTTACTACGGCGGCTGGGTGGACTTGCTGGGGCAACGCATCCTGGAGGTGTGGTCCGGGCTGCCGGTGCTGTACCTGCTGATTATCCTGTCGGGCTTTGTCGAACCCAATTTCTGGTGGTTGCTGGGCATCATGGCGCTGTTTTCCTGGCTGGCGCTGGTGGATGTGGTGCGCGCCGAGTTCCTGCGCGGGCGCAACCTGGAGTATGTCAAGGCCGCACGCGCACTGGGCCTTGGCGACGGCAAGATCATTGGCCGGCATATCCTGCCCAATGCGATGACTGCCACCCTGAGCTATTTGCCGTTCATCCTGACCGGGGCGATTTCGACCTTGAGCGCCCTGGATTTCCTCGGCTTCGGCATGCCGGCCGGCAGTGCGTCGCTGGGCGAGTTGATCGCCCAGGGCAAACAGAACCTGCAAGCGCCCTGGCTGGGCCTGACGGCGTTTTTCACCCTGGCGCTGATTCTGTCGCTGCTGGTGTTTATCGGCGAGGCGTTGCGTGATGCCTTCGACCCTCGCTCATGAGTGACTGCGTATGAACCTGATCGAAATCCGTGACCTCAGCGTGGCCTTCAGCGGCCACACCGTGGTGCGCAATGTGAGCCTGGACGTGCGCCCCGGCGAATGCCTGGCGCTGGTAGGCGAGTCAGGCTCGGGCAAGTCGGTGACCGCCCACTCGATCCTGCAACTGCTGCCCGAAGCCGGCACCCACAGCACCGGCTCGGTGAAGTATCGCGGCCAGGAACTGATGGGCGCCTCGCCTGCGGCCCTGCAAAAGCTGCGCGGCAACCGCATCGCCATGATCTTCCAGGAGCCGATGACCTCGCTGAACCCGCTGCACACAATCGAAAAACAGATCGGCGAAACCCTGCTGCTGCACAAGGGCCTGGGCGGCAAGGCGGCGCAGGCAAGGATCCTCGAGCTGCTCGACCTGGTGGGTATTCAGAAACCCCAGGAGCGGCTCAAGGCCTATCCGCACCAACTCTCCGGTGGCCAGCGCCAGCGGGTGATGATCGCCATGGCCCTGGCCTGCGAGCCGGAGCTGCTGATCGCTGACGAGCCCACCACCGCGCTGGACGTGACTGTGCAGCGCAAGATCCTGCTGCTGCTCAAGTCTTTGCAGCAACGCCTGGGCATGTCACTGCTGCTGATCAGCCACGACCTCAATCTTGTGCGCAGCATTGCCCAGCGGGTGTGCGTGATGCGCGCCGGCGAGATCGTCGAGCAGGCCGACTGCAAGACCTTGTTCACCGCGCCGCAGCATCCCTACAGCCGCCTGCTGCTGGACGCCGAGCCCTCGGCCGAAGTGTTGTGCGGCGACGAGCGCGAGACGGTGTTGCAGGTTAACGACCTGAGCGTGCAGTTTGCCCTTGGCGGCGGGCTGTTGCGGCGCAAGCGCTACCTGCAGGCGGTGGACGGTATCAGCCTCAGCGTGCAACGTGGCAAGACCCTGGGGATTGTGGGCGAGTCCGGCTCGGGCAAGTCGACCCTGGGCCAGGCGATCCTGCGCTTGCTCGACTCCACCGGCAGCATCCGCTTCCAGGGTGAAGCCCTAGACCCGCTCAACCACCGGCAAATGCGCCCATGGCGCAAGCAGATGCAGGTGGTGTTCCAGGACCCCTATGGCAGCCTGAGCCCGCGCATGTCGGTGCAGCAGATCATCAGCGAGGGCCTGGAAGTCCACGCGCCGTGCAGCCTCGATGCGCGCGAAGCCCAGGTGATCCAGGTGCTCAAGGACGTCGGCCTTGACCCTGCCAGCCGGCACCGTTACCCGCACGAATTTTCCGGCGGCCAGCGCCAGCGCATTGCGATTGCGCGGGCGCTGGTGCTCAAGCCGGCATTGATGCTACTGGATGAACCGACCTCCGCGCTGGACCGTACAGTGCAAAAACAAGTGGTGGCTTTGTTGCGCGAATTGCAGGAAAAATACGGCCTGACTTACCTGTTCATCAGCCATGACCTGGCGGTGGTGCGGGCGATGGCCCACGATATGATTGTGGTCAAGGACGGCAAAGTGGTGGAGCGCGGCCCCAGCCACAGCGTGTTCGAGGCGCCGCAGCATCCCTACACCAAGGAGCTTCTGGCAGCGGCGCATATCCCCTTGTAGGAGCGAGGCGGGCGGCTAGCCCTTGCTCGCGAAAAAACTCAAGTACGCCACGTTTTTTCCAGATATACCGCATTACTGCTGACGACCTTCGCGAGCAAGCTCGCGCCTACAGGATTCTGCACGCATGAGTACCAGCCTCAAGGACTACCCACACGTTCGCGGCCTGGCCATTCAGTCGCTGTTCGAGATCATCGAGCAGTCCAGCGAAGGCACGGTAATTGTCGACCGTGATGCCAATATCGTCTGGATGAACGAGCGCTACGCCAAGCGTTTCGGCCTCAAGAGCGCCGAGCAGGCCATCGGCCAACCCTGCGAGCAGGTGATTTCCAACAGCCTGTTGCGCCAGGTGGTGCGCAACGACCGGCCGATTCTGCTGGACATCCAGGACACGCCCAAGGGCCCGTTGGTGGTGATGCGCCTGCCGATCCACGACGATGCCGGCGCGGTGATTGGTGCGATCGGGTTTGCGCTGTTCGATGAGCTGCGCAACCTGTCGCCGCTGATCGAGCGCTACCTGAGCCTGCAGCAGGAACTGGCGTCGACCCGCTCGTTGCTGCGCTCACGCCAGAGCAAATACAACTTCGCGCATTTTATCGGCACCAGCGCCGCCAGCCTTGAAGTCAAGCGCCGTGCGCGGCGCAGCGCCAGCGCCGAATCGCCGGTGCTGCTTCTGGGCGAAACCGGCACCGGCAAGGAATTGCTCGCCCAGGCCATTCACGGCGCGTCGCCGCGTGCGCACAAAGCCTTTGTCAGCATCAACAGCGCGGCGATTCCCCACGACCTGCTCGAAGCCGAATTCTTCGGCACCGCGCCAGGCGCCTTTACCGGCGCGGATCGCAAGGGCCGTCCGGGCAAGTTCCAGATTGCCCAGGGCGGCACGCTGTTCCTTGATGAAATCGGCGATATGCCGCTGCCGCTGCAGAGCAAGCTGCTGCGGGTGTTGCAGGAAAAGGAATTCGAGCCGGTGGGCTCCAACGAAATGCTGCACAGCGATGTGCGGGTCATCGCGGCGACCTCCATGGACCTGGAAGCGGCGATCAAGCGCGGCGAGTTCCGGGCGGACTTGTACTACCGCCTGAACGTGTTGCCGATCCAGGTGCCGCCGCTGCGGGAACGGCTGGAGGATATTCCGGCGCTGAGCGAAGCCATCCTTGAAGAACTGCGCAGCCAACATGAACTGGACCGCGAAGCCCTGGCGCTGTTGGCGCAGCATGCGTGGCCGGGGAATATCCGTGAGCTGCGCAATGTGCTTGAGCGGGCAGCGTTGCTGAGTGATGACCTGGTGTTGAACGCCGGGGAGATTCGGGCGGCGATTGGCACTTTTACACCGGTTGAGCGCAACACGGTGATGTCGATAGAGGCAGAAACGTTCAGCGCCGCCAGGGAGCGCTTTGATCGGCAGGTGATTGGTGCGGCGCTGCAAGCCTGCGGGGGCAATGTGGTGGAAGCGGCGCAGCGGCTGGGGCTCGGGCGGTCGACGTTGTACAAGAAGATGGTGGCGTTGGGGATCGCCTAGTCTCATTAATGAGACTCAAATCCCACTATCAAGACAGACTCCTGTGGGAGGGGGCTTGCCCCGATAGCAATGGTCCAGTCCATGTTTGTACCGGCTGATCCACCGCCATCGGGGGCAAGCCCCCTCCCACATTTGTTCAGCGCTGGTCTCAAAATTGAGACAAAATCGGAAATTCACTGAACCAAAAGGATAAAAATCGTTTAATTTCAATAAGTTAAGCAACTGGCATATATCTCGCTATAGCACCGCTTAACTGCTACCCCACAAAAATAACAATTCGATGGAGACACACCATGAGTGTGATCATTGCCCTGGCAGCCCTGGCGCTGCTGATGCTGGCTGCCTACCGTGGCTACAGCGTTATCCTGTTTGCCCCTATCGCCGCCCTCGGCGCTGTTCTGTTGACCGACCCGTCCGCTGTCGCACCGGCCTTTACCGGGGTGTTCATGGAGAAAATGGTTGGTTTCATCAAGCTGTATTTCCCGGTGTTCCTGCTCGGTGCGGTGTTCGGCAAGCTGATCGAGCTGTCGGGATTTTCGCGCTCGATTGTCGCCGCCGCGATCCGTTTGCTCGGTACGCGCCAGGCGATGCTGGTGATCGTGCTGGTCTGCGCCCTGCTCACCTATGGCGGCGTGTCGCTGTTTGTGGTGGTGTTTGCGGTGTACCCGTTTGCCGCGGAGATGTTTCGCCAGAGCAATATTCCCAAGCGCCTGATCCCGGCGACCATCGCCCTCGGTGCGTTCTCGTTCACCATGGACGCCCTGCCCGGCACGCCGCAGATCCAGAACATCATCCCCAGCACCTTCTTCAACACCACCGCCTGGGCGGCGCCGTGGTTGGGGCTGATCGGTACGATCTTTGTGTTCTGTGCCGGCATGCTCTACCTGTCGCGCCAGCGCAACAAGGCCCAGCGTGCGGGTGAAGGCTATGGCACAGAGCTGCGCAACGAGCCGGAGACGGCCGACAACCTGAGCCTGCCCAACCCATGGGTCGCGCTGTCACCGCTGATTCTGGTGGGGGTGATGAACCTGCTGTTCACCCACTGGATCCCGCAGTGGTACGGCAAGACCCACAGCCTCAGCCTGCCGGGCATGAGCACCCCGGTGACCACCGACATTGCCAAGCTCACCGCGATCTGGGCGGTGCAGGCGGCGTTGCTGGTGGGGATCATCGTGGTGCTGGTGTGCGGTTTTTCGGCGATTAAAAGCAAGCTGGCCGAAGGCAGCAAGAGTGCGGTCAGCGGCGCGCTGCTGGCGGCAATGAACACCGCCTCCGAATACGGTTTTGGTGCTGTGATCGCCTCGCTGCCGGGGTTCCTGGTATTGGCGGACTGGCTCAAGGGCATCCCCAACCCGCTGGTCAACGAAGCCATTACCGTGACCTTGCTGGCGGGCATCACCGGCTCCGCGTCGGGCGGCATGAGCATCGCCCTGGCCGCGATGTCCGAGAGCTTTATTTCAGCGGCCCATGCGGCCAATATCCCCCTTGAAGTGCTGCACCGGGTGGCGGCCATGGCCAGCGGCGGCATGGACACCCTGCCCCACAACGGCGCGGTGATCACGCTGCTGGCGGTGACCGGGTTGACCCACCGCGAAGCCTACAAGGACATTTTCGGCATCACGATCATCAAGACCCTCGCGGTGTTCGTGGTGATCGGTACTTTCTACGCCACCGGCATCGTGTGAGGTTTTCATGACGACATTGAACGGCAAGACCGCCCTGGTCACCGGTTCCACCAGCGGCATCGGCCTGGGCATTGCCCTGAGCCTGGCCAAGGCCGGCGCCAACCTGATCCTCAACGGCTTCGGCGATGCCAGCGCGGTGATCGCCCAGGTGCAGGCGTTTGGTGGCAAGGTCGGGCACCACCCGGCAGACGTCAGCGACCCGGCGCAGATCGCCGAGATGCTGGCCTATGCCGAGCGCGACTTCGGCGGCGTGGACATTCTGGTCAATAACGCCGGCATCCAGCACGTGGCGGCGGTGGAAGACTTTCCAGTAGAGCGCTGGGACTCGATCATCGCCATCAACCTGTCGTCGGTGTTCCACAGCACGCGCTTGAGCCTGCCGGGCATGAAGGCCAGGGGCTGGGGGCGCATCGTCAATATCGCCTCGGTGCACGGCCAGGTGGGTTCGGTGGGCAAGGCGGCCTATGTAGCGGCCAAGCACGGGGTGATCGGCCTGACCAAAGTGGTGGGCCTGGAAACCGCGACCAGCAACGTGACGTGCAATGCCATTTGCCCCGGCTGGGTGCTGACGCCGCTGGTGCAGAAGCAGATCGATGATCGCGCGGCCAGCGGGGTGGACCCGCAACAGGCGCAGCATGATCTGCTGGCGGAGAAACAGCCGTCGCTGGAATTCGTCACGCCGCCGCAACTGGGCGAGCTGGTGCTGTTTTTATGCAGCGAGGCCGGCAGCCAGGTACGGGGCGCGGCGTGGAATATCGATGGTGGCTGGCTGGCGCAATAACCCCCAAACACTGGAGATCAAAAATGTGGGAGGGGGCTTGCCCCCGATAGCGGTGGGTCAGTCAATGAATGTGCAAACTGAAACACCGCCATCGGGGGCAAGCCCCCTCCCACATTGGAACTCTACTGTTTGGAAGACCTATATAAGAAGAAGAGACCTTGCTCATGTCCGACATTCTCTGGCAACCCTCCCCCGAACGCATCGCCAACACGCGCATGGACCAGTTCCGCCGCTACATCAATGCCCGCCACCACCTGCAGCTGCGCGACTACCCTGCCCTGCACCAGTGGAGCATCGACCAGCGCGCGGACTTCTGGCAGGCCATTGTGGCGTTCTTCGACGTGCAATTTCGCAGCCCGCCCAGCGCCACGTTGCTCGAAACCGGTGAGATGCCCAGCGCCCAGTGGTTTCCCGGCGCTACCCTGAACTTCGCCGAACACTTGCTGCGCCGTCGCGACGATCACCCAGCGGTGGTTGCCATCAGCGAAGACGGCCAGCGTGAGCAACTGAGCTACGCACAACTGGCCGAGCACGTCGCCGGCCTGCAGCAAAGCCTGCGCGCGGCCGGCGTCGGCAAGGGTGACCGGGTGGCGGCGTGCATGCCCAACACCTGGCAAACCCTGGTCGGCATGCTCGCCACCACCAGCCTCGGTGCGATCTGGTCGTGTTCTTCACCCGACTTCGGCACTCAGGGCGTGATCGACCGTTTCGGCCAGATCGAACCCAAGGTGCTGATCACCTGCGCCGGCTATCGCTACGCCGGCAAGACCCTCGACCAGAGCGCCAAACTCAATGAAATCCTCGAGCGGCTGCCGTCCCTGGAACACTTGATCATCGTGCCCTACGCCCGCCCTCAGGCGCAGGTCGAGGATTATCGAACCCAGGCACGGGTAGCACTGTGGAACGACTTCTACCAACCCGGCGGCACGCCCGAATTCGTCGCGGTGCCGTTCGATCACCCGCTGTATATCCTCTATTCCAGCGGCACCACCGGCGTGCCCAAGTGCATCATTCACGGCACCGGCGGCGTACTGCTCACCCATCTCAAGGAACACGGCCTGCATGCCGACCTGTCCCGTGAGGATTGCCTGTTCTACTACACCACCTGCGGCTGGATGATGTGGAACTGGCTGGTGTCGGTGCTGGCCCTGGGCGCCACGGCGGTGCTGTATGACGGGTCGCCGTTTCATCCCGGGCCGCAGCGTTTGATCGACCTGATCGACGCCGAACGCATCAGCGTGTTCGGCACCAGCCCCAAGTTCCTGGCCACCCTGGAGAAGGCCGGGATCCAACCGCGCCTCACCCATGATCTGCGCAGCCTCAAAGGCTTGATCTCTACCGGGTCGCCGCTGTCGCCCCAGAGCTACGACTACGTGTACCGCGAGATCAAGGCCGAGCTGTGCCTGTCGTCGATGTCCGGCGGTACCGATATCGTCTCCTGCTTCGTGATCGGCAACCCGGTACTGCCGGTGCGCCGTGGCGAAATGCAGTGCAAGAGCCTGGCGATGGCCATCGAAGTGTGGGACGACCAGGGCCGCCCACTGGTCGGCGAAAAAGGCGAACTGGTGTGCACCCGGCATTTTCCCGCCATGCCCATCGGGCTGTGGAACGACCCACAGCAACAGAAGTTGCGCGCCTCCTACTTTAGCCAGTTTCCCGGCGTGTGGGCCCAGGGCGACTATGCCGAGCAGCGTCCCAACGGCAGCCTGCTGATCCATGGCCGTTCCGATGCGGTACTCAACCCTGGCGGCGTGCGCATCGGCACCGCCGAGATCTATCGTCAAGTGGAAAAAGTCCCGCAGGTGCTGGAAAGCCTCGCCATCGGCCAGCGCTGGCAGGACGATGTGCGGGTGGTGCTGTTTGTGCGCCTTGAGGACGGTGTCGAGCTGGATGAGGCGCTGCGACAGCAGATTTGCCAGGTGATCCGCGCCAACACCACGCCGCGCCATGTGCCGGCGAAGATCCTTGCGGTCAGCGATATCCCGCGCACCATCAGCGGCAAGATCGTCGAATTGGCGGTGCGCAACGTAGTGCATGGGGAACCGGTGAAAAACACCGACGCACTGGCCAATCCCCAGGCCCTCGAACAGTTTCGCGACCGCCCCGAGCTGGCGTGACAGATGAAAGGTTTCAGCACTGACGCGGCGTTTTGCAGAAAAAACGGCAATGCATGCTATTTTTCCAGGTAGCCACCCGTCGCTGTCTCTTGGGATAATGGGTGTTGTCATTTTTTCAAAGCGTGATGCGCAGGGCCTTTTCATGAATGGAACATCCACCGGTAGCGAAGCCGCTGCAATGATCGAGCGGCTGGACTGGGCGCAAAGCCCCCTCGGTGAGGCCAATGATTGGCCGCAAAGTCTGCGCACCGCCGTGGATATCGTGGTGCATTCGCCCATGCCGATGCTGCTGCTCTGGGGCGAGCAGCTTACCCAGCTCTATAACGATGGTTTCGCCGTGCTGGCCGGCAACAAGCACCCCGATGCGCTGGGCCAGCCGGTCCACGCGACCTGGCCGGAACTGCACAGCTTCGCCGCGCCGGTCTACGACGCGGTACTCAGCGGCCAGGTGCGCACCTTCAGCGAGCAACGTTTCGTACTGCAACGCAACCACCGCGACACTGAAATCTGGCTCGACCTGACCTACAGCCCGGTGCGCGATGAGAGTGGCCACGTGGCCGGCATTCTGGTCACGGCCATCGAAACCAACGAGCGGCGCAGCAAAGCCCTCGAACTGCAACAGCGCTCCGAAGACAGCCTCAAGGCCCAGCACAGCACCGAGCAGCGTCTGCAGCTTGCCCTGGCGGCGACCGACGCGGTGGGCACCTGGGACTGGGACATTGGCGAAGACCGATTTATCGCCGACGCGCATTTCGCTTACTTGCATGGCGTCGACCCGAGTCAAGCCAGCCTGCTGCCCATCAGCGCTTACCTGCTTGGCGTGCACCCCGAAGACCGCGGCATGGTCACGCGCAGCATCAAGCATTGCATCACCTTCGGCACCGAATACGCCGAGGAATACCGCCTGCTGCAGGCCGACGGCCAGGTGCGCTGGGTGTTTGCCCGTGGCCGCTGCTACAAGGATGCGCAAGGCCGCCCGGCCCGCTTCCTCGGCGCCGCGCTGGACCTCACCGAACGCAAGCACACCGAGCAGGCGTTGCGTCAAAGCCAGACCGAGCTGCAGCTGATCATCAACGCGATGCCGGTACTGATCGGCTACGTCGACCACGAGCAGCGTTTTCGCCTGAACAACAGCGCCTACCTCGACTGGTACGGCAAAACGCCCCAGGAGCTGTACGGCAAGACCATCCGAGAAGTCATTGGTGATGAGGTGTACGCCGGGCGCGAAGACAAGATTAACGCTGCGCTCAACGGCAAGGCGTGCAGCTTCATGACTGTCACGCCCCATCGCGACGGGCGAGCGCGCCATGCGTTGATGAAGTACCTGCCGCGCTTCAGCAACGACGGTTCGGTGAATGGTTTCTACATTTTTGTGATCGACGAGACCGAACGCAAACTCACCGAAGAAGCCCTGCGCCATCTCAACGAGAACCTCGAAGAACGCGTGGCCCAGCGCACCCAGGCGCTGGCCGAGGCGAACCAGCGCCTGCAGAACGAAATGTTCGAGCGCGAGCGCGCCGAAGACGCCCTGCGCCACGCGCAGAAAATGGAAGCGGTGGGCCAGCTCACGGGCGGTATCGCCCACGACTTCAACAATATGCTTACCGGTATCATCGGTAGCCTCGACCTGATGCAACGCTACATTGCCGACGGCCGCAGCGAGGACATTGGCCGCTTTGCCGATGCCGCCGTGGCGTCCGCCCACCGCGCCGCTGCCCTCACCCATCGGCTACTGGCGTTCTCGCGGCGCCAGTCGCTGGACCGTCGCCCCACCGACCCCAACCAGTTGGTGGCGTCCCTGGAAGATCTGTTCCGCCGCACCAAGGGCGCGCACATCGCCCTCAAAGTGCAGCTGGGCAAGGATATCTGGCCGGTGAACACCGACGCCAGCCAGTTGGAAAACGCCCTGCTCAACCTGGTGATCAATGCTCGCGACGCCATGCCCGATGGCGGCGAACTGCTGATCGAAACCGCTAACAGTTACCTGGACGGCACCGACATTACGACCCTGGAGCCGGTCACCGCCGGCGATTACGTGATGCTCGGCGTGCACGACAACGGCAGCGGCATGGCGCCGAAAATCCTCGCCAAGGCCTTCGACCCATTCTTCACCACCAAGCCCATCGGCCAAGGCACCGGCCTGGGCTTGTCGATGATCTACGGCTTTGCCCAGCAATCCGGTGGCCATGTGACCATCCAGAGCGAACCGGGCCAGGGCACCTGCGTGCGCCTGTACCTGCCGCGCCTGCATGGCACCGCGCTGGAAAGCAGCCAGCCCGTCAGCTTGACCGAGGCGCCGGTGGCCCTGGCCGGCGAAGCGGTGGTGGTGGTCGAAGACGACCCGGCGGTGCGCATGCTGGTGGTCAATGTGCTCGGCGAGCTGGGCTACACCGCGCACCAGGCTGCGGACGCGCGCACGGCGCTGCCGTTGCTGGAATCGGACTTGCGCGTCGACCTGTTGGTCACCGACGTCGGCCTGCCGGGCATGAACGGCCGGCAGCTGGCGGAAATCGCTCGCCAGCATCGGCCGGGATTGCGCGTGCTGTTCATGACCGGTTACGCCGAAAAAGCCGCCGAGCGCCAGGGCTTTCTGGAGCACGGCATGGACATGGTGGCCAAGCCGTTTTCGATTGACCTGCTGGCGACCAAAATCCGCAGCATGATCGGCGTCGATGCCTGAGTTCAGGCATAATCGCGCGCCGTCGCACACCTGGTAGAGATGAATGAAAGCCCAAGCCCGCCATATCCTGGTGAAAACCAGTGAAGAAGCCGAACAACTCAAACAGCGCATTGCCAAGGGCGAAGCCTTTGATGTGCTGGCCAAGAAGTACTCCACCTGCCCGTCCGGCAAGCGCGGTGGAGACTTGGGTGAAGTGCGGCCGGGGCAGATGGTGGGCGCTATTGATGCGGTGATTTTCAAGAAACCGCTGAAGGTGGTGCACGGGCCGATCAAGAGCAAGTTTGGGTATCACCTGGTGCAGGTGTTTTACCGCGACTGAGGGGTTGTCTCCAGGCCGCCATCGGGGGCAAGCCCCCTCCCACAGTTAACCGCGTTTCAACTGAAAGAATGCGGTCGAATGTGGGAGGGGGCTTGCCCCCGATCCGCCGCAGGCGGCCATTCACCTCTTGGGGATCAAGGCCCCAGGCACCTGGATGACCTGGCTCGCCAACCGATGCCCAGCCAATGCTGCCTGCTCAGGCGACTCGCCCTGAAGCCGACTGGCCAAATACGCCGCACTGAACGAATCCCCGGCCGCCGTGGTGTCCACCACCTTTTCCACCTTCAACGCCGGTACGGCGAAGCGTTCACCTGCGCAGCGAATCAGGCATGCATCCGCCCCGCGCTTGAGCACCACTTCTTCGATCTGCGGATACGCCGCAAACACCTGTTCATCGTCTTCATAGCCAAACAGTGCGCGCTCGTCGTCTTCAGTCAGCAGCGCGATGTCCACTGCTGCCAACACCTTGCGATACGCCACCCGCGTCGCCTCGACATTGCCCCACAAACGCGGCCGGTAATTATTGTCAAACACCACCTTGCCACCGCGACGACGTGTTTCGATCAAGGCCTGCAGCAAACGCGCCCGCCCGACTTCGCCCAGCACCGCCAGGGTGATACCGCTGAAATACACCAGGTCATAGGCCGGCAGGGCCGCCAGAATCGGCTCGGCGGCCGGCGTAGTGAAGCAATCGCGTACCGCAGCTTCGTTGCGCCAATACAGAAATTTGCGCTCGCCGTGGGCGTCGGTCTGGATGCAGTACAAACCCGGCAGGCGCCCGGCCAGGCGTTGCACCATGCCCAGTCCCAGGCCTTCGCCGGCCCACTGTTGGCACATGGCATCGCTGAAGCTGTCATCGCCCAGGGCCGTGACGTAATCGACGGTGCCAATCTCGCCCAGCTCGCGGCGCAAGTACACGGCCGTGTTGAGGGTGTCGCCGCCGAAGCTCTGGTGCAGGCTGCCATCGGCGCGGTGTTGCAGTTCGATCATGCATTCGCCGATCAGGGCGATGCGGGGTTTAGTGGTCATGGCGGCTGTCTCGGTGGAGCTGATGGACTCATCGGGGCAAGCCCCCCCACAGGGGAATGCATTCCAACTGTGGGAGGGGCCTTGCCCCCGATAGGCGCGACTCGGTCTAGAAGCAGGTATGCAAGCTTTCGATCACCCGCAGTTGCTCATCCACCAGGCAACCCACCTGCCACTTGTCGAAGGTCAGGCATGGATGGGAAGTACCAAACGAAATGATGTCGCCAATACGCAGTTCAACCCCCGGCGCCACGCTCATGAACGCATGCTGGTCCATTACCGCAGTGACCTTGCACGCGCTGACATCATCGCCTTCGGCCGGCACCACGCCGGCCCTGTAGCGCTTGAGTGGCACCGGCAAGCCGGCGTCGTAGGCCACGTCGCGCTTGCCCAGGGCGATCACCGCAAAGCCCGGTTCCGGCATCGATTGCACATGGGCCCAGACTTCCAGCGCTGGGCGCAAGCCTTCTTGGAGGTCGCTGCGACGGTCGAGTACGCAACATTGCGCTTCCTTGTAGATGCCATGGTCGTGGGCCACGTAGCTGCCGGGGCGCAACACGCTGAGGAAGCGGCCGGCGGCATTTTGCGCCTCGAACGATTCGGCGATCAGGTCATACCAGGCCGAACCCGAAGCGGTCACGATCGGCTTGGGCAGGTCGAAATAAGCCTGGTCTTGCAGGTCCACCGCCAGGCGCACCAGGCTGGCCGCGAACGCGCGAATGCCGCTGATCGCCTGATCGCCGTGGATCACGCCTTCATAGCCTTCGATACCGGTAAGGGCCAGGGCCGGCTGGGCCTTGATCGCCTCCGCCAGTTCGCGCACTTGCTGCTCGCTGCGGCAACCGCAACGGCCGCCGACCACGCCGTACTCGATCATCACGTTCAGGCGCAGGCCACGGGCAGCGAAGAACAGCCCCAGGTCGGCGACGTTGTCCGGGTGGTCGACCATGCAGTGAAAATCGAAATCCGGGTCGGCCAGCAAATCGGCGATCAGCGCCATGTTCGGCGCGCCGACCAGTTGGTTGGCCATCAGCACACGGCGCACCCCACCGGCGTAGGCGGCGCGGGTCTGCACCGCAGTGGCCAGGGTGATGCCCCAGGCGCCCTGGGTGAGCTGACGCTGGAACAACGCCGGCATCATGCTGGTCTTGCCATGGGGCGCCAACTGCGCGCCGCTGTCACTGACGAATTTTTGCATCCAGCGGATGTTGTGTTCCAGGGCCTCGCGGTGCAGCACCAGGGCCGGCAGGCTGACGTCGCGGACCAGATGAGCGCCAACCGCAGCGGCACCTTTTTCAACGGCATTGAAGGCAGACATGGAAAATTCCTATTCGTTGATACGCCGGGCGAGGTTGTTGGCGCTGTCGATCAGCACCCGGCGATAGTCGTTATAGTTTTTGCTCGCATCGGCCCGCGGGGCGACGATGCACAGCGTTGCAATGCTGATGCCCTGCGCGTCGCGCACCGGGGCGGCAAAGCAATGGGTAAAGGTGTCGGCCACGCTGTCGAAGGAGAAAAAGCCATCGAGGGTGGCCTGGCGGATCTGCGCCAGAAAGGTTTCCAGTGGCAGGCGCTGGCCGTCGGGCAGGATGAAATCGTCGGGGTCGATCAGGTCGATGATCTGCCGGTCGCTCAAATGCCCGAGCAACAGGCGCCCGGAGGCGGTCCAGGGGATTGGCGCGTTTTCACCGATGTCCGAGGAAATACGGAAATGCCGCTCGCCTTCGCGCATCAGCGCCACGGTGTATTTGCGCCCATTGAGCAGGCACATCTGCGCGGTTTCGTGGGTTTTACTGACGATTTCCTGCAAGGCGTGATCAGCCTCGCGGGTCAGGTCGAAGTGACGCAGGTGCGCCTGGCCGAGGAAATAAAGCTGGCGCCCCAGGTAGACGTGGCCGTCCTTGCCCACGGTTTCCAGGATACGACGCTCGAGCAGCGAGGCGACCAGTTCGTAGACCGTGGACTTGGGGCTGCCGATGCCGCTGGCGATATCATTCGGGCGCAGTGGCTGGCCGATTTCCTTGAGAAAATCGAGGATATCGAACGCACGGTCCAGGCCTTTGGCGCGGCGTTTGATGGTGTCTTCGGTCATGGCAGTGTCAAGTCCCGTCAAAGTGCTAGGGTGTGGCAGAGATCCCTTGTGGGAGGGGGCTTGCCCCCGATGGCGGTGTGCCAGTGGACACATTTGTTACTGATCCACCGCTATCGGGGGCAAGCCCCCTCCCACATTTGATCTACAGCGTGCTCAATATCCGGGCAATTTAGCCCTTTTTCTTGTAGGCCACGCAATCGATCTCAACCTTGCAATCGACCATCATGTTGGCCTGCACACACGCACGCGCCGGGGCGTGTTCCGGGGTGAAGTATTCGCCAAACACTTTATTGAAGCTCCAGAAGTCCCGTGGGTCTTCCAGCCACACGCCCACGCGCACCACGTCTTTCAATTCGTAGCCGGCCTCTTCAAGAATCGCCACCACATTACGCAGGGTCTGGCGGGTTTGCTCGACGATGCCGCCATTGATGATCTCACCGTCCACCGCCGGCACCTGGCCCGACACATACAGCCAGCCATCGGCCTCTACGGCGCGCGCGAAGGGCCGTGGCTGGCCGCCGCCGGCGGTGCTGCCGGTACCGTAACGAGTAATGCTCATAAAAATAGCTCCTGATTAAAAACGAATGTTCTTGAGAAATTCCGCCAGACGCGGCGACTGCGGCCGCTCGAAGATGTCCTTCGACGAGCCCTGCTCTTCGATGCGACCCTGGTTCATGAACACGATCTGGTCCGAGACCTCATAGGCAAAGCGCATTTCGTGGGTGACCAGCAACATGGTCATGCCCTCCTCCGCCAGCCCCTTGATGACGCTGAGCACTTCACCAACCAGCTCGGGGTCGAGGGCCGAGGTGACTTCGTCAAAGAGCATCAGGCTGGGGTTCATCGCAATCGCCCGCGCAATCGCCACCCGCTGTTGCTGGCCGCCGGATAACTGACCGGGAAAATGATTGCGACGTTCCAGAAGTCCCACACGGTCGAGCCATTTTTCCGCAAGCGACACGGCCTCGTCCTTAGGCATTTTCTTAACTTTCAGCAACCCCAGGGTCACGTTCTGCAAGGCCGTCAAATGCGGGAACAGGTTGAACTGCTGGAATGCCATGCCGGTCATGGCGCGGTGCTGGGCGATCACCCGCTCGGGGTGCCGCACGCGCTTGCCGTCCACGTCGCTGTAGCCGATGGACTCGCCATCGAGGGTAATTTGCCCGCCCTGGAATTCTTCCAGCAGGTTGACGCAACGCAACAGGGTGGTCTTGCCCGAGCCGCTGGAGCCGATCAAGGTCACCACGTTGCCGCGCTGCATGCTCAGGTCCACGCCCTTGAGTACTTCCACGTCGCCGTATTGCTTGCGCAGGCCACGAATGTTCAGCAGCGGTTGGATTGTTTGAGGTTGATTCATGGCAAGGCCACCCGCTTTTCAATGTAGCGCCCGAATAACTCGATGGCGTAGTTGATGACAAAGAACATAAAGCCTGCGAACAGGTAGAACTCCAGGGTCATGAAGGTGCGCGCAATGACTTGCTGGGTGCTCAGCAGCAACTCGGCCACGCCGATCACCGAGAGCAAGGTCGAGGCCTTGACGATTTCCGTGGAAGAATTGACCCAGGTCGGCAGGATCTGCCGCAGCGCCTGGGGCAGCAGCACGTAGCCCAGGGACTGGTAGAACGTCAGGCCAATCGCCTTGCCCGCTTCCAGTTGCCCGCGGGGAATGGCCTGCAGCGCACCGCGCACGATTTCCGCGACGTGGGAGCCACAGAACAGCGTGAGCCCGACCGCGCCGGCCTGGAACGCGCTGATCTGCCAACCGAGTGCCGGCAGCATGTAGAAACAGGCCAACACCAGCACGAATACCGGCGTGCCACGAATCAGGTCGACATACAGACGAAACGGCGCGCGCATCCAGAACTTGCCGTACGTCAGCACCAACCCGGCGAAGATGCCGATCAGGGTGCCGAAGATAATGGCCAGCGCCGAGCAATAGATACTGGTCTGAAACCCCGCCCATAGCGTTTCTCGGGCGACCCACAATTCATGCAGCCAGCTAGGCGATTCGTACATGGGGAACCCTCCTTAACGACGGATCGCCAGACGCTGTTCCAGGTAACGGAGCAGCATGGCAATCAGGTAACAGGCGGCCACGTAGAGCGCGGTCGTCACCAGCCAGGTTTCAATCACCCGGTAGCTTTCGACGTTGATCTTGCGGGCGTAATAAGTCAGCTCCGGCACCGCAATCGCAGCGGCCAGGGAGGTGTCCTTGAACAACGAGATAAAGTTGTTCGACAGCGCCGGTAGCACGTTGCGCAGCATCACCGGCACGGTGATGTAAGCGCGGATACGCCACTCACCCAGGCCAATCGCCAACCCGGCTTCGCGCAAGCCCTTGGGAATATTCAACAGCCCGGCGCGGAACACTTCGGTCAGATAAGCCCCGGCGTACAGCGACAAGGTGATGATGAACGAAGGGATTTTATCCAGGCGGATGCCCAGCGATGGCAAGGCAAAGTAGATCAACAGGATCAGCACCAGGATCGGCGTATTGCGGATCACCGTCACATACACCGAAGCGAACACACGCAACGCGCGGTGCCTGGACAGCATGGCAAACGCCATCAGCAGGCCGATCACGCAGCCGATGGCAATCGACAGCAAGGCCAACTGCAGGCCCAGGCCAAGCCCGGCGAGCAAGGTGTCGAAATCACGCCACACGGCGGCAAAGTTCAACTGATAGTTCATGGTCGGCAGTACCTGAATGGGGCGCCGTCAAGCGCGCCCCGGTTGGTGCGGGTCACTTGAATTCCACAGGAAAACCAATCGCCGGTTCTGGCAGGTCAACGCCGAACCATTGCTTGAACGACGCCTTGTAGGTGGGGAATTCGACGCCGGTCATGGCTTCATGCAGGGCGGTATTGACGAAGTTCAGCCAGTCCTGATCGCCACGCTTGACCGCGCACGCGTAGGTCTGCGGGCTCCAGGCGTAGGTCGGGCTGCGGTAGCGGCCGGGGTTCTGCACCATCAGGTATTTGACCGAAGACTGATCGGTGGCGGCAGCATCGGCGCGACCGGAGTTCACGGCCTGGTACATCAGGTCGACGCTGTCGTACTGGTCAACCTTGGCCTTGGGCAGCGCCTGGTGCACCAGTTCTTCGGCATACACGTTCTGCAGCACGGCAACGGTGACGCCATCACCGGCCGCCTGCAGGTCTTCGATTTCCTTGTATTTGCTGTTATTCGGCAGCAGCAGGCCCACGCCTTCGCGGTAGTACGGCAGGGTGAATGCCACTTGCTGCGCACGGCTGGCGGTAACGGTGATGAACTGACAACTCATATCGACCTTGTCGGTCAGCAGGTTGGGAATACGTGCGTCGGACGACTGCACCACAAACTCGACCTTGCTCGGGTCGTTGAACAAACCCTTGGCCACGATGCGGCCGATGTCGATATCAAACCCCTGCAACTTGCCATCCGCTCCCTGGAAGTGCCACGGCGCATTGGTACTGCCTGTACCCACGATGAGGTGCCCACGCTTGAGCACACCATCGAGCTTGCTATCCGCTGCCTGCGCGAGGCTGGCAACGGTAGCCGATGCGGCGAAGAGAAAAACACACGCTTTGAACACGGAAGGTCGGTGATGCATGACAAGCACTCCAGAAGTTGTGTATTCCGCTATACCGGAATTTAGTATGTAACAACGGAATAGACAGCAGAAAGTGTGCCATAGGTGTCGAGAGAAAAATATGTTGTAGGAAAATGCTTTGGGTATCAGTGAGATAGTCACCGGTTCAGCCAAGGCGTTGCGCCATCACTGATCGGTAGACTGCTACGCAAGGCCTCAAACGGTGTTACTGCGCACCAACACCGAGCGGATGGAAGATTCAATGCGATGGGCTAGCCTGTAGAAGCGGGCTTGCTCGCGAAGAACGCCCAGCCACCCGGTTACAACAGGCTGTCCGCGTTATCGTTGACGTTTTTCGCGAGCAAGGGCTAGCCGCCCGCCTCGCTCCTACAAGGACCCTGCACTGATGAAGCTTAGCCTTAGCCTGTTGATCATCGGCACGCTGATTGCCGGTAATGCGTTAGCCAGCAACGACCGCCGAGACTGCAAGGACGAACTGCAAAAACTCAAGGAAGCCTTCGACACCAACTACACCAGCCAGAACCACCATGACTACCGTGAAGTCAAAGCTTCCCGCGACAATGAGGAATACCGAAAGTGCGCAAGCCAGGCGCGCAAGGCTCGGGAGCGGCTGGAGCGCCAGCCGGACCTGTGAAGGTTGACAGTAGACGCCGGTAAACCACCGGCCTAGCGTTAGCAAAAACGCTGGCCGAGGGAAGCCACTATGGGTATCGCAAAGGACGCTATTGCAACCAACGAGCAGTATCAGGCGATCGTCAGATCCGCTCCAATCGTATTCATACTGTTTGTTTCAGAGACCTGCCCTGGATGCGGCCCTGCAGCCGAGCGCTTTGAAGCGGTTGCAACGCATTACAAAACGGTGAAATGCCTGGTGGTCGATATCGCAACAACCCCCAGACTGCCAGGAGTGAGAGCGACACCCACCCTGGTCCCTCACGTGAATGGCGAGATCAAGGAATTCATCGAAGGGTTCGGCCCCCAGGCAACCCAGGAGCAAACCCTTGACGGCATATTCAGGCGCTATGTCCTGAAAGAGGCTCAAGGCATACCTGCGTCACCCGGCGCTCACGCACCGCAGCCACCGTCAATCGCCAACCTTCATGTTCCAGGTGATCGCCCACCACGGGCAGACGATCGAGCAGGCTCATGACCAGCCCGGCCAAGGTCTGGTAATCCTCGGTAGCGGCCGCCTTGAAGCCGGTGCGCCGACGGACCTGATCGAGGCTCAACGCGCCATCGGCACGAAACCCCGCGCCGTCCTCGACGATATCCGGCCCCTCGATTTCGCTGGCGTCCGGCAATTCACCGGCAATGGATTCAAGGATGTCAGTCATGCTCAACACCCCCATGAAGTCGCCGAATTCGTTGATCACAAAAGCGATGTGCGTGGATTCCTGGCGCATCTGCTCCAGGGCATTGAGGATCGAAAAGCTCTCCAGCAGGTTGATCGCACGGCGAGCCAGGTGTTCCAGATTCGGCTCGTTGCCGGCCAGGTATTCCTTGAGCAATTCCTTTTTGTGCACAAAGCCCAAGGGCTCATCGACCGCGCCATTACGGATCAACGGCAGCCGCGAGTAGGACGAATGCATCAACTTCAGGCGAATAGTGTCGGGGTCGTCCGCCAGGTCGATGCAGTCGACCTTGGCCCGTGGCGTCATCAAGGTGCGAATCGGTCGTTCAGCCAGTTGCAGCACACCGCTGATCATCACGCGCTCGCGTCGGTCGAACAACGGCCCCTGCGCAGCATCCGACTCGCCCAGCAGGTCGGCCACTTCTTCACCCACCTCCTCCACCGCCAGGCTGCGACCGCCGAGAAGGCGCATCACCGCGTGAGCAGTACGCTCACGCACCGGCAATACGCCTTGCGCCGACTTCTTGCGCCGCGAGCGAGCGATCTGGTTGAACACCTCGATCAGAATCGAGAAGCCGATCGCCGCGTACAGGTAGCCTTTTGGAATATGAAAGCCCAGGCCTTCGGCCGTCAGCGCGAAGCCGATCATCATCAAAAAGCCCAGGCACAGCATGATCACCGTCGGGTGCGCGTTGACGAAGCGGGTCAGCGGCTTGCTCGCCACAATCATCAGGCCGATGGACACGATCACCGCGATCATCATCACCGCCAGCTCGTCGACCATGCCCACCGCGGTAATCACTGCATCGAGGGAGAACACCGCATCGAGCACCACGATCTGCGCCACGATCGGCCAGAACATCGCGTACGCCACGCTGCCCTTGTGCTGGGCAACATGCCCTTCGAGGCGCTCGTGCAATTCCATGGTGGCCTTGAACAGCAGGAACACACCGCCGAACAGCATGATCAGGTCACGGCCGGAGAAGCTCTTGTCGAACACCTCGAACAGCGGCTGGGTCAGCGTCACCAACCAAGAGATACTCGCCAGCAGGCCCAGGCGCATCAGCAAGGCCAGGGACAAACCGATCAAGCGCGCACGGTCGCGCTGCTCCGGCGGCAACTTGTCCGCGAGGATCGCGATAAACACCAGGTTGTCGATACCCAGTACCAGTTCCAGCACAATCAAGGTCGCAAGGCCGAGCCAGGCCGTTGGATCCGCTAACCATTCCATTTATAGAGTCTCTGTATTCAAGAATGCCGGGCACGACGAAGCACGGTCATTGGACCGGGACAAGGTTAGTCGATGCAACAAGGGGGGTTGGGGCGAAGACAGTGACAGCAGGTGTCTTGGGGAAAGACGACTGGGAGGCTCCGAGAGGGTGTTCATGCACGTCCTGAGGTAACGAAAGGACTTGAATCCTACAGCCCAAATACGATTTACCTACAACGCAAAACTATTACAAAACCTGTCCTCAAAACCTACACCAACCCCATGTGGGAGGGGGCTTGCCCCCGATGGCGGTCTTCCAGCTATAAACATGCAAGTTGATACACCGCTATCGGGGGCAAGCCCCCTTCCACATTTTGACCCGGCGGCGTGTCAGGATTTTCGGGTGGCGTCGTCCAATGCCAAGATGGTGTGGGCGTTCGTCACTGTCGTCGCCAGGGTATTGATCACCCCGGAGCGCAACGCGCCCAGGGTCGCCGCCGCCTTGGTGTTCTCACTGGCAATCGCCACCACGTCCGGAATGCGAAACAGCTCCTGCACCGTCAGCCCGATGACCCGCCCCTGAATGGCGTTGACCGCCGGCTGGCCGTGAATATCGATAAAGTCATAGCCCATCATGTCGCCCACCGTGCCGGACAAGCGTGCCTGGGCGATTTCCTGCGGCGAGAACCAGCCCATGCGCACCATGTTGCTGTTTTCGCTCATGTCGCCGATGCCGATCAGCGCAATATCGGCGCGGCGCGCGCGGTCCAGGGTGGAGCGCACTGTGTCGTTATTGATCAGCACCCCGCGCAGTTCCGGGTTGGCCACCAGCGCCGGGGCGTACAGGCTTTCGCTTTCGCCGCCAAAGCGCAGGGCCAGGCGCCGGCAGATATGGTCGGGGTTCATGTATTCCCCCGCCTTGAGCGAACCGCCGATGGCGCAGACAAATGTGCAGTTGCGCGTCACCGGCAGAAACACGTTATCTGCCACCGCGCCGACATTACGGCCCATGCCCACCGCGACGATCATGCCGTCACCCAGGGTTTTATTCAGGTAGTTGGCTACCAGGCTGGCGACGGCCGAGCGCTGGGTGTCCGGATCGCTGTGGTCAACCGCAATCAAGGCGCGATCCAGCTTGAAGCGCTCGACCAGCGCCCGCTCCAGCTCGTTGTTCATCGCCGGATGTTGCAGCACGCGCACCTCGACGATGCCTTCATCGCGCGCACGCTTGAGCAAACGGCTGACCTTGGCCCGCGACAGGTCGAAGCGCTTGGCGATGACCTCCTGAGTGACGTTCTCAAGGTAATAGAGCATCGCCACTTCGGTCATCTGATCGATATCGCTGGCCATGCGCTGGGTACTGTCACTCATGGGGACGGGCTTCCGTTTCGGCGTCAAAGGCGCATTCTCCCGACTCTTGCCCCGTGCCGTCCACTACTGATGCCCATCACGCTCGATCGCATTGATGCGCTCGACCTTGGCCCCTGAACGCGCAGCCTCGAACTCCGACGCCAGGAACGCGGTGACGATGCTCTTGGCCAGTTCGGCGCCGATGACGCGCGCACCGATGGACAGGATCTGCGCATCGTTGCTCTTGCGCGCGCGCTCCGCCGAGTAGGTGTCGTGGGCCTGGGCTGCGCGAATACCCAGCACTTTATTGGCCGAGATCGCCATACCGATCCCGGTGCCGCACACCAGCACGCCGAGGCGCTGTTGCCCGGCGGTGATGGCGTTGGCCACGGCCAGGGCAATGTCCGGGTAAAGCACCGGTGCGGTGGAATGCGTACCGAAGTCGGTCACCGGGTAGCCCAGCGCCTCGATATGCCGTTTCAACAACTCCTTGAGCTCAAAACCCGCTTCATCGCATCCGATAGCCACCGGGAAAGGTGTGTTCATGGCGTCTGGCTCCGCTGCCGTGAGTTTGCATTTGACTGATCATATGATCATTCGGTGAAATTTCTATCAGTCATTTCGCGTGCAGATAGCCCTTTCTGTCAAGCTTGTTTTTACTGACCCTGCAGTCAACAGCGCTTTAAAAGCTGAATGCAGCGCAAAATATGAGAATCAGCACTTTTAAGTGAAAGGCATTGACTGATCAGAATTTCATTTGATACACATATGTTCACAGCAAACCATGACTGTGCGACCTAATAAGAATTCACAGCACGAGGACACGCCGATGGCCACGCCATTACTGCTCCAGGCTGAACATGTCGCCAAGGCTTACGCCGGGGTACCTGCCCTGCGTGACGGACGCCTTTGCTTGCGGGCCGGCAGCGTACACGCCCTGTGCGGCGGCAATGGCGCAGGCAAGTCGACCTTCCTGAGCATCCTGATGGGCATTACCCCGCGCGACGCCGGCAGCATTCTGCTCAACGGGGCCCCCGTGCAGTTCAACCGCCCGAGCGAAGCCTTGGCGGCGGGGATCGCGATGATCACCCAGGAGCTGGAACCCATTCCCTACATGACCGTCGCCGAAAACATCTGGCTGGGCCGCGAACCGCGCCGCGCCGGTTGTATTGTCGACAGCAAAGCCCTCAACCGCCGCACCCGCGAGCTGCTCGAAGGCCTGGAGTTCGACGTCGACCCCACCCGCCCCATGCACCGCTTGAGCGTGGCGCAGATCCAGCTGGTGGAAATCGCCAAGGCGTTCAGCCATGACTGCCAGGTGATGATCATGGACGAACCCACCTCGGCCATCGGTGAGCACGAGGCGCAAACCCTGTTCAAGGCCATTCGCCGCCTCACCGCGCGCGGCGCGGGCATCGTGTATGTGTCCCACCGGTTGAGCGAACTGGCGCAGATCGCCGACGACTACAGCATCTTCCGCGATGGCGCCTTTGTGGAAAGCGGGCGCATGGCCGATATCGACCGCAACCACCTGGTGCGCGGCATCGTCGGCCAGGAGCTGACCCGCATCGACCACAAGGTCGGCCGTGAGTGCGCCGCCACCACCTGCCTGCAGGTCGACAACCTCAGCCGCCACGGCGAGTTTCACGATATCAGCCTGCAACTGCGCCAGGGCGAAATCCTGGGCATCTATGGCCTGATGGGCTCGGGGCGCAGCGAATTTCTCAACTGCATCTATGGCCTGACCACGCCGGACGCCGGCAGCGTCACGCTGCAAGGCAAGCCCATGCCCATCGGGCTGCCCAAGGCGACGATCAATGCCGGCATGTCGCTGGTCACCGAAGACCGCAAGGACAGTGGACTGGTCCTGACCGGCAGCATTTTGTCCAACATTGCGCTGTCGGCCTACAAGCGCTTGTCGAGCTGGTCGCTGATCAACGCACGCAAGGAAGCCCAACTGGCCAAGGACATGGTCAAGCGCCTGCAGATCAAGACCAGCTCGCTGGACTTGCCGGTGGCCTCCATGAGCGGCGGCAACCAGCAAAAAGTGGTACTCGCCAAGTGCCTGTCCACCGAGCCGGTGTGCCTGCTCTGCGATGAACCGACCCGGGGCATCGACGAAGGCGCCAAGCAGGAGATCTACCACCTGCTGGACCAGTTCGTGCGCGCCGGTGGCGCCGCCATCGTGGTGTCGTCGGAAGCCCCGGAGCTGCTGCATTTGAGCGATCGCATCGCCGTATTCAAGGGCGGACGCCTGGTGACCATCAGCAGCGACACCGCCCTTTCCCAGGAAGCCTTGTTGAGTCTTGCCTCATGAATGCCAAAACTGACGTTGCGCCCGTTTCCGCCGCACCGCGCAACACCTTGCGCCTGTCCCTCGACCGCTTCGGCCTGCCACTGGTGTTTATCCTGCTGTGCGTGGTGATGGCGTTTTCCAGCGAATACTTCATGACCTGGCGCAACTGGATGGACATCCTGCGCCAGACCTCCATCAACGGCATCCTTGCCGTAGGCATGACCTACGTGATCCTGACCAAGGGCATCGACCTCTCGGTGGGCTCGATCCTGGCGTTTGCCGGCCTGTGCAGCGCCATGGTCGCGACCCAGGGCTACGGCCTGCTGGCGGCGGTCAGCGCGGGGATGTTCGCCGGGGCGATGCTCGGCGTGGTCAACGGTTTCATGGTGGCCAACCTTTCGATCCCGCCCTTCGTGGCCACCCTCGGCATGCTCAGCATTGCGCGCGGCATGACCTTCATCCTCAACGACGGTAGCCCGATCACCGACCTGCCCGACGCCTACCTGGCGCTGGGCATCGGCAAGATCGGCCCGATTGGCGTGCCGATCATCATCTTCGCGGTAGTCGCACTGATCTTCTGGATGGTGCTGCGCTACACCACCTATGGGCGCTATGTGTACGCGGTGGGCGGCAATGAAAAGAGCGCGCGCACCTCAGGGATAGGCGTACGCAAGGTAATGTTCTCGGTGTATGTGGTGTCGGGCCTGCTGGCCGGACTCGCCGGCGTGGTGCTGTCGGCGCGCACCACCTCCGCCCTGCCCCAGGCCGGGGTTTCCTATGAGCTTGATGCGATTGCCGCGGTGGTGATCGGCGGCACCAGTTTGTCCGGCGGCACCGGCAGCATCGTCGGCACCCTGTTTGGCGCGCTGTTGATTGGCGTGATCAACAACGGGCTGAACCTGCTTGGTGTTTCTTCCTATTACCAGCAGGTCGCCAAGGGCCTGATCATCGTGTTCGCAGTACTGATCGACGTGTGGCGCAAGAAAAAACGCTAGAGAACGACCCACAACAATAACCGGAGTTCTACTTATGAAACTGGGTACCACCTTGGCCGCTGCGGCGACCTTAACCCTGCTGGCCAGCAGTATCGCCCTGGCCGCCGATGGCAAGACCTACAAGATCGGCGCCGCCGTGTACGGACTCAAGGGCCAGTTCATGCAGAACTGGGTCCGCGAGCTCAAGGAACACCCTGCGGTCAAGGACGGCACCGTGCAATTGACCGTGTTCGACGGCAACTACGACGCGCTGACGCAGAACAACCAGATCGAAAACATGGTGACCCAGCGCTACGACGCCATCCTGTTCGTGCCCATCGATACCAAGGCCGGCGTCGGCACGGTAAAAGCCGCCATGAGTAACGACGTGGTGGTCATCGCCTCCAATACGAAAGTAGCCGATGCCAACGTGCCGTATGTGGGTAACGACGATGTGGAGGGCGGCCGCCTGCAGGCCCAGGCCATGGTCGACAAGCTCAACGGCAAGGGCAACGTGGTGATCATCCAGGGCCCGATTGGCCAGTCGGCGCAGATCGACCGGGAAAAAGGCGAGCTGGAAGTGCTGGGCAAGCACCCGGACATCAAGATCATCGAAAAGAAAACCGCCAACTGGGACCGCGCCCAGGCGCTGACCCTCACTGAAGACTGGCTGAACGCTCACCCCAAAGGCATCAACGGCGTGATCGCCCAGAACGACGACATGGCCCTCGGCGCGGTGCAGGCGCTGAAGTCTCATGGGCTGACCTCCAAGGACGTACCGGTCACCTCGATTGACGGCATGCCGGACGCGATCCAGGCGGCGAAAAAAGACGAAGTCACCACCTTCCTCCAGGACGCCCAGGCCCAGTCCCAGGGCGCGCTGGACGTGGCGTTGCGCGCATTGGCCGGCAAGGACTACAAGCCGCAGTCAGTGATCTGGGAGCGTTATGGCAAGGACGTGAAATGGGGCGATGGCACGGCCAAGAACTACATCCTGCCCTGGGTTCCGGTGACCAATGCGAATGCGGATGCGCTGTACAAGCAGGTCAGCGGCGGCAAGTAGTCATTGACCTGAAATGCAGTCAACTGTGGGAGGGGGCTTGCCCCCTCCCACATTGGATCTGCAGTGTGATTGAAAGAGGAGTCATACATGTCTGGTTTCTGGAACCAAGCCTTCGACCTCAGCGGCCGCTGCGCCGTGATCACCGGTGGCGCCGCCGGCATCGGCCTGGCCTGCGCCACCTTGCTGGCAGAGCGCGGCGCACGCGTGGCGCTGCTCGACCGCGACCCGGCAGTGGTTGAAATAGCCGCCAGCCTGGGCGACGGGCACCTGGGCATTGCCGTCGACCTCGGCCGGATCGGCCAGATACACACCACCATCGATCAGGTATTCGAGCAGTTCCAGCGCCTGGATTACCTGATCAACAGCGCCGGCGTGGTGTTGTTGGACAAGGCCGTCGAGGTCAGCGAAAGCGCCTGGGACACCACCCTGGACATCAACCTCAAGGCCAGCTTCTTCGTGGCCCAGGCCTGCGCCCGTCACATGCTGGCCCAGGGCAGCGGGCGCATCGTCAACCTCGCCTCCCAGGCTGCCGTGATCGGCCTGGACCGCCATGTCGCCTACTGCGCGAGCAAGGCCGCGATTGTCGGCATGACCAAGGTACTGGCCATGGAATGGGCGCCGCAGATCAACGTCAACGCCATCTCCCCGACCATCGTCGAGACCGCCCTGGGCAAGAAAGCCTGGGCCGGAGACGTGGGCGAGCGGGCCAAGTTGCAGATCCCGGCGGGGCGTTTTGCCCAACCCGAGGAAATCGCCGGGCTGGCGTTGTACCTGCTCAGCGATGCCGCACAGATGATCACCGGCGCGAACATGGTGATCGACGGCGGCTACAGCATTCAGTAATCCATCTTTATGTCGTGAGGTTTTGTCATGTCCACCGTTACCGAACGCAGCGCTGAACAACTGGCCCCTGTCATTCCGAAAACCATGCAGGCCGTGGTGTGCCATGGCCCGGAAGACTATCGCCTGGAAACCGTCGACGTTCCCACACCGGGCCCGGATGAAATCCTCACCAAGGTCGAGCTGTGCGGCATCTGCATGGGCGACATCAAGACCTATCGCGGCGCGCCGTCGTTCTGGGGCGATGCCGAACAACCGCGCTATGTGAAACCGCCGATGATCCCCGGCCATGAGTTCGTGTGCCGCGTGGTTGCCCTTGGCCCTGGCGCGGAAAAACGCGGCGTGGCGGTGGGTGACCGGGTGATTTCCGAGCAGATCGTGCCGTGCTGGGGCTGCCGGTTCTGCAACCACGGCCAATACTGGATGTGCCAGAAGCACGACCTCTATGGCTTCCAGAACAACGTGCAGGGCGCCATGGCCCAGTACATGATTTTCACCAAGGAAGGCATCATCCATAAAGTGCCGGAATCCATCGCCCCGGATGAAGCGATCCTGATCGAACCGCTCGCCTGCTCGCTGCACGCGGCAGAACGCGCCAATGTCGACCACGACGACATTGTGGTGGTCGCCGGCGCCGGCACCCTGGGTCTGGGCATCATCGGCGCGGTGCGGTTGCGCAACCCGAAAAGACTCATCGTGCTGGACATGAAGCCCGAGCGCGCCGCCCTGGCCCTGCGCATGGGCGCCGACGAAGTATGGAACCCGGCCCAGGTCGACGTGCTGGCGAAAATCCGCGAGATCACCGACGGCTACGGCTGCGACATCTATATCGAAGCCACCGGGCACCACAAGGCGGTGAATCAGGGTCTGGCGATGCTGCGCAAACTGGGGCGCTTCGTTGAATTCAGCGTGTTCAATGATGAGGCCACGGTGGATTGGTCGATCATCGGCGACCGCAAGGAACTCGACATCCTCGGCTCGCACCTGGGGCCATACATGTACCCGCGCGCCATCGACTTTATCGGCAACCGCAAGATCGATATGCGCGATGTGGTGACCCACACGTTTGCGTTGGCGGATTTCAAGGAAGCGTTCGCGGTAATGGAGCGAGGCGACAAGTCGCTGAAGGTTGTACTCAAGCCATAAGCACACCACAGCTTCCCAATGTGGGAGGGGGCTTGCCCCCGATGGCGCTGCGCCAGTGCTGAATCAGCTAGCTGACACACCACTATCGGGAGCAAGCCCCCCCACACTGGATAGCGGTGAACCAATAAAAACAGGAACCCGCGTTATGAATCGAGTCATCAACGATCCGGACCAAGTGGTCGAAGACATGCTGCGCGGCATCCTGGTCGCGCACCCTGAACTGCGCCAGTACGAAACCAACCCACGGGTTATCGTCAAGGCCAAACCTTCGGCCAAGGGCCGTGTCGGCATCGTCACCGGCGGTGGTTCCGGGCACGAGCCGGCGTTTCTCGGCTACGTCGGCCCCGGCTTGGTGGACGCGGTGGCAGTCGGCGAGATTTTCTCCTCGCCCACCGCCAAAAGCTTTTTCGATGCCTTTCGCGCCGCCGACCAAGGCGCGGGCGTGGCCTGCCTGTACGGCAACTACGCCGGTGACAACATGAATGTGAAGCTGGCGATGAAAATGGCCGCCAGCAAAGACATGCGTATCCGCACCGTGGTCGCCAATGATGACGTCGCCTCCGCCCCCAAGGCGGAGATCGCCAAGCGTCGCGGGGTGGCCGGGGAAATATTCATGTGGAAGATCGGCGGCGCCGCTGCTGCCCAGCATTACGACCTGGACGGGGTGATTCGCGTCGCGCAGAAAGCCGTCGACAACTGTCGTTCGATTGGTATTGGTCTTACGCCCTGCACCATCGCCGCCGTGGGCAAGCCAAACTTCCAGATCCCCGACGGCCAGATGGAACTGGGCATCGGCCACCATGGCGAACCGGGCATCGAAGTGGTGCCTATCGAGTCCGCCGCGGCGATGGCCGAGCGCATGCTCTCGCCTATCCTTGCAGACCGCGATTTCAGCCAGGATGACAGCGTGGTAGTGCTGGTCTCCGGCCTCGGCGCCACGCCGGTGATGGAGCTGTACGTGTTCTATGCCGAGGTAGAAAGCCAGCTCAAGGCCAAGGGTTTGAAAATCCACCGTTGCTACGTCGGCAACTACTTCACCTCCCTGGAAATGATGGGGGTGACCCTGACCCTGCTCGGCCTGGACGCGGAACTGAAAACACTGATCGACCAACCCTGCCGTTCCATCGGCATGACCCAGGCGGAGTGAACCATGAGCGAGCATTTTTCTACCCACGACGGCAGCACCATCGTCGCCGACCTGGTCAGCGTAATCGTGGCCAACCGTGACTATCTCAGCGAAATCGACGGCGCAATTGGCGACGGTGACCACGGCATCAACATGGCCAAGGGCTTCGCCCATTGCGGGCGCGCGCTCGAAGGCCGCCAACTGAGCCTGGCCCAAGCCCTGGATGAACTGACCCTGAGCCTGATGGAAGGCATCGGCGGCTCAATGGGCCCGTTGTATGGCAGCCTGTTTATCGGCATGGCCGATGAAGTACGCGGCAGCGAAGACATCGACGCCGCCACCTTCGCGCGCTTGCTGCGCGGCGGCCTGACCTCGTTGCAGGACATCACCGAGGCGGGTGTAGGCGATAAGTGTCTGATGGACACGTTGATTCCAGCGGTGGAGGCCTTTGAGCGGGCGCATGCCGATGGGGCTTCGTTCAACGATGCGCTGGAGGCGATGAAAAGCGCTGCTTCCCGGGGGCGTGATTCGACCAAAGACCTGGTGGCAAAGATTGGCCGGGCCAGTCGTTTGGGTGAGCGCTCGCTCGGGGTGTTGGATGCGGGAGCGGTGTCATGCTGCCTGATCCTCACACGGCTGGCAGACTCCATCCAGCCGCGATTGACCTGACCGGGTTTCCACTTGTGGGAGGGGGCTTGCCCCCGATAGCGGTGTTTCAGCCAACATTTATGTAGCTGACCGATTGCTATCGGGGGCAAGCCCCCTCCCACATGGGTTACCAGAAACGCTGCTGAGTCAAACGGCTCCACCAGGTCAGCAACACCCGATCCACCGAACCACTGGCTGCCAGCCCCACGCGCTCCTGCAGGCTCTTACGCTCGGCATAGTGCAGGTGGAACACTTCGGCGGTCTTGGCCTTGGTCGCCAGGTATTCATCGCTGGTCTGCAGTTCGTCGACCAATTGCTTGTCGAGGGCGGCAACACCCAGCCACACTTCTCCGGTGGCGACCTCGTCGATCGCCAACTGCGGGCGATAACGCGAGACGAAGTTTTTGAACAGCTGGTGAGTGATGTCCAGGTCTTCCTGGAACTTCTCGCGACCCTTCTCGGTGTTTTCGCCAAACACCGTCAGTGTGCGTTTGTACTCGCCGGCGGTCAGTACTTCGAAGTCGATATCGTGCTTTTTCAGCAGGCGGTTGACGTTGGGCAACTGCGCAACCACGCCAATGGAACCGAGGATGGCGAATGGAGCGCTGATGATCTTCTCGCCGATGCACGCCATCATGTAGCCGCCGCTGGCGGCAACCTTGTCGATGCACACGGTCAACGGCACGCCCGCCTGGCGAATACGCGCCAGCTGCGATGAGGCCAGCCCGTAGCTATGCACCATGCCGCCGCCGCTTTCCAGGCGCAGTACCACTTCGTCCTTGGGCGTGGCCAGGCTCAGCAGTGCGGTGATTTCATGGCGCAGGCTTTCGGTGGCCGAGGCCTTGATGTCACCGTCGAAGTCCAGCACGAATACCCGTGGCTTAGCCTCGGGCTTTTTCTTGCCCTGCTTCTTTTCGGCCTTGCTTTCGGATTTGCGCAGGGCCTTGAGCTGGTCCTTGTCGAGCAGGCTCGATTCCAGGCGCTCGCGCAAGCCTTTGTAGAAGTCGTTCAGCTTGCTGACCTGCAACTGGCCGGCGGACTTGCGACGCCCTTTGCTGCGCAGGGCCGCGAAGCTGATCAGCACCACCAGAATAGCGACCACCAGGGTGACGGTCTTCGCCAGAAAGCTCGCATATTCGGCCAAAAAATCCATATGTCTCCTTAAGAATGCACTGCGCCAGGCGCGGATGGCCCAGCATACCGGCGCCACTGGCTGCGGACCAGTGCCCAAACCGCCAGCAGTGCACCTCTAACGGGCTTTTAAAACAAGCGTATGTTTTTTCATTGACAGCTCGCAGGCATCCTCATAACCTCGCCAGACTTTCAACGTACCGGGAAAACGGACGTGGGCAGCATCTATCTGATTCGACATGGCCAGGCCTCCTTCGGTGCAGACGACTATGACGTCCTGTCGCCCGTTGGTGTGGAACAAGCCCAGGTACTCGGTCGCCACCTGGCAGACCTTGGGCTTAAGTTCGATCGTTGCCTGTCGGGTGATCTCCGCCGCCAGCAGCACACCGCCACCGCCGCGTTCGATCAATACAGCGCCCTCGGCCTGCCGGTTCCTCCCTTGGAAATTGACAGCGCGTTCAACGAATTCGACGGCGAGGCAATCATCCGGGGCTTGCTTCCCGATCTGCTCGGCGCCGAACCCGATGCCGTGCATATCCTGCGCAATGGCGCGCAGAACCGCAGCGAATTCCAGCGCATCTTTGCCCTGATCATCGAGCGTTGGCTCGCCGGCACCTACGACCCACCGGGGCTGGAAAGCTGGCTGGGGTTTGTCGAGCGCGTCAACGGCGGCTTGCAGCGCATCCTTGAGGCCGCCGACAACGGGCACAAGATTGCGGTATTTACCTCCGGCGGCACCATCACCGCCCTGCTCCACCTGATTACCCGAATGCCGGTGGCCCAGGCGTTCGAACTGAACTGGCAAATTGTTAACACCTCGCTCAACCAGTTGAAATTCCGTGGTCGCGAGGTGGCGCTGGCTTCCTTCAACACTCATACCCACTTGCAGCTGTTGAAGGCGCCGCAGTTCATCACCTTCCGATGAAGTGCGGCCAACCGTGACCCCAAGGTCACTGGACTCTACCCTAAAGGATCGAAACCATGACTGACGTAGCTAAAGCCGTAGAAGCAATGAAAGCCAAATTCAACCCAAGCGCTGCTGAAGGCCTGGACCTGGTATTCGGTTTCCGCATCGACGACACCAAGAACTTCTCGCTGGTGGTCAAAGACAAGACCTGCGAACTGCAGGAAGGCGAAAACCCGGACGCCCAAGTGACCCTGGTCATGGACAGCGAGACCCTGGAAGGCATCGTCGACGGTTCCACCGACGGCATGCAGGCCTTCATGGGCGGCAAGCTGCGCACCGAAGGCGACATGATGCTGGCGATGAAGCTGAGCGAGCTGTTCCCTTCCTGATTCAAGGGCAATCCTGAGTCAGATAAATATCCAGTGTGGGAGGGGGCTTGCCCCCGATAGCGGTGTATCAGTGACAGGTGAGCTGGCTGACACACCGCCATCGGGAGCAAGCCCCCTCCCACATTTAGTTTTTAGGTTGCAGCAACAACGCCACCAACGCACTCCACCCCGTCTGGTGCGACGCCCCCAACCCCCTCCCGGTTTCTCCATGGAAATACTCATGGAACAGCACCAGGTCGCGGCTGAGCGGGTCCGCCTCCAACTGCGCATACGCCGCCATCGACGGGCGCAAGCCGTTCTCGTCCCTCAGAAACAGCCGGGTCAGGCGCTGGCTGAGGCTGTCGGCCACTTCCTCCAGGGAGGACAGGTAACCACTGCCCTTGGGGTACTCCACCGAAAAGTTATCCGCGTAATAGCGATGAAATTCGCGCAGCGACTCGATCAGCATGTAGTTGACCGGCATCCACAACGGCCCGCGCCAATTCGAGTTGCCGCCGTACAAACGCGAATCTGATTCGCCGGGCTGGTAACTGGCGCACAAGGTGTTGCCATTCATTTTGAGCGCCAGGGGCCGCTCGGCGAACGCCTTGGACAGGGAGCGCACGCCAAACGCCGACAGGAATTCATCCTCGTCGAGCATGCGCCGCAGCAAGTCCTTGGTACGCTCGCCGCGCAGCAACGCCAGCAACAGTCGATTACCCTGCCCCGGTTCGTTCCAGCGCGATACCAGCCTGGCCAGGTCCGGCCGGTGATGCATGAAGCCCAACAGCCGCTCGCGCAAGCCTTCCAGGCCTTCATGTTCACGCTGCTCCAGCACCAGCACCGCAAACAGCGGCATCAGCCCGACGATGGAACGCAGGCGCACCGGCTCGCTGTCGCCATCGGGGCGATGCAGCACGTCGTAAAAGAACAGATCCTGCTCGTCCCAAAGGCCTTCGGCGCTGTCGTCGACGCGGTTGATGGCGCCGGCGATATACAGGAAGTGCTCGAAGAACTTCACCGCGATATCCACGTAGACGCCATTGCGCTTGGCCAGCTCCAGGGCGATGCGCATCAGGTCCAGCGCATAGGCGGCCACCCAGGCGGTACCGTCGGCCTGGTCCAGCTGATAGCCCGGCGGCAGCGGCGCCGAGCGGTCGAACAAGGCAATATTGTCCAGCCCTAGAAAACCGCCCTGGAACAGGTTGCGGCCCTCGGCGTCCTTGCGGTTGACCCACCAGGAAAAATTCAGCAGCAGCTTGTGGAAAATCCGCTCCAGGAAGTCCATGTCACCCACGCCCGTCAGCGCCTTGTCCTGCTGATACACGCGCCAGCTGGCCCAGGCATGCACGGGCGGGTTGGCATCGTCGAAGCGCCATTCATAGGCCGGCAGCTGCCCGTTGGGGTGCATGAAGCGGTCCTTCACCAGCAACAGCAACTGTTGCTTGGCGTAGCCCGGATCGATCAGCGCCAGCGCCACCGCCTGGAAGCCCTGGTCCCACGAGGCGTACCAGGGGTACTCCCAGGTGTCGGGCATGGACAGGATGTCGAAATTGGACAGGTGCCGCCAATGGCTATTGCGGATGTGCAGACGCTCGGGCGGCGGCGCGGGCTGGGCCGGGTCGCCGTCCAGCCACTGGTTGACGTCGAAATAATACAACTGCTTGGACCACAACAACCCGGCCAGGGCCTGGCGCTGGACGTTGCGTGCATCTTCGTCGGTGATTCCTTGTTGCAGGGCCGCATAGAAATCGTCGGCCTCCTGACGGCGTTGGTCGAACAACTTGCGCGCGTTGACCTCGGGCGCGTCCACAGGGGCAAAGCGCAGGTACAGGATTTTGCGTTCATCACCCGCCAGTTCCAGGCAGAACCGCGCGGCAACCTTGGTTCCCGCGTCCCGGCGAATAGCGCCTTGAATGCCATTCACCACGTAATCGTTAATACCGTCCTTGAACGGCCCCGGCGCCGATGGCCCACCCAGCTTGGGAAAGTTGGTCTGGTTTTCGCAAAACAGCCATTCCACGCCGTCCTGGCCCCAGGCGCTGAGATACCGATCCTCCAGCTCATGATGACGGGCCCGCACGCGGTCAGCGTCCAGCGTCAAATCAGGCTTGGGTGCGTCGAACGTCCAGCTCCAGTCATTACGCGCCCACAGCTGGGGCAACACCTGCAGGCGCGTGGGTTGCTCGGAACGGTTGTGCACGGTGATGCGCATGAAGATATCGTCGGGTTGATGCTTGGCGTACTCGACGCTGACGTCACAGTAGCGGCTGTCGTCAAACACACCGGTATCAAGGATTTCATATTCGGTGTCAGCCAGTCCGCGACGGGCGTTCTCAGCGATCAAGTCGGTGTAGGGAAACGCCGCATGGGGATATTTGTAGAGCATGCGCATGTAGGCATGGCTCGGCACGCCATCGACGAAAAAGTACAGTTCCTTGACGTCCTCGCCATGGTTGCCCTCGGCGTTATCGAGGCCGAACAGGCGCTCCTTGAGGATCGCGTCGCGCTCGTTCCACAGCGCCAGGCCCAGGCACCAGCGTTGCGCCTTGTCGCTGAAACCGGCCAGGCCATCCTCGCCCCAACGGTAGGCGCGGCTGCGGGCATGTTCATGTGGGAAATAGGCCCAGGCATCGCCGTCGGCGCTGTAGTCCTCGCGCACGGTGCCCCATTGGCGTTCACTCAGGTACGGCCCCCACTCGCGCCAGCACTCTGCATCCTGTGCCGTCAGGCGCTGACCTTCGAGGGTGTCGAGCATTGGGTGTGTGGGTGTGGCCGTCATTGAGTCCTCCATCGCCTGCCGGGTGAGCAGCAGTGTAGAACCCAATGACGCCCGGGTGCACATGAAGACTTAGAACAGCGCGTAGGTGTAGTTGAAGATCAGGCGGGTTTGGTCCTGGTCGGCGGTGCCGGTGTTTTTACCGTGATAGGTCCCGGTGCGAAAGGTGGTACCGAAGCCTTTCAGAGGGCCGGCCTGCACCACGTAGTCCAGGCGAAAATCGGTTTCGTTTTCTTTCTGGTCAGGGCCACCGGCCACCTTGGCCTTGATATCGCTGCCGTTGAGGTAGGCCACGGAGGCTTTCAGGCCCGGCACGTAAGCCTTGAAGTCATACGCATACTGGCCGAAGTTGACCTGCTCACCCGCGCGGGAAAACTGGCCCACCACCGCATCGGTAAACAGGTAGAAGTCGCTGCCACCGGCGCCCTGGGCGTGGGGATCGGCCAAGCTACCCTGGTTGACCCACACAAAGCCGCCGTCGTCACCCACGCCGATATGGCCGAGCATCAGGCTGCTGCCGCCCAGTTGGTAGGTGAAGGCAGCACTGTAGGTTTTGTTGTCCACTTCATTGGCGTGCCTGGCGTAGCCACCGTTGTTATTGAACTGGTAACCGCTCTCACCATTCTTGCCATCGCTGCTGCTGTCGAAATAGCGCAGGTCGGTCTTGAACGACTGGTCGTTGCCCAGCGGCAGCACATGCACCAGGCCGAAGTAGTTCTGTTTGTAGAAGTCCTGCAATTGGGCGTAGTAGTACTGCAACGTCAGGTTTTTCGCGACGGCGTTGTCGGAAGAGCCGAAGGGTTTGTAGTCCACCCCACCAAACTTGAAGCTGTCGCTGTCCCGCGTGCCGCCGGCCACGCTCAAGCCTGTCGAGTTGCTTGAAGCGCGGCCTTCGGCGCGGTTCAGTTCACCGCCCGTGAAGGTAACGTTGGGAATGTCGCTGGACGTGAGGATGCCACCATCGAAGGTCTGCGGCGCCACGCGGCTGTCGTTCGAGACCAGGATCGGCAGTACCGGAGCCAGACCGCCGCCAACGTGCAACTCGGTCTGGGAAATACGGAATTTGACATTACCCGCAGCGCGGCCGAAAGAATCGGCGGGCTCGGTGCCGTTGTTCTTGGTCGGGAAAAAACTGTTGCCGTTGCCGGACAGGCCGGGGCCTGCGGTATGACCGTCGCCGCCATCCAGGCGCAAGGCGCCGAAGGCCATTACGTCAAACCCCACGCCAAGGGTGCCCTGGGTATAGCCGGATTTGTAATCCAGGCGCAGCGCTGTCGCGGCTTCGCGCAGATCGTTGTTGCTGCCCGAACGGTTGTCTGCGCTGTAGTACATGCTGCGCGAGCTGACGGACGCATGGCTGTCTTCAACAAAGCCGCTGTGACCGTTGCCCGTGCCCAGGGCGCCGAGCCCGAAGTCATCAGCGCACGCCTGTTGTGCAAGCACCGCGGCGGTGATGGATAACGCCAGTGTAGAAATTTTCATTAACGATGGCCCCTGAACATTTTTTTATGAGTGTTGTGTGCAAAACGGCGTTTCATCCCTACAAACGTGACGATTGTTTCATGCCGCCCCCGACGAACTCCGTGAAGAATTAGTTAGGAAAACCGCTGGAAAATGAAATTTCGCCGAGGCTGAGCGTTGTCATATTTTCGTCACCTCATTCGTTTGCAGAATGAAGTCCAGAGGAAACTTCGTTTGCACCCACCGCTGTCGCCCAACAAAATCCGCAGAAAGCCACACCCCCTCGCCCACGCCTTCAGGAATTTTTCTATGCCAGGTACCGCACATGTCAGCCCCGACGAGATCCGTAAGGGCTTTTCCCGGGCGATGTCCGATATGTATAGGGATGAAGTGCCGTTGTACGGCGCGCTGATGGCGCTGGTGGCCCAGACCAATGCACGGGTGCTGGAGAGCAACCAAGGCCTGGCCGAGCACCTGCAACGTACCGGCGAAATCCAGCGCCTGGACATGGAACGCCACGGCGCGATTCGCCTGGGCACCGCTGCAGAGCTGGCGACCATCTGCCGCCTGTTCGCGGTGATGGGCATGCAACCGGTGGGCTATTACGACCTGACACCGGCCGGCGTGCCGGTGCATTCCACCGCCTTTCGCGCCGTCCACGAACAGTCCCTGCAAACCAGCCCGTTTCGCGTGTTCACTTCGCTGTTGCGCCTGGAACTGATCGAAAGCCCCGCGCTGCGCAGCTTCGCTGAAACCGCCCTGGCCAAGCGCTCGATCTTCACCCCCGGCGCCCTGGCACTGATCGAACAGGCCGAACAAGACGGCGGCCTCGACGCCGAAGACGCCGAAGCATTTATCCGACAGGCCCTGGAGACCTTTCGCTGGCACCACACCGCCACCGTGACGGCGGCGCAGTATCGGCAACTCAGCGACCAACATCGCCTGATCGCCGACGTGGTGGCCTTCAAGGGCCCGCACATCAACCACCTCACCCCGCGCACCCTGGACATCGACCAGGTGCAGGCTGCCATGCCCGCCAACGGCATCACCCCCAAGGCCGTGATCGAAGGCCCGCCTCGGCGTAACTGCCCGATCCTGCTGCGCCAGACCAGCTTCAAGGCCCTCGACGAGCCCATTGCGTTCACCGATGCCCAGGGCAGCCACAGCGCACGCTTCGGCGAAATCGAACAGCGCGGGGTCGCGCTCACGCCCAAGGGACGCGCCCTGTACGACCAATTGCTGAATGCCGCCCGCGATGAACTCGGCGCCTTCCCCAACGAATCCAACGCCGCACGTTATGAGCAATTGATGGCGCAACACTTCCAGGCATTCCCGGATAACCATGCGCAAATGCGTGAGCAAGGCTTGGCGTACTTCCGCTACTTCCCCAGCGAGATAGGCCTGGCGGCCCGCGGCAAGGCCGACCAACCGCGCACACTGGAAGCACTGATCAGCGCGGGGCACGTGCAGGTGGAACCGCTGGTGTACGAGGACTTCCTGCCCGTGAGCGCGGCGGGGATCTTTCAGTCGAACCTGGGCGATGCCGCGCAGAGTCACTACGCGGCCAATTCGAACCGTGCCGAATTCGAGCAGGCACTGGGCCGGGGAACAATCGATGAGTTGCAGCTGTATGGCGAGACGCAACAACGTTCCATGGACGAGTGCATGAAGACGTTGCTGGTTTAAAAAAGGATGTCCGCCCGGCTCAACAACGCAATCCTTGCGCCGCAAAAAGCCCCAGAGCCGGGTGGACGGGGCGCATCATAAGGAGTGAGGCTGAGCTTGTCCCTCAAACAATTCTGAACAAATGTGCACATTCGACTGAAACACACCGGTTGTGGCGAGGGAGCTTGCTCCCGCTCGGCTGCGCAGCAGTCGCACTGCCCTGGGGGCGCTCCGCACCCCTGCGGGAGCAAGCTCCCTCGCCACGGGTTGGAGTTTTTTGTTTAAGCCAACTTCGCAACAATGTCATCTTTGATCAACAACCGTTTCTTCTTCAGCCTTTCCACCTCGTCATCGCTGGCACTGGCCGACTCCGCCTTCAGCACCTCTCCATCGGCGGCGTCGTATTGAGTGAGCAACGAGTCCAGACGCTTGTCACTCGCCCTGCGTTCGTGAACAACTTCCTTGCTCATCCCCAAGTCCTGATACAGGTCGTGTTTCACTGGCATGGCGTACCTCCACTAGTTGATCAATGGGCCTACCCCTTGAAACTAGCCCATTCCCGAGGGTCTTGTCATGTCCGAGGTCAATACGCCCCGTTCGTCGCAACCCCGGCGATGGGATCAAACCTTTGCGCTGCCCTGCCCTCCACTGTAGATCGCCACTCGAGGGAGACCGGTTTCATGAATCACACCGCCACCGCCGCCGACACCCAATGCATCAACACTATCCGCACGCTGGCCATGGATGCCGTGCAGAAGGCCAATTCGGGCCATCCGGGCACGCCCATGGGCCTGGCGCCGGTGGGCTATACGCTGTGGAGTCGCTTTCTGCGCTACTATCCGGAGCATCCAGATTGGCCCAACCGTGACCGCTTCGTGTTGTCGGTGGGGCATGCGTCGATGCTGCTGTATTCGCTGCTGCACCTGGCCGGTGTGGTGGAGATCGACGCCCACGGCAAGCGTTCCGGGCAGCCGGCGGTCAGCCTGGACGACATCAAGCAGTTCCGCCAGATGAGTTCCAAAACCCCAGGGCACCCCGAATACCGCATGACCACCGGCGTGGAAACCACCACCGGTCCTCTGGGCCAGGGCTGCGCCAACAGCGTGGGCATGGCCATGGCCGGGCAGTGGCTGGGCCAGCGTTTCAATCGCGACGGCCAGGTGCTGTTCGACTATGACGTCTACACCCTGTGCGGTGACGGCGACATGATGGAAGGCATCAGCAGTGAAGCGGCGTCGATGGCCGGGCATCTGCGCCTGGATAACCTGTGCTGGATCTACGACAACAACACCATCAGCATCGAGGGCCACACCGAGCTGGCCTTCAGTGAAAATGTAATCAAGCGCTTCCAGGCCTACGGCTGGCACACCGTGCATGTCACCGATGCCAATGACCTGCAGGCCATTTGCGTGGCGCTGGAAACCTTCAAGGCCAATACCGGCGCACCGACCCTGATTGTGGTCGACAGCGTGATCGGCTATGGCTCGCCGCACAAACACAACACCGCCGCCGCCCATGGCGAGCCGTTGGGCGACGAAGAAATTCGCCTGACCAAAGCCGCGTACGGCTGGCCGCAGGACGCAAGCTTCCTGGTGCCCGACGAGGCGCGCACGGCATTGCGCGACGCCCTGCACGAGCGCGCCGAGCCGCTGTTTGCGCAGTGGAACCAGACCTTGTCGTCCCTCGACCCGCAACGCGCCGATGAACTGCAACGCATGCGCGCCGGGGAAATGCCCGAACACTGGCAGGCTGACTTGCCCGATTTTGCGGCCGATGCCAAGGGTGTCGCCAGCCGCGCATCGGGCGGCCAGGTGCTGAACGCCTTCGCCCAACAGATCCCCTGGTTGCTGGGTGGGTCGGCGGATTTGTCGCCCTCGACCAAGACCAACCTCACCTTCGACGGCGCCGGCCGTTTCAGTGCCGACGACTACAGCGGGCGCAACCTGCACTTCGGTATTCGTGAGCACGCCATGGGCGCGATTGCCAACGGCATGGCGCTGTCCTACCTGCGGCCGTACACCTCGACGTTCCTGGTGTTCAGCGACTACATGAAACCGCCGATCCGCCTGGCGGCGATCATGGAGTTGCCGGTGATCTTCGTGTTTACCCATGACTCCATCGGTGTGGGCGAAGACGGCCCGACGCATCAGCCCATCGAGCACCTGACCCAACTGCGTGCCACCCCAGGCCTGTTGACCCTGCGCCCAGGCGACGCAAATGAAACGGCGCACTTGTGGAAGGTGGCGCTGGCGCAAACCCATCGGCCAAGCTGTGTGGTGCTGTCGCGCCAGCCACTGCCGACGCTGGACCGGAGCCGCTATGCGCCCGCCTCCGGTGCAGCCAAAGGTGCGTACATACTGGCCGGCGCGGATAAACCTGAGGTCATCCTGATCGCCACGGGCAGTGAAGTCGGCCTGGCGGTCGAGGCCTATGAACAACTGGTCGGCGAAGGGGTTGCCGCGCAAGTGGTGTCGATGCCTAGCTGGGAGCTGTTTGAAGACCAGGACCAGGCCTACCGCGACAGCGTGTTGCCGCCAGCGGTGAAGGCGCGCGTGGTGGTGGAACAGGCTGGCCCCCTCGGCTGGGACCGCTACGTCGGGCAGAGCGGCGCCAAAGTGGTGATGAACAGCTTTGGCGCGTCGGCGCCGCTGGCGAAGTTGCAGGAAAAGTTCGGGTTCACCGTGGACAACGTGGTGACCTTGGCCAAGCAGCAAATCCAGCACAACCTGGCCCAATAACCGGCTTCGATGCGCAGGGGGCTTGCTCCCTGCTGCATCGGAACCTGCGACGACTCAGTTCTTGTAGTCGGTGTCGGTACGCTCCAGCTGCCGAATCAACGCATTCCAATGCCGCGCCACACCAGGCCCGTCGCCGCTGCTGAATACCTTGGCCTGCTCCTCGACCCTGGCCACCACTTCAGCCGGCGGAAACACCAACTCCGCGTTCCCTGCCGCCTGCGCCGCAATCTGGATATTGCACGCGCGCTCCAGGCCCTGCAGTTGCTGGAATGCATGCTCCACACTAATTCCTGCGGTCAGCAGCCCATGGTTGCGCAAGATCATCACACTCTTGTCGCCCAGGTCCGCCACCAGCCGCTGGCGTTCGTCCAGGTCCAGCGCCACGCCTTCATAGCCGTGGTACGCCACGCGACCGGAGAATGCGATGGAATGTTGGGAAATCGGCAACAACCCGTCCTTCTGCGCGGACACCGCAATACCGTCGCGGGTGTGGGTGTGCAGCACCGCTTGCAAGTCGTGGCGCGCGCCGTGGATGGCGCTGTGGATCACGTAGCCGGCGTAGTTGATACCGAGGCCAGTGGGGTCATCGACCAGGGTGCCGTCGAGGTCCACCTTGACCAGGTTGGAGGCGTTGATTTCATCGAACAACAGGCCGAACGCGTTGATCAGGAAATGCTCCTCCGGGCCGGGTACACGGGCGGAGAAGTGCGTATAGATATGATCGGTCCACTTGTACAACGCCGCCAGCCGATAGGCGGCGGCCAGTTTGACGCGCACTTCCCACTCCTCTGGCGTGACGCGTTGGCGGACGGTACTGGAAACGCTCGGTAGCGAGGTGACGCTGCTCATGGCAAAACTTCCTGGATGGCCTTAATAGCTTGCAGGCCAGCCTAGGGGATGCCCAGAAATAATAAAAATCACATTTTAATCTAAGCTAATTATTATTAATTTTTATAAAGCCCTGGGAGGGGGGCAAGCCCTAATGCCAGTCAGTAAGGCTTTTTTGTAGGAGCGAGCTTGCTCGCGAAGAACTCAGGGCCCCCTCGTTTATCCAGAATGAACGCGTTGCCTGGGCGTTTTTCGCGAGCAAGCTCGCTCCTACAGTGAACCACTTTCGCTTAACTGGCCGGCATTGGAGCAAGCCCCCTCCCACAAGGACTCAGGCAGCGTTGCGGATCTTGTGCAGGGAGTTCGCCACCCACCGGCCAAACGCATCCACCGGCCCTTGCAGGTTGCCAAGGAAATGCGGATAGATCAGCCACAGATCCATCACCGGCTTGAAGTCTTTCAGCGGCATCACCGCCAGTTGCTCTCGATGGGCACTGCGCTCGAGCAGCGGGCGCGGCACCAGGCCAAGGCCCAGCCCATCGGCGACCAACCCCAATTGCAACTCGGTGCCGAAGGTTTCCAGGTTGACCCGCAAGGCCAGGCCCTGGTCGGACAAGGTGCGCTGCAAACCGGCCCGGAAGCCACACCCGTCCGGGTTGAGAATCCAGCCGCCCTGGTACACGTCGGCCAGCTTGCACGGCTTTTTCGGCAGTTGCGCCTTGGCGCACACCACCACCAGCTCCATCTTGCCGATGGACTCACCGACGATATTGTCCGGAAAAATCTTGCCCGCCGGAAACAACGCCACCGCCGCATCCAGCTCGCCGCGCTCGATCTTGCCCACCAGTTGGCTGCCCCAGCCAGTGGCGACCTGGGCGCGCAGGTCGGCGTAGTCGGTGCGCAACTGCTTGAGCGCATCCAGCAGCACCACATCGCCAATGGTCTGCGGCACGCCCAGGCGCAGCACGCCGGTGGGCGGTGCGTCGGTGGCGACCAATTCGCGCAGCGCGTCCATCTCCCGCAGGATCAGCCGGCATTGCTCATACACCCGGGTGCCGATCAGTGTCGGCTTGAGGGGTTTGGTGTTGCGGTCGAACAGCTCCACCCCCAGCGCCTGCTCGAAGTTCTGCACGCGGCGGGTGATGGCCGGCTGGGTCAGTTGCAACGACTCGGCGGCATGGCTGATGGACTGGCAACGAATCACTTCGACAAAGGCATCGATATCGTCAATTTTCATTTGGGCCGCACATAGAGATCAGTCATTAAGATGTGCGCGAAGCATAGTTCGCGCAACACGGTCTGGATAGCCCGCGCTGTGATCGATAACGTCTAACGCTATACAGGCCGGTTCTAAATTACCTTGAGCTATAAGCTAATCATTAAAAAATAGCATATTAACCATTAACATTATGCTTAGATAAGCCTATCAAAACCGCTAATGGAATGTTCATGAGCCAGGCCCGACACCCCGAGAGACTGCGCGCCTTCATCGGCGCCTTGGCTGAGCTGATCGACGGCAACCCGCGTGAGGGCGACCTGCTGCACCGTGGCGGCAAGCTGCTGGCGCAACTGGTCAGCCATGATGACTGGCTCCCCGACGACTTCGCCCAACCCGACCCCGAGCGTTACCAGCAATTTCTGCTGCATGCCGATTCGCGCCAGCGTTTCAGCATCGTCAGCTTTGTGTGGGGGCCGGGGCAACGCACGCCAATTCATGACCATCGCGTGTGGGGCCTGATCGGCATGTTGCGCGGTGCAGAGTTTTCCCAAGGCTTTGCCCGGGCGCCCGATGGCACGCTGGTTGCCGAGGGCAAGCCGGTGCAACTGTTGCCGGGCCAGGTCGAAGCGGTGTCGCCGAAGATCGGTGATATCCATCAGGTGAGCAATGCCCACGCCGATCAGGTGTCCATCAGCATTCACGTGTACGGCGCCAACATCGGCGCGGTGCGCCGAGCGGTGTATCAGCCCGATGGCAGCGAGAAACTGTTTATCTCCGGTTATTCCAACGCCTACCTCCCCAATATCTGGGACCTGTCCAAAGAAAAGAGCCCTGCCTTATGAGCACCGTATCGACCCGCAGCTACGCCCAGATTCGCCAGGCCCTGTTGGACCATGAAGAAGTCGCCCTGGTAGACGTGCGTGAGGAAGCGCCGTTTGCCGAAGGCCACCCGCTGTTTGCCGCGAACATTGCCCTGTCCAAGCTGGAACTGGAGGTGTATTCGCGCATTCCACGCCGCGACACTCAGGTCACGCTGTACGACAACGGTGAAGGGTTGGCCGAGCGCGCCGCCGATCGCCTGCTTGCGCTGGGCTACACCCAAGTCAGCCTGCTGGAAGGCGGGCTTGAGGGCTGGCGCCAGGCCGGTGGCGAGCTGTTTATCGACGTCAACGTGCCGAGCAAGGCCTTTGGCGAATTGGTGGAAAGCCAGCGCCACACGCCGTCCCTGGCCGCCGAAGAGGTCCAGGCGCTGCTCGACAATCAGGCCGATGTGGTGGTGCTCGACGCCCGGCGCTTCGATGAATACCAGACCATGAGCATCCCCACCGGCATCAGCGTGCCGGGTGCCGAACTGGTGCTGCGCGCCCGTGAACTGGCCCCGGACCCGGCCACGCGCATTATCGTCAACTGCGCCGGGCGCACCCGCAGCATTATCGGCACCCAGTCGCTGATCAACGCTGGCGTGGCCAACCCGGTGTCGGCGCTGCGTAACGGCACCATCGGCTGGACCCTGGCCGGGCAAAAACTAGCCCATGGCCAGGCGCGCCGCTTTGCACCGACCAGCGAGGAACACCGCCTAACCGCCGCCCAGGCCGCACGCGGCGTGGCCGACAAGGCCCGCGTCGGCCGTGCCAGCCTGGCTGATCTGCAACGCTGGCAGCAGGACGCGGCCCGCACCACCTACCTGTTCGACGTGCGCACCCCGGAAGAATTCGAGGCCGGCCACCTGCCCGGCGCCCGTTCCACACCGGGCGGGCAGCTGGTGCAGGAAACCGACCACGTCGCCAGCGTGCGCGGTGCGCGCCTGGTGCTGGTGGACGATGACGGCGTGCGCGCAAACATGTCGGCGTCCTGGCTTGCCCAACTGGGTTGGGAAGTCTATGTGCTCGACGAGCTGCAAGCCGCGCACTTCAGTGAACAGGGTGCCTGGGGCGCGCCGGTGCCCCCGCCGCCCCAGGCCGAACTGATCAGCCCGCACACCCTGGCCGACTGGCTCGAGCATGGCGACACGGTGGTGCTGGACTTCACCGCCAGCGCCAATTACGTCAAGCGCCATATCCCCGGTGCCTGGTGGGTGTTGCGCGCGCAACTGCCCGAGGCGCTGGCCAAGGTGCCCCGCGAGCAGCGCTACGTATTGACCTGCGGCAGCAGCCAATTGGCGCGCCTGGCGGTGGCCGAAGTCGAAGCCCTGACCGGCAGCCAAGTGTTCCTGCTGCAGGGTGGTACCGCCGCCTGGATCGCCGCGCAACTGCCGCTCGAAGAAGGTGAAACTCACTTGGCCTCACCGCGCATCGACCGCTATCGCCGCCCCTATGAAGGCACCGATAACCCACGGGAAGCCATGCAGGCCTACCTGGACTGGGAATTCGGCCTGGTCGAGCAACTGGCGCGCGACGCCACCCACGGTTTCTACGTCATCTGATCCACCGCAACACCGTTCCCGGAAATCCGACCCCTTCTCCAGGCGGAGGTACCTTCCTTTATCCAACGCCTGGAGTCTGTCCCATGCTGTTCACTACCCCCTTCAAGCGCTTGCTGCTGGGCGGCGCCCTCGCCCTCGGCCTGCTCGGCAACGCCCACGCCGCCGACCTGCAACCCCTGCGCGTGGCCAACCAGAAGTCGACGATCAAAGCGCTGCTGGAAGCCTCTGGCGAAACCCAAAACGTGCCATACGAGATCAAATGGTCGGAATTCCCCTCGGCCTCGCCCCTGGGCGAAGCCCTGAATGCCGGCGCGGTGGACGTCGGCGCGCTGGGCGATGCGCCCTATGTGTTCGCGCTCGGCGCCGGGGCGTCGCTCAAGGTGATCAGCATCATCCACGCCGAAGGGCGTAACACCACCGCGCTGCTGGTGCCCCAGGATTCGCCGATCAAGACCGCAGCCGACCTCAAGGGCAAGAAAATCGTCACCGGGCGTGGCTCCATCGGGCATTACCTGGCGATCAAGGCACTGGCCAGTGCGGGCCTGACCTCGCAGGACGTGCAATTCATCTTCCTGCTGCCCGCCGAATCCCGACTGGTACTGGACAATGGCACCGCCG